>JAWOIA010000010.1:0-35949 GCA_046484885.1 Desulfosarcina sp. | reverse complement strand
GCCACCGGGGGCCGGTCTCAACCGGCCCCCGGTGGTCGCCTGGGCGATCAGCTGTGACCGGTATTACTTCTTGATAATGTCGTAAAAAAGTCGACTTTTTCGCTTCGTGAGGGTATCGGGGCGCGATTTTGGTGGCGGCTAAATTGCAAGAACTCGTCGCAAGCTCCTCAAACAGCTTGCAATTTTTAACGCCTTCCCCAAAATCGCTTCTTCCCCCCAAACCCTCAATGGCGCTCAAAATTGACTTTTTACGAGATTGTCACTTCTTAGGTGCTGCGAACGCGGCTTCGGCCCAGTCTTCGGGGAATACGATCTTCCCCACGCCTTCCGTGTACTGGATCACCGGGAAGTAGTAGCCGTCCTTGGCCACCACCGGATCTGGAACGCTCTCGGGTGTATAGCGGTACTCGTTCATGATCAAGGCGCCGTCGGCTTTCCCGAAGGTCAGCTTGCCGGTGTGAACCTCCTCGACAAAGGTCTTGTGGATCGTGACCTTATCCAGTGTGCCGTATTTCTCCAGGGTACGGTTGAGGATCTTGATGAACATGTTGGTGCCGTCGTAGCAAAGCCCGCCGGCCGAGGGGCTGGGGTTGAAGCCGTACTTGGCCTGGATGTCAGCGGCCCACTGCTGGGATTCCGGGGTGGTCAACTGGGGAATCATGTCCAGCACGCCGTTGGACGCGGGCCCGGCCATGGTGTACCAGTCACCCATCCAGCCCAGACCATCGGCGATGATTACCGATTGCAGACCCACTTCACCGGCCTGTTTGACGAAAGCCGTCATGGTCGGCGCAGCGGTGGAGGTGCCGGCCAGCACAGCCACATCGCCTCGCTTGTACTTGCCCAGCAGCGGGTAGAAGTCAGTCTGGGTGAGCGGGAAGTAATCTTCGGACACGATCGTCCATCCTTTTTCGGCAAAAAAGCCCTTCAAGGCGCCGCCCAGGCTGCGGCCCCAATCGCTGTCCTCGCCGTAAATGGCGACGGTCTTGCTTTTGGGTTTGTAGGAGCCGGCGGCAATGGCACTCTCCAGCAACTCAACGTAACCCAACGCCATTTTGGCGGGAATCGGCCAGCCTTTGCCTCCCCAGTAGCTGTATTTGGCCGGGTCGCTGCGCCATTTTTCGTTGACCACCTCGGTGGCCCCGAAACCGAACCAATGCGGGATTTTGTACTGGGCGGCGACATCCATGGCCGCCACGGCAACCGAGCTGTGCCAGTTCTGCATGGCACAGTCGATGCCCAGCCGCTCCACCGCTTCGGCGTAGGCGCTGGCGGCCTTGGCCGGATCGCTCTGGCTGTCAATCCACACGATTTCCAGTTTGTAATCGCCCACGGTGTAGTTGATCTTTTCCAGCGCCATCTCGACGGATGCCTTGAACTCGGCACCGTTTTGGGCTGCCGGACCGGTAAACGGCCCCAGGACACCGACCTTGAGAACCTTTTGCGCCATGGCGGTTCCGGCAAACAGGGAAAGGACCAAACAGACCATTACGACACTCACGATCAATTGCTTTGCTCTCATACACTCCTCCGTATAGGGTTTGGGTTGACCTTCAAAAAAATCACCACACGACGACTTAAAGCAACAAACGTACCGCAATAAATGACTCTTGTTCATTGGGCTGCAAGGCACCCCGCCAATCCACTTATTTGTCTCCAATACCGGCAGGTTAGACCCGTGGGTCCACAGACGGCCCCGTGGTAATGAATTTTGAAGCGGGGTCAGAGAGAAAAATAATTTTCCAATCGGAAAAAATTTTTGCGAAAATGGTGAAAAATAATTTGCTTCTCCGGGCGCCTGAAGACCGACCGCCGCTCAGGGGCCATATTTTTTCTGGATATAGCGTTCCAGTTCACTCAGCACCATGACAGGCATGGCAGGCTCCCGGTAAGCGCGGAGAATTTCCTTCCACTTGCGGTTGGCGGTCTTTTCGATCGACTCGCCGCCTTTCTCCTTCCAACCGGTGTAGGATTCCTTCTGTTCCATGATGGGCGTGTAGAGTTCCTTGCGAAAGTTCTCAAAGGTGTGCAGCTGGGTCAGATATTCACCGCCCGGCCCAACCTGGGTGATCACATCAAGGGCCATCTTTTCGGGATCGGCCCCCTCCCCTCGCTTGATGCGTTTGCACATGCCGCAGATTTCGTCATCAATAATGAATTTTTCGTAGGAGGCCGCCATGTAGCCTTCGAGAATTCCAGCCGAGTGCAGCACAAAATGCACACCTGAAAGCGTGGCCATGAGCTGGCTCATCATCGACTCCAAACCGGCCTGGGCGTCGGGCAGTTTGGCATCGGTGATGGCCCCCCCGCCACGGCTGGGGATGCCGTAAAAGCGGGCCATCTGGGCGGTGGCGGCGGTGTTGACCGCCATCTCGGGCGCTCCGATGCTCAACGTGCCGTAACGCATGGCCGCAGCCGTGGAGGACCCGGAAAAGACCACCGGCGCGCCTTCCCGAATCAGCTGGGTCAGCACAATTCCAGCCAGCACTTCGGCGTTTTGAACCACCAGGGTGCCCTCCATGGTCACCGGCGACGTAGCCCCGGCAATGGCCAGGGATGAGATCAGCTGGGGCATGCCGGCCTTGGCGTATTCCATGATCGCACCGAGCATACGATCGTCATAGGCCAACGGTGTGCGTGTGCACAGGATGCTGATCATAGGCATCTTTGCGGCAAGGTCATTTTCCGAACAGCCGAAAGCAATGGCCGCCATTTCGATGGTTTCCCGGGCCGCCTCGGCACCGATGGCACCGCCCATGAAGGGCTTGTCCGAATAGCGCATGGAGGCAAGCATCATCTCGGCATTGCGCCGTGCATGGGGAATGTCGTTGGGCTCGGCCATCATGCCGCCGGTGATGTCGATACTCTTGCTGGTATAGGAGAGCTTAACGAAGTTGATGTAGTCTTCCAGGGTGGATTCCCGTCGACCCCGGTCCAGATCATGCACAAAAGGGGGGCCATAGCAGGGAATGTAGGCGATGTTGTCGCCACCGATAGTCACGTTCTTGTCCGGGTTGCGGGCCTGCAGGGTATACTCTGCGGGGGCCTTGGCCACTTGTTCCATGACCATTTGGGGCGAGAGAAAAACCCGCTGACCGTCCAGCTTGCATCCAGCCTTTTTGAATACCGCCACAGCCGGCTCGTAACCGAAGTCGACACCCACCGTCTCCAGCACACGCAGGGTCGCTTCGTGAATTCTGTGGACATCCTCGGGGGTGAAATATTCAAACCGCTGCATGGGGACCCCTCCTCATAGAAGATTTATGGTTTGCCCGGGCGGATGGGCGCTAATGACGGCCGCGCATAAAAGCTCCCGGTGGCGTGGTCAGCCCCTCTTCGAAGCGGCTAAGGCGCAGCGGGTTCGCTTCGGGTTTCATTCGGCCGGTGATCAGATCGCAGGTCCAGCGCCCGGCCGCCGCCGACAGCATCACCCCCGGCCAGTAGGCGCAGTTCAGGTAAAACCCGGGAACAGCGGCAACCGGCCCGATCAAGGGCTGATCGTCGGGCGCGTGCACATACTGGCCGGCGTAAACCGACAGATCCTCCTGTTTCAGGTCGTCCACCACCTCGCTCCAAAAAGGGCTCAGGCGCGAGCACATCTCCAGGGTGAAGGCGGGAAAATCCCAATCGCCCTGCGGCTCTTCCATGGGGTCGCTCTTCTGCTCTTCGGGATTGTGCCAACCCAGCAGGGCGCCGCCGGTTTCCGGCCGCCAGTAGGATTCATTGTCCACGTCCATGATCAGGGGAGCGTTTTGGGGAATTTTGGGATGCGGGGCCACAAAGACACGCTGACGGCGCATCTGGTAGATGGGCAGCTCGACCCCGACCCAACGGCCGACGTCGATGGCAAAGGGTCCAGCGGCATTGACCACCACCCGGGTGTCGATACGACCCCGGTCGGTCAATACCGCGCAGACTCCCTGGCTGTCGGTCTCGATAGCGGTGGCCCGGGTGCGCAGATAAAAGCGTGCCTTGTCTGATGCCCGCGCAAACCCCTGCGTCACCTCATGGGCCGAGAACCAGCCGTCCCGGGCACGGAATGCACCGGCCTTGACCTGCGGGTTGAGCCAGGGCCAGCGATGGCGGATCTCATCGCCGCTGAGATATTCGGAATCGGTCACCCCGACGCTGTGGTAAGCCTGAACCGTGGCCTTGACTTCGGCTACCATCTCCTGCGCGGTGGTCAGGAAGAGGTAGCCGCCATGGTGCAGATCGATTTCGTAGCCCTGCAAACCGGTGGTCTGGGCAAAGTTTTCCCACACCTCAATCGATTCCTTGGCCAGGGCCGCCATGGCCGGTTCGGTGAACTGGGCGCGAAAAGACTCAATCGACGCCGTGGTGGTCAAGGTAGAGAGGCCGTCGCGCATCTCGACCAGGATAGTGGAGATCCCGGCACGGGACAGCCAAAATGCTGTGGCCACACCGATAATCCCACCGCCGATAATTACCGCATCGGCCGTTTCCTGACCAAACACGTCCGGGGTGAGTACTTTTTTCATGTCCCATGCTCCTGATTGGATTTCGGATCTAGTTGATCGGCACACCTTCGGCACACAGTGCATCGGCCACAGTATGCAATCCCAAACGCACCAGGGTTTCGCGGGTGGGCAGCCCATTGGCATCCCAGCCGCGGGCGGCGTAGTACCAGTCCAGCAGCTGTTGCAGCTGATCGCAAGGGATGTAATACCCCTCGTTGGGACCGCTTGGGATGGGCTCGGTCGAAAACCGTTGCGGCGGCAGGTCCCAACTGCGGCCGAAACCCTTGATTTCCCGTGCGGAGATGACGCGGGTGAGGTTCCAAATACGCTCAGCAATCACCAGCAGATCCTTCCATGACCGTCTTTTGCCGGTGATATAGTAAAACAATTCCTCGTAATTCTCGACCTCGAAACCCAGCTCCATCAGCTGCAGCCGGCAAACGCCCAGGGCATCAAAAAGCGGGCGGGTATGCTGGGAGTCGATAACGTAGCGGGCGCTTTCGGCCCTGATCTCGGCCCGGGGCTGGCGCTCGACCGTGCCGCCGCCGCTGACCAGGTCATGCACGTTGGTCCAGGCGCCGGCCATGTCGTGGCCCAACACCCAAGCACGGGAATGATGGGCGCCGATGTCGGCCGTCATGTAAGCCAGCATCATGGACGGGGCATTGCGACACTCGTAACCGGTCCACTCCAAGCCCTTGACATGAATAGCAAACACGTGCGACCCCTGGCCCACCTGATCAGCCGCTTTTTTCACACCTTCCGCCAGCAGATCACCGATGCCGTCACGGGCAGCGATTTTCTCCAGCAGGTAGCCGACCGTTTCCAGATCCGAGAACTTTACCGGCCGGCCGATCTCCTTTTCCGTGAGCATCCCTTTTTCAAAACACTCGATGGTCCAGGAGATGACGGCACCGGCGGAAATGGTGTCCAGTCCCAGCTCATCGCACAGATAGTTGGCGTAGGCCACCTCCTCGATGGTTTTGAGTTCGCAGTTGCCGCCGAACAGGGCGATGGTTTCGTATTCAGGGCCTTCGACGTAGGCGTTGCCCAGCTTGGTTTTGGTGTGGCCGTACTTGCCGCAGGGAGTGGGGCAGCAGTAGCAGCCCTTGTCGGTGATCTTGAGCCGTTCCAGGACGGCCTTGCCGTTAATGGCCGGGTAGTGATCCGAAAATGAGGTCTTGAAATTGCGGGTGGGAAAGACACCCACCTCGTTGACCCAGTTGGTGATCCCGGCAGTCCCTTCCGGGGTCCATTCGGTAAAACCGGGTTTGGCGGCCACCTTGCGGAAAGCCGCCTTGCCGGCGGCATAGGCCCGCTTGACATCGAACACCGGCAACCTGCCCGTGCCTTTGACGGCAATGGCCTTGACCTGCTTGGACCCCAGCACGGCCCCGACACCGCTGCGCCCGGCCTGACGGCCGAAGTCATGCGAAAGGCAGGCATAGCGCACCCGCCGTTCACCGGCCGGTCCGATGGTCAGAACCTGGAAATCTTCACCCAAATCGGCTTTCAGATTCTTCTCCACGGCCAGCGCCCCCTGCCCCCAGTAGGCATCGGCCGGGCGGATCTCGACCCGGCCGTCTTCGATCACCACAATACTGGGTACCGGCGCACGGCCGGTCAGGACCAGCATATCATACCCGGCGTATTTCAGTGCCGGGCCGAAATGGCCGCCCATATTGCTGTCGGCATAGCCACCGCTGGCCGGGGACTTGGTGCCGAAGTGGGTCTTGCCGCTGGCCGGCAACAGGTACCCGGACAGGGGCCCGGAGGCGGCGATGAAGATATTCTCGGCAGCGTAGGGATCGATGCCCCGCGGCAGTTCGTCAAAGAGCAGTTTGGCCACAAAGCCCCGGCCACCGATAAAGCCCTCGACCAGGGTCTCGTCCAACGGTTGTTTGACAACGGTTGCGCAGGACAGGTCAATCCGCAAAATGGTTCCAGCATAGCCGTACATGGGGCAAGCTCCTTAAGTTGATGCGCCGCGGGTCGGTTCAGCCACGGCGGCGCTCTCAATGGGCCGTTTGGCGGTCTTGCGCTTTTTGGGCCTTTGGACGGCCTCCGAGTCGACCGAGATGGATTTGATGAAGGACCAGGCCATAAAGAGCATCAGAATCATGAAGGGAAAGGAGACCACGAAGGCAACCGTCTGAATGGCCTTCAGCCCCCCGGCCACCAGCAGCATGGCCGCAATGGACGAGCAGACCAGTCCCCAGAAGACCTTCAGGCCGGTCTTTGGCTCCAAACTGCCACCGGAGGTCATCATCCCCACCACAAAGGTGGCCGAGTCGGCCGAGGTGATGAAGAAGATGCACACAATGATCATGGAGATCAAGGAGAGAAAGGCGCTCATGGGGAAGTTGTTGTAGAGGGTGAAAATCGCCGTGGTCACATCGTTGAAGGTGGCCTCGGCAATGCCCGGTGTGGCATTGAGCTCCAGATAGATGGCCGAACCGCCCAGGATGTTGAACCAGATGGCGCACAGCAGGGTCGGGGCCAGCAGGGCGCCCAGAACAAACTCACGGATCTTGCGACCGCGGGAGATGCGCGCGATGAAAACCCCCACGAAGGGCGCCCAGGTCAGCCACCAGGCCCAGTAAAAGACCGTCCAGGCACCGGACCAGTCGTAGCCGGTATGTTGGGCTACGCCGCCGCTGGCATCCACGAAAAAGCTGAGCCAGAGGATGTTCTGCAGGTAGTTGCCGACGGATTCGACAAAGGCGTTCAGAATGTAGCGCGTGGGCCCGATGAGCAGCACCAGCAGCATCAGGCCGATAGCCATGATCATGTTGATGTTGCTCAGGATGCGGATACCGCGGTGGATACCGGTCACAGCGGAGATGATGTACAAGGCGGTGACGACGGCGATGACGACAATGGAAACCGCCGTGCCAGAGCCGAAGCCGTAAAGCAGATCCAATCCGGTCGTCACCTGCATGGCACCCAGACCCAGAGAGGTGGCCACACCGAACAAGGTGGTCACCACGGCCAGCGAGTCGATCACCTTGCCGGTGGCGCCCCGAACGGCCGCTTCACCGATCAAGGGCGTCAAGGTGGCGCTGATCAGTCCGGGGTAGCCCTTGCGAAACTGGAAGTAGGCCAGCACCAGAGCCACGGTCGCATAGCAGGCCCAGGGGTGCAGCCCCCAGTGAAAAACCGCCGTGCGCAAGGCTTCCGACGCCGCCGCGGCAGTTTTTGGCTCGGCAAAGGGGGGGCCGGCAAAATGGTAAATCGGTTCGGCCACCCCCCAAAAGACCAGGCCGATGCCCATACCGGCGGCAAAAAGCATGGCGAACCAGGCCTTGAGGCTGAATTCGGGGGCTTCATCATCCTGGCCCAACCGCACGTTGCCGAATCGCGAAAACGCCACCGCGAGACAGAAAACCACAAAACCGGCCACACAGGTCATGTAGGCCCAGCCGAAATTGCTGATGAAGAAATGGAAAATCTTGTCGAACAGGTCCTTGACCTGCTCCGGCGAGGCCATGGTCAAGAATACGAACGTCAAGCAACAGATCGCCGCTATGGTGACCACGGTTTTGTCGATAGCGTTGTTGTTCATTCCTTCTCCTTTCTGGTTAGTGTCCATCCATAGTCATCACAATAGCGCTGCGCGGGCAGATTTCGGCACAGGCGCCGCAAAGGATACATTTGGACGGGAACTCGGCCCCCGGTTGGGCCACCATGACCCCTTTGGGGCATACCTCGATGCAGGTCTGGCACCCGGTGCAACACTCCTGGTCGACCCGGTAAACCCCGCTGTCCATCCCAATAGCCGCCACCGGGCAGTTGTCGGCACACTCGCCACATTGATCGCAGAAATGAATCCGGTAATCGCCGGGGGCGGGAAAGCGCCCTTGGATCCACAACAGCGCTCGCGTGGGCTGAACCGCGTTGAAATTTTCCATGGCACAGGCCAGTTTGCAGGCCCCGCAGCCGGAACAGCGCTCGTGGATGACGGTCGGCATCATGGATGACGCTCCCTTGGAGGTGGTTGATTCGGTTCAGCGGCACAATTGCAAAAGGCGGGCGGTGTGAGCGGGTGGTCTCAGGCAAACCGACCGTCGCCCCACCGTCGATGAAAGAATTCAATCTTTATGCCAGCTCGGCAGCGGGTGGTCAGCAGGTTGAAATGAAAGAGAAAGATGCTTTTTTTAAAATCCGATCATGAGACCGGGATAGGACATTACTGTCTTAAAAACCAGGCATTACCTTGGGCAACTATTTGTTATATTGTTACTTAATTAACTTTGGACAATTTTGTCCACATACTAGACTATTTTATGCCGTGCGCTTTCATCTTGCGTTGGAGGGTCTTGTAATTGAGCTGCAGGGCTTCTGCAGCCCGCCCGCGATGCCACCGGGCCGCCTCCAGAGCCCTGAGAAGGATCTGTTTTTCCAGGCTGTCCATGCGTTGTCGCAGGGAGTCGCCACCGCACAATGCCAACTCCGGTGCCCCTGGCCCCTCAAAACCCGCCATATCCGAAATCTGACCCATCAAGTCCAATTTCCCCAGTGTAATGTAGGTATGCAGCACGTTGTGAAGTTCGCGCACATTGCCGGGCCAGCTGTAATTTTCCAAGGCTTCGCGGACCCGCACCGGCAAGTGTGCGGGCGGCTGTTTGCCCTTTGTAAACGCCGCCAGGAAATGATCGATCAGCAGTGGAATGTCCTCCTTGCGTTGGCGCAGCGGCGGCAATTGGATCGGCAAAATGCGGATGCGGTAAAAAAAGTCTTCGCGCATCCGACCGTCCCGGACCAGTTGCACCAGGTCGCGGTTGGTGGCGGCGATCACCCGAAAATTACTTTTCTTGAGTTTGATGCCCCCCAGCGGCGTGTACCCCACCCCATCGAGCACCCGCAGCAGCTTGACCTGTATGGGCTGACTGATCTCGCCGATCTCGTCTAAAAACAGGCAGCCGCCGTCGGCCGAATCCAGAAACCCGACCGCATCGGCGCCGGCACCGGTGAAGGCGCCCTTGAGGTGCCCGAAAAACTCCCGTTCCATCAAATCTTTGGGAATGGCACCGCAGTTGACCGCGACGAAGTTCCCCGTTCGCCGGTCACTCAGGTTGTGGATGGCCCGGGCCACCAGTTCCTTGCCGGAGCCGGACTCACCGAAGATGATCACACTGGCGTCGCTGCCGGCCGCTTTGAGAATCAGGTCGTAAACCCGTTGCATTGCCTCGCTTTTACCGATGATGTCGCCGAACCGATAGCGCTCGCTGATCGATGAGCGCAGGCGCAGATTCTCCTTGCGCAGATCCAGCTCAACCTCTTTATAGGCAGTCACGTCGCTGATGAACCCTTCCAGGGCCACCAGCTGACCGTTTTCGTCAAAGACCCCCTCGCCCTGTTCCCAGACCCACTTCTCCCCGCCGCTGGCCGCCCGAATGCGGTAAATAAAACTGAAGGGTCGCTTCGTGGCCACGGTTTCACGCACCAGGTTGAGCATATTCTCGCGGTCCTGCGGGTGAACGATGCGCTGAAAGGCGTTGGGCCCCAGATCGAGCAGTTCATGGGGTTCGAAGCCCAGCAAGCGTTTGCTGCCCTGACTGGCAAAAGTCATGCTAAAAGATTCGTCGGCCCGGCAGCGGTAGACAATACCGGGCAGGTTGTTCATGAGGGTACTCAGGCGGCGCTCGCTCTCCAACAGGTCGTTTTCGGACCGTTTTTTGTCGGTGATGTCCAGGCACAGGCTGAGTTTGGACAGGGACCCGTCAGGATGGGCGATGGGCGTCGCCATATGGTAGAACCAGCGTCCCGTCTTTGGGTTCTTGAACTCCCGGCGAACCGTCCGCCCCCGCAAGGCATCCTGCTCCGGACACCAGGGGCAGATTTCATCGCAACCGAACAGGGTCTGGTGGCAAGGCTCCCCCACGGGGTCCCGACCCAGCTGATCGACAACGCGGCGGTTGACGAATTCGATGCGGTTGTCCGGTGCACAGACGTAGACCATGCCGTCGAAGGCGTCGACCATGGCCTCGAAGTAGGATACCCGTTTGCGGTCGCCCGAGTTCATGTCAGCACCGCCGCCTGCCCTTGGCCTGTTTGATCGAGAATGGAACTGGGCCATATTGGCGAAGTTTCATAAGAGGTAGTCCCGCCGATGCAGGCGGTATTTTTTCATTTTGTAGGCGAACAGCTGCCGTGAAATAGCAATGCTGTCTGCGGCCCGGGTGACGTTGCCCCGATGAGCGGCCAGAGCATCGATCAGCACCGTTTTCTCATGATCGGCCTGGGTGGCCATCAGCCCCCCGCTGCTCTCTGCCGGACGCGGATAGGTCGTCGGCGATGGCGGCGCGGGTGATGGCTCGGCTGCCTGTCCGCCGCCCACCCGCCCATCGGACGGCATCCCCGCCGTTGGCGGTTGGGCTGTCCCCGGCTGTCCCCGCAGCCGCCGCCAGGTGGTCAGATGAGACTGCAGGTGGCGCCGATCCAGTGTCCGGCTGGAGACGACCATATTGATGGCCCCCTCGATCACATGCTCCAATTCACGAACATTGCCGGGCCAGTCATAATCGTTGAACAGGGCCAGCACCTCACCGGAGATATCGGTAACCTGGCGGTTGAGCGCCCGGCTGTGCTTGTCCAGGAAATGGCCGGCCAGCAGAAGGATATCCTCCTTGCGATCCCGCAGGGGGGGAATGGGGATAAACACCACCCCCAGGCGGTAAAACAGGTCGGGCCGCAGGTTGTTTGCGGCAATGGCCACATGCGGTTCCTGGTTGACACTGCTGATGATTTTGACGTCGATCACCGTCTCGTGAAGGGAGCCCAGGCGGCGCACCTTGCGCTCCTGAATCGCCCGCAGGATTTTGGCCTGCAGCCCGGTGGCCATGGCGTTGATTTCGTCCAGAAAAATGGTCCCGCCGCTGGCACGTTCGAAGAGCCCCAGTTTGTTGCGCGCCCCGGTAAACGCACCGCTGGTGGTGCCAAACAGCAGACCTTCCAGCAGGTTTTCCGGAATGGCGGCACAGTTTACCGCCGTGTAGCGGCCGCTGCGGCGCCCGCTGTGGTTATGAATAGCCTGAGCGAAGAGCTCCTTGCCCGTGCCGGTCTCCCCGTACAGCATCACCGGCGAGGGCGTGTGGGCGGCCATCTTGGCTGTGTTGACCGCCCTTAAAAATTCGATGTTGCTGCCCACAATGGTATCAAAATCAAAGCGGGTCTCGTTGGGCAGCACCCGTTTCGATCGGGGAATCGAAATGGAGGAGATGGTCTGTTCCAAAACGTTGTATTCGCGCACCAGACAGATGGCGCCTTGCAGCCGCTGCCGCTTGAAAAGGGGAAAAACGGTGTGAAGGGTGTTGGCCACCTTTCCTCGCTGCGTGCGATAGAGCAGCGCCCGGTCAACGATGGGTTGCCGGCTGTTCAGACACTGCATGATCACGCTGTCCGCCTCTGAAAGATCGTAAACGTCCACCACTTTTTTCCCCAACACATCGGCCGGATCCAGTTCGTCGATGGCGGCCATGGCGCAATTGTAGTAAATGATGGTGCCGCTGCGATCGACGATGATCAAACCCTCACTGAAGCCCTCGAAAAAGGGCAACAACTCCTCGTAGCCGATGTCGAGCATGCGGGCGCTGGATTCGCGTGTCGACTTCATGGCGGACATCCCTGCCGGTATTGGGTCAAAATTGACAGTCTTTTGTTCCTAAATTGAGCGTTTCCCATTTTGGAATCATTAAAATGCAAAAGCATGACTGGGGCTTAGGTGCGTATCAGCCGCCAAAATGGAAAACCCTTCGGGATTGCCGATCTTACCGCATCTACGGTGTCAGATGCCTTCGCGCATAGACGACTATAGCACAAAGCCATCTTCCTTGTATCTGCGGCAAGCTCGACAATCGCTCAATCTAGGATTTTCATACGCCTGAAAAGTATGCCATATTTTTTAGCGCTGGGCAAACCAGGGTTCTCAATGCGTGTGCCTGACGGCTTTGAACAACTGGTTGCCGGTCGGCACCCACGCCGCCGCCAAAAACACCCCGGCTGGGTACCCGGCCGCGCGACCCCCGCCCGGGCCTCATTCGGGGGCGTAGATGTTGAAGAGGATGTCGTTTTCCAGATACATCTGCTCGAGTCTCTCCTGGTGCGCCTTCAGATGCGGGTGCTGACGATTCACCATCTCCAGCACCAGATAGTTGATGATGCAGGAGATGGTGGCCGGATAGCCGATCAGCGGGATGGAGCGTGAAGGGACCACCAGGGAGAGGTGCGCGAAGGGGATCACCGGACACAGGGTGTTGTCGGTGATCACCAGCAGGTTGTGCTGCAGCCGTCGGGCGGCTTTGCCCAGCTTGATCAGTTCATTGGGATAGCGGGAGGTGGTGATGATCACCACCAGGCTGTTGTCGGGAGCGTTGGTCAACCAGTCGATGGCGGTGCTGTCGCTGCCGGTCAGGATATGAACCCCCCGGCGCACTTTGGTCAGCGACCAGCCCAGGTAATAGGCAAAGGTGTACGAAACCCGGGAGCCGACCACATAGACGGCGGGGCTCTGCTCCAACTGCGCCACGATCCGGGACAGCAGCGCCATGTCGATGGATTCGTAGAACTGCCGCAGGTTGTTCATCTCATCGAACACCACCCGGTGGAACAGGTCGGTACCGGGCCCCTTCATACCGGGCAGGTCCACCCGATCGGGCAAAGTCAGGCCTGAATCCAGAAAATCCCGCAACGCCTGGAGGAATTCACCATAGCCGCCGTACCCTAACTGGACTACGAACCGGACGACCGTGGCCTCACTGACCCCGCAGGCTTCGGAAAGTTCTTTGGTGGTCATGAAAACGGCCTTGCGGGGGTTCTGAATGATATAGCTGCCGAGGATTTTGCCCTTGGGCGTCAATGTTTCGAGTTGGTTCACAATACCCTTGATTACCGGGTGTGCCTGGGATTCATTCATTAAAAACACCATTAATTTTGGTAAAAGAAAATTTCATTTCATTTTAAGATATGATTTAACACTCCTTTTTTATATGTTTTTATTATCAAACTATTGGATTGTCAAGACGCTTTGAAAGTTTTCTCAACAATTAAATTTTATCATTGACATAATTTATTTCATTCACGTATGATCCGTCACAAATGAGGATCAGAGGGAAGAGGGCTCACCCTCACCCACGGCTTATCTAAATCACACGTAGGGAGAGCGTATGTTCTGGAAATCCAGACCCCTGTGGGGCAAACAACCCAGACTGAAGTCCAGCTACGATGCAGTCATCATCGGCGGTGGGCTTCACGGCCTGGCCACAGCTTACTACCTGGCCAAGCAGCACGGCATCAGGGATGTGGCCATTATTGAGAAACGCTTCATCGGATTCGGCGCTGCGGGTCGAAATACGGCCATCGTTCGCGCCAACCAGCGCACGCAGTACAACGTGCCGCTGTACAAAGAGGCACTGGACCTGTGGCCGGTGCTGACCAAGGAGCTGGACTTCAACCTGATGTTCAACAACTGCGGCAACCTCAACCTGATGCACAGCGAAGCGGCCATGAGCGCCGCGCGCATGACCATCGCCACCGCCCAGTTTCACGGCGTGGAGAGCCACCTCATCGACGCCAAGCAGGCCAAAGAGCTGGTTCCGGCCCTGAACATTTCCGAAGATATCACCTTCCCCATCCATGGGGCCATGTTCCATCCTCCCGGCGGTATTGTACGCCATGATGCCGTGGTCTGGGGCCTAGCCAAAGGGTGTGCCAAACAGGGGGTCCACATTCACCAGCACACCGAAGCCAGCGCCATCCACACCGAAGGCGGCAAAATCACCGGCGTCGAGACTTCCCGCGGCCACATCCACACCAACCGGGTGCTGGTGAGCGCCGGCGGCTACAGTGCCGGTTTGATCTACCAGATGCTCGGCATCAAGCTGCCCATCAGCGTGCTGACCATCCAGGCGATGGTCACCCAACCGTTGAAGCCCATTCTTGATCATGTGGTCTCCTCCGGTGCCTACCACTGCTACGCCAACCAGACCCTCAAAGGGGAGATAGCCACCGGCGCCCACATGGACCCCTGGCCCAACTACACCACCCAGAACACGGCCCATTACATCAAACACCAGGCCGAGGCCCTCTCGGACTGGCTGCCGTGCCTGCGAGGGGTCAAGTTCATGCGCATCTGGGGCGGCCTGGCCGACATGACGCCGGACATGGCGCCCATTATGGATGGCAACGACCCCATCGAAGGTTTTTACATGGACTGCGGCTGGGGTTATTTCGGTTTCAAATCCTGCAGCGCCGCGGGCAAGTATATGGCCGCATTCATGGCCAGCGGCCACTGTCCGGCCATGCTCAAACCGTTCAACCTGCGCCGTTACGAAAACCACCAGTTGATGGGTGAGACGGCCGCCCTGGTCAGCTACACACCAGATAATTAAAAGGAGATTGAAACATGGCCCTCACACTCACCTGTCCCATCTGCGGAAAGCGCAATGGGTACGAATTCCGCTATGGCGGGGAAGACAAGGGACCGCGCCCGGCGGAAGCGGAACTGACCCCCAGAGCCTGGTGTGACTACGTCCACATGAACAAGTGCATTGCCGGCGTCCAGAAGGAGTGGTGGTTTCACCGCGATGGGTGCGGCTCCTGGTTCACCACCTGGCGGAACACAACCAAAAACCTTGAAGTGGAACAACCGGAGGCGAGCAAATGAACAGGCTTAACCAATTGCCCACACTCCGCATCACCCCATCGGAAAAACGGTCCCTGAACTACCGGGGAAAGACCGTCCAGGGAGTAGCCGGAGATACCATTGCAACCGCCCTTTTCGCCAATGGCGTCCGGGTCTTTGCACGCAGTTTGAAATACCACCGCCCCCGCGGTCTTTACAGCCTTGACGGCGAGTGCAGCAATACCTGCATGCAGGTCGACGGGATCCCCAACGTCCGCACCGAAAACACCCTGCTCAAAGAAGGCATGGTGGTCAAGGAGCAGAATGTGAAGGGATCAGCCGACCACGACTGGCTGGCGTTTATCGACAAACTGGACTGGATGATGCCGGCCGGATTCTACTACAAGACCATGCACAAGCCGGCATCGGTATGGCCGGTGGCCATGAAACAGATCCGCAAAGCCGCCGGCATCGGGGTCATCTCCGCCGACCACCAGGTCATGGGCCGCTACGATGAACAGTACATCAAGGCCGAGATCACGGTCATCGGCGGCGGTGCCGCCGGCATGAGTGCCGCCCTGGCCGCCGCCGAATCGGGGCTGCGGGTGGTCCTGCTCGAATCGCGTCCGCACCTGGGTGGGTGCTTCGACTACCGTGTCAGCAGCAGCAACGACGGCACGCCCCTGTACCAACGGGCCCGTGACCTGGCCGAACGGCTCAAAGAAAGCCCCAATATCCGGGTCTTCACCCACACCTCGATGGTCGGGGCCTACACCAACAATCTGATTACAGCCTTTCAGGTGGGCAAAGCCGGCAACGAGTTCACGGAACGCTACGTCGAAATCCGCTCAGGCAGCGTCGTTGTGGCAACCGGTTGCATCGAACGCCCCCTGATTTTCGAACATAACGAGCGTCCCGGCGTCATGCAGGTGGGCTGCGCCCATCGCCTGGCCCGGACCTACGGCCTGCTGCCGGGCAGCGAGGCGGTCTTTTCCGTGGGCCACGATCTGGGTCTGGAAGCCGCCGTCGACCTGTTCGACCTGGGGCTCAAAGTCCATTGCGTGGCCGACATTCGCGAAGACGGCCAGAACCCGGCGCTGATGCTGGCTTTGGCCGAACGCAGAATCCCGGTTCTCAAAGGCTGGGTGGCGGTTGCGGCCCACGGCGGGAAAAGGGTGGAAAAAGTGACCCTGGCCACCGTCGAAGGCACCGCCAAGCGTCAGTTCCCCTGCGACCTTCTGGTGGCCTCTGCCGGCCTGACACCCCTGACCGGCCCCTTCATCCTGGCCCAGGCCAAGATGGGCTACGACAGCCACACCGGCTACTTTTTGCCGATCGAACTGCCGGAAAAAATGTTTCCGGCCGGCCGCATCACCGGTGTCAACGACCCCGCCGCCATCGAAGCATCTGGGCGCCTTGCCGGCCTCAAGGCCGCCGTGGCCTCCGGTGCCCAGATGGAACCTGCCGTTGCCGAGGCCCAAAAAAGAGTTGCGACCCTTCCCGGCCCCGAGCGCGGCTGCAAGCTGGCGACCGCCCCGGTCAAGGGACGCAAAAGTTTTATCTGCTTCGACGAAGACACCACCATCAAAAATATCAAGCAGGCCATCGACATGGGTTTCGATGTTCCTGAACTGATCAAGCGCTTCACCTCGGCCGGCACCGGGCCGGGACAAGGCGGTATTCCGGGGCACAACCTGCCCCTTTTCGTAGCCAAGTACACCGCTTCCATCAACACCCCGGTGCCGACAACGGTGCGCCCACCGCTGGTACCCACCTTGCTGGCGACCTATGCCGGCTACAACCACCACATGTTCAAACGCACCCCGCTTCACGAATCCCAGAAGGCCGATGGCGGGGTCTTCAGGAACATCGGGGTCTGGCAGCGGGCACGCTACTTTTCCAGTGACTTCAGCTGCAAGGACGAAATCCTCAACGTGCGCAACAACGTCGGTATGCTGGACGGCTCCACCCTGGGCAAGTTCCGCATCCATGGACCCGACGCCCTCAAGGCTCTGCAGCGGGTCTACGTGTCGGACATGAGCAAGGTCGCAGCAGGGCGTATCAAGTACTCGGCCATGTGCAACGACGACGGCTGCGTTATGGATGACGGGGTCGTGGTCAAACTGGGCGAGAACGATTATTACTTTACCACCTCCAGCGGCCGAGCCGGACAGACCGTGGAATGGATTCGCTATCACACCCGCTTCGACGGCTGGACATTTAATCTGGTCAACCTGACCGACGCCATGGGCGTGATCAACCTGTCGGGGCCCAACGCCCGCAAGGTGCTGGCCAAAGTGGTTGACGAAGACGTCTCCAACGAGGCCTTTCCCTTTGCCGGATACAAGGAGTTGTTCATCCAGGGGACCCTTTTCGTGCGCGCCATGCGGCTGGGATTTGTTGGTGAATGCTCCTATGAATTGCACGTTCCGTCATCGGCCATGCAGTCGGTGTGGGATATGCTCAAGACAGCCGGCTCCGAATTCGGCATCCGCAATTTCGGGGTCGAGGCCCAGAACGTGCTGCGCCTGGAAAAATGCCACATCATTCTCGGCTCGGAGTCCGAACAACGCACCAACTTGCTGGATGTGGGCCTGGGGTTTCTCTGGGACCGCAAAAAAACCGAGGCCAAGACCGTGGGCGCCGTGGCCCTGCGCCAGGCCGAGAAGGACCCCGGCCGGCTCAAATTGGTCGGCATCCGTATGGAAGACGACAACCGTCCCGCCCGCGACGGCTCGCTGATTGTCGACAACAAGGTGCGCGGCTACGTGGCCACCATGCGCAAGAGTTTCACCACCGGCCAGGCCGTGGGCATGGCCTTGGTGGAATCGCAGCTGGCGGACGTCGGTACCCGCTTGGAGATTTTTGAGGATGAGTGCAATGGTGTGCGGCTCTACGCCAGGGTCGTTGCGATGCCCTTTTATGATCCCGACGGCAAGAGAATGAAAATGTAGTTTTCCAGATACCGCTGTTTGGGGTGTGGCCGGTGGTCGACGCATCGAGCCAGCGTTCCTCCGAGCGACATCCCCGGCGGCTGTGCCGGACATTCCAAAGAAGGTAATGAGGTAACCATCATGGCTGCAATCAAAAGACAATCTCCCATACGGTTCAGGGTCAGCCCGCTCAAGACAGAGGTGCGCAACCACTGGACCGTGACCCTGGAATACGAGGATGAAGGACAGGGGCCGTGGTTGGTGGACCTGGCCCACAAGATCCGCTGGGATCTGCAAGACAGCAAGATCGGCGAACTGACTGCCTGCGACCTGGCCGTGCCAGCGCTTCCCGGCACCTGTACCGTTGCCGGCCATACACTGATCAACCGCATGAACCGCACCCAGGCATCCATCTATCACTTAGGCCAGGAGGCTCCTGCGATGCCCGATTTCCCTGGCTACACCGACGTCAGCGAAGCCACGGTTTTCCTGGCTCTTTTTGGCCCGCGCACCTTTCTGATAGCTGAAAAGCTGACCAATTTGGATTTCCTGGACCCGGCCAAGCAGCCCCCGTTTCTATTGCAAGGCCCTTTTTGCCACGTCCCCTGCCAGATCGTCACACTGGAAAAAAGCGCCGCGGGCCGGGGCGGGTTCCTGTTAACCTGCAGCCGCGGCTATGCCGACAGCATGGTTCACGCCGTTCTGGAAGCCGGCGCCGAATTCGGACTAAGACCGGCCGGCGAACAGCGCTTTCTTGCGTGGCTTCAAGGTCTTGAAAGAATATAGCCCGGTTAGGCCAGCGGGCGCGCACGGACCGATCAACGCAGCTCAGCGGGGGCTGAAGCGGCGGGCTCGCCCTGCGACCCTTTGTTTTGGCAGGCTGGGGCACCATTCAACCGGCCTTGAGAAGCCCGATCGAGATGAAAAAATGTTTTCTATAAATGAGAAATTTTTTTGCGGCCAAATGAAAAATTTTTTGCGTTTCGGGCCCGGGCACAACGGATGCGTGACCGCTGCGACCCCATGGAATCAAGCCGGAACCGTTTCAGCCGCGAAAATAAATTGGCCTCGTTTGCGGCCTTCATTTTGCATGACCGTATGTCTGAATCAACAAGCGATTCTTTCTGATCGTAAAATGACGAACACCACCTGACGGAGGACACCATGACCCAAACGTATGACGCCATTATCATCGGTGCCGGAGTGATCGGCGCCCCGATCGCCTATGAACTCTCCAAGATGGGTTACAAGACGCTCAACGTGGACAAGCGGCCCGATGCCGGTGAAGGATCCACCGCCGGCTCCTGCGCCATCGTGCGCGCCCACTATTCGACCGAAGACGGGGTGGCCTTCGCCTACGAAGGTTTTAAATATTGGCTGAACTGGGAAGCCTACCTGGATCACGTCCAGGACGAAAAGGGTCTGGCCAAATACATGAACACCGGATCCCTGCTGCTCAAGTCCCAGGGGCACAAATGGCAGAACGTAAAAAAGCACTACGATGCCGTGGGTGTCCAGTACAGGGAGCTGACCAACGATGAGATCCTGAAAATGGTGCCCGTGCTCGACCTGCACGAGTTCTGGCCGGTCAAACGCCCCGAGGACCCGGCCTTCTGGGAAGAGCCGACCAACGTGCTCAAAGGCGGGCTCTTCTGCCCCGAAGGCGGCTATGTCAACGACCCGGCCCTGTCCGCCCACAACATCATGCGCGCCGCCGAGGCCAAGGGCGCCACCTTCATCTTCAATGCCGAAGTGGTCCGGATCCGCGCCGCTGAAGGCAAGGTCCAGGGCATCACCCTGGCCGACGGCACCGCGATCGATGCACCGGTGGTAGTCAACTGCGCCGGCCCCCACAGCTTTAAGGTCAACCAGATGGCCCCCGGCGTCTGGGAAGGGTGCAACATCAAAACCAAGGCCCTGCGTCACGAAGTGATGTACTGCCCCGCTCCGGAGGGGTATGACTACCACAACGACGGCTACCACCAGAGCGATGGCGACATCGGCTGCTATGTGCGCCCCGAAGTGGGCAACCTGTACCTTATCGGCTCCGAGGACCCGGAGTGCGATCCCAAGGAGTGGGTCGACCCGGACGACTTCTACGCCGGCAGAGGGGGCCACGGACGCGATAATCAACTGACCGAAGCACAGTGGAAGGCTCAGTGCTACCGCCTGGCGCGCCGCGTTCCCACCCTGAAAGTGCCCAACCAGCCCAAGGGCGTCTGCGACCTCTACGACTGCTCCGACGACTGGATCCCAGTGTACGACAAATCGGATCTGGGCGGTTTTTACATGGCGGTGGGAACCAGCGGCAATCAGTACAAGAACGCACCGGTGGTCGGCCGCATGATGGCCGAACTGATCGACGCCTGCGAAAAAGGCCTGGATCACGACCGGACCCCCTTCCAGTTCAAGATGAAGTACACCGGCCGCACGCTGGATGTGGGCTTCTTCTCCCGCAAGCGCGAGATCAACACCAACTCCAGCTTCTCGGTCAACGGCTGACACCAGTGGCACCCGCTATTCAAAGACGAATACCCGGTTGTTGACGAAAACGGGTCTGCCTCGGCGGGCCCGTTTTTCATTGCGCATCTTTTCTTTATGGGCCGCAACGCTCCTAAACCAGATACAGGCCATGAACATCTACGTATGCGTCAAACACGTACCGGATTCGGCGGCAACCATCACCATCGAAGGTGAGAACCGAATCCACGAGAAAATCACCTTCCTGCTGAACCCCTACGACGAACACGCCGTCACCGAAGCGGCCAGAATAAAGGCCTCATCGCAAAACGCCGTGATCGTTGCCGTCTGCCTGGGGAAACCGGCCGCCGAAAACACCCTGCGCGCGGCCATGGCCATGGGGGCGGACCGGGGCCTGTTGATCGAAAGCGACCGGCCCCGCGACAGCATCTTCACCGCCCGCGCGCTGGCCGCCGCCATCCGCTCAGACGGCCAAGCCTGGATCATTTTCACCGGTAAGGAGTCGATCGACAGCGAGGGCATGCAGACCCATTTCCGCCTGGCCCGCTACCTGGGTATACCCGTGGCCACCAATGTGGTCAGCGTGGAGGTGGCAGGCGACAGCTTGCAGGTGCGCTGTGAGCGTGAACCGGGAACCGTCGACCGCATTAAAATGACCACCCCGTGCGTTCTCGGTGCGGGCAAGGGGCTGAACACCCCCAACTACCCGACTTTCCCCGACATCGTCAAATCACGCAAAAAGCCGCTCACCCGGATCAGCCTGGCCGACCTGGCCGTCGAAAAGCCGAACGCCGGCATGCGGATCGAATCGTTGGCGCCGGCGGTGGAACCGCGCACCCCGCGAGCCCTTACGGGCACGCCGGCCGAGATCGCGGCCCGGATCGTAGCGATCCTGAAAAACGAAGCCAAGGTGATTTAATCATGCAACCCATCGCACTGCTCATCGAATTTACGGACGGACGGGTCAAAGAAGCCAATTTCGGCATGGCCACCGCGGCCCGGGGCGACGGCCGCCAACTCGTTGCGCTGGTGGTGGACACATCGGCCGAGAGTGCCAAAACGCTCCTGGAAACTTACGGAGTGAGCCGCATTGTAACCATCGACACCGGAAACCCACACTGGAATCCGGAAGCCCGGGCCGCCGCCGTGGTGGCGGCCATGGAGCGCTGGGGGATCTCCAGCCTGATCGGCCTCTCCAGCCCTGCCGGTCGGGAGCTGCTGCCGCGCATCGCCGCCCAACTGGATGCCCCCCTGATCATGGACTGCACGGAAATCGATCTGGACAACCACCGCGTCAAGACTTCCCAGTATTCCGGAAAAACCATCGCTACCATCAGCCTTGAAGGCAGGCACTTTATCTATGGCCTGCGGGCCAATGTGGTCCCTGCCACGCCATCGCCATCGGCCGCCGAAGTCATCGACTTCCCCTTCACCGGCAGCCACGACACCGGCTACGCGGTGATCGAAACCACCAGCGCCGGGAGCGGGGCCCGGTATCTGGCCGAGTCGGACGTCATCATTTCGGGCGGACGGGGGTTGAAAAACGGTGAGAATTTCAAACTGCTCTTCGACTGCGCCAGACACCTCAACGCGTCTGTGGGCGCCTCGCGCGTGGCGGTGGACAACGGCTGGGTCCCCTACGCCATGCAGGTTGGCCAAACCGGCGTCAAGGTCAACCCCAGGGTGTACATCGCCGTGGGCATCTCCGGCTCCATCCAGCACTTTGCCGGCATGAAAACCGCACGCTGGATCATCGCCATCAACACGGATGCGAACGCCCCCATTATGGCCAATTGCGACTACTATGCCGTGGGCGATCTGTTCGCCATTCTGCCGGAACTGGAAAAGGCGCTGGCAGCATCCAAGGGCTGACCGCGGATCCCATATCACCCCCATGGGCCGGGGATGGCCGCTGCAGCAACGAATCCCAAAAGGGCCAGTCAGCCTCGGGTGGGAAAGACAGAATCGCAGGTGCCCGCGAGGGCCTTACTGAACCACTCCGCATCCGCATCGAACCGGCATCGCCAGGGCGTCACGCTTCCAAAAGCGAGAATGGGGCCGCGTTGGCGGGAGCACAGGATCACATCCCGCCCACCGCCGGAGCAAAGGCAACCCGATCGCCGTCAGACAAGCGCTGGTCAAAATCCGATCGTCGTCCGTTGACAAACACCAGCGAGATCGCTTCCTCCGGTACCCGAGCCTGATCGGCGAGCATGCGTACGGTTACCACATCGCCACTCGGCGATAGGGTTCTGGCCTGATCATAGCTGCAGTCGCCTGTATTGGACAGGGTAGAAAAACATCTCAAATCAATATTCATAATTGACCTCTCTTGGATTGACCGGTTAAGGGTGCCGCCGCCTTATTCCCTGAAGAAACTGACAGGAGGCAACGTCAAAATAGTCACCACCGCCTGATCCGCAAGGGGTGCCCCGATCCGGGCATCCGTGGCCCAGGCAAAGCGGCTAAAGCGATAACCGACCGTTATATTGATTTTTTTGTTTAGATGGAGCCACTAGTGGGGAGGATTGACCTGCCATAAGGTGCCCAAAAAGCCCCCAGGCGCATTCGAAGAGGGCCGCTCGATCCGCGCGACTGTGGCGTACCCGTGCCGGGGATCGCAAGGGCCATCGGCTCGTCACGCGGCTGTATTGAGCAGGACCACCCGATCGATCCCGCTGTAATCCTTGATGAACCGCACCGATTGGTATCTTGGGGTGGATGCGGCAAGGGTCTGGATTTCGGTTCTCTGGTCATGGCCCATTTCCAGAGCCAGCAGCCCTCCCGCCCGCAGATACCGGAACCCGGATTGAATGATCCGCCGGATGCACGCTAAACCGTCGTGGCTGCCATCCAGAGCAAGCCTGGGCTCATGCAGGCGGATTTCGGGCTGCAGACCGTCGATGTCCCGGCTGCGAACGTAGGGCGGATTGGCCACAATCAAGTCAAAAATCGCCCCCTCGGGCGCCAGGGCCGTGTCCCAGCTGCCGCAGAACATGTCGATTCGGTCAGCCAGCTTGTGCCGGCGGGTATTGGACCGGGCGGTTTGCAGTGCCGCTTCCGACCGATCCATGGCCAGGTAGCGGTGTTCAGGGCGTTCGTGGGCTAGGGCGATGACGATGGCGCCGGATCCGGTACCCATATCCAACACCCGTTTCGGCCGACCAGTTGCCTGGTCCAGAAAAGGCAGCACCGCCTCCACCAGACATTCGGTTTCGGGTCGGGGAATCAAGACCGACGGGTTGACCGCCAGATCGAGGGACCAAAACTCCCGCCGGCCGGTGATATAGGCCACTGGTTCGCCATCCAGCCGCCTTTTGATCGATTGCTTGAATTGTTTGAGTTCATGTTCATACAGGGGCTGATCATGGTTCAAGTAAAGATCGATGCGGCGGACGCCCAACGTGTGGGCCAGCAGGATCTCGGCTTCGCTGCGGGCACTGTCAACCCGATGGTCCCTGAAATACCCGGTGGTCCACTTCAACAATTCTAAAATGGTCCAATGGGACAATCTATTCGTCGACGCGTTCGGCATGCTGCAGAGCCTGGCTTTGGTAAAAGGTGATCAGCGGATCGATGACTTCATCGACCTGGCCTTGGAGGATCGATTCGAGGCGGTACAGGGTCAACCCGATCCGATGATCGGTAACCCGGGCCTGGGGAAAGTTGTAGGTCCGGATACGCTCACTGCGGTCACCACTGCCCACTTGGTTTTTGCGGTTGCGGGAACGCTGTTCGTTCTGCTCCCGGACCATCTGATCGAGCAAGCGGGCGCGCAGCACCTTTTCCGCCTTGGCCTTGTTTTTATGCTGGGATTTTTCGTCCTGGCAGATCACCACCAGTCCGGACGGCAGATGGGTTATGCGAACCGCCGAATCGGTGGTGTTAACCGATTGGCCGCCGGGCCCGGAAGATCGAAAGACGTCCACCTTGAGTTCATTGGGATCGATATGCACCTCGACCTCCTCGGCTTCGGGCAGTACAGCCACGGTCACGGCCGAGGTATGGATCCGTCCCTGGGTTTCGGTGGTCGGCACGCGCTGAACCCGATGGGTGCCGCTTTCGTATCTCAAGCGGCTATAGGCGCCTTTGCCGTTAACGCTGGCGATGATCTCTTTGATCCCGCCCACGCCGGTGGCATGGTGATCCATCACCTCCACGCTCCACCCGCGCAAATCCGCATAGCGCTGATACATCTTGAAAAGGTCCCCGGCAAAAAGCCCGGCTTCATCGCCGCCGGTTCCGGCGCGGATCTCCAGAATTACATTCTTTTCGTCCAACGGGTCCTTGGGAACCAAGCGGGATTTCAACTCCACCGTTAGCTGTTGTTTCTCCTTTTCCAGCCGGTTAATCTCCTCAGCGGCCATCTTCTTTATTTCGGGGTCATCATCGTGCAGCAGCTCGACGCTGTCGTCCAACTCCCGGTCCACCCGTTTGAATTCCCTGAAAACGGCAATGATGGGTGAAATCTCGGCGTGTTCGCGAATCAAGCGCTGATAGGCCTCCCGATTGTTGACCACCTTGGGATCGGACAACATCTGTTCCAGTTCCTGCAACCGGTCCTCAACACCTGCTAATTTTTCAAACATGCTGCACCATCCAATCATGACGGGAAGCCGCAACCACCATCAACGGTCGCAAACGGTGTATCTCCATGTGGCCAAAAGAGATCGGGTGCTGGAAAGGTTGGGGCGGGCAGGCTGCGGTGCCGGCTTCACCGACCGGACACCGGGAGCAACCTGTGGGCGGATAGCGGCGACGGCGCTACTGCTTGTTAAATTTTTCGTATTTCTTTCTAAAGCGTTCGATGCGACCGGCCGTATCCACCAACTTCTGTTTGCCGGTGAAAAACGGGTGGCATTTGGAGCAGATTTCCACGCGAATCTCTTTTTTGGTCGAGCCCACCTCGACGGTATGGCCGCAGGCGCACTGAGCGGTGGTTACGAAGTAATCCGGATGAATGTTGGCTTTCATGACGATTTCAATCCCCCTGTAAGTATCCTAAGCGTTCATTGAGTCCAAAAAGTCTGCATTATCTTTGGTTCCGTTCATTTTTTCAAGTAAAAACTCAAGGCTGTCCGAAGGATTGAGGGAAGCAAACAATTTCCTGAGAATCCAGACCCGGTTCAAGGTGCTGGGTTCCAGCAGCAGCTCCTCCTTGCGAGTACCGGATTTCTTGATGTCGATGGCCGGGAAGATGCGCTTGTCGGCCAGGCGGCGATCCAGTTGAATTTCCATGTTGCCGGTGCCCTTGAACTCTTCAAAAATCACTTCATCCATGCGTGAACCGGTGTCCACCAAAGCGGTGGCGATAATAGTCAGGCTGCCGCCCTCCTCGATGTTCCGGGCAGCGCCGAAAAACCGTTTGGGGCGTTGCAGGGCGTTGGAGTCCACACCACCGGACAGGATCTTTCCGCTTGGGGGCATGACCGAGTTGTAGGCCCGGGCCAGGCGCGTGATGCTGTCCAGCAGAATCACGACATTCTTTTTGTGCTCGACCAACCGTTTGGCCTTCTCGATTACCATCTCGGCCACCTGCACATGGCGTTCGGCCGGTTCATCAAAGGTTGAGCTGATGACTTCCCCCTTCACCGACCGCTGCATGTCAGTGACCTCTTCGGGGCGCTCATCGATGAGCAGAACAAACAATACGATCTCCTTGTGATTTCTGACAATGCAATTGGCAATGCACTGCAGCAGCATGGTTTTACCGGACCGCGGCGGCGACACGATCAGTCCACGCTGGCCGAAACCGATGGGCGTCAACAGGTCCATGATCCGGGCCGAATAGTTGTCCGGATCGGTCTCCAAGTCCACCTTATGGTCCGGATAGAGGGGCGTCAGGTTGTCAAAAAGAATCTTTTCGCGGGCTACTTCCGGATCTTCAAAGTTGACGGCCTCCACCTTGAGCAGCGCAAAATAGCGTTCGGACTCCTTGGGCTGACGGATCTGGCCGGAGACGGTGTCACCGGTTCTCAGGTTAAAGCGCCGGATCTGCGATGGAGAGACGTAGATGTCGTCCGGCCCGGGCAGGTAGTTGTAGTTGGGGGCACGTAGAAAACCGAAGCCGTCGGGCAGGATTTCCAGGGTTCCCTCTCCGAAAATCAGGCCGTCTTTTTCAATCTGCGCCTGAAGCAGGGAAAAAATCAGCTCCTGCTTTCGCATGCCGGCCGCACCGTCGATATTGAGCTGCTTGGCCATTTTGGTCAGTTCATTGATCTTTTTGTTTTTCAGTTCTACAATGTTCATAAACACCCCGTATTAGGATTATTCACCACGTGTCAGCCGCAAGGGTTACCCATAAACACGACAACCAGCAGCGACCGCGGTCCGCAATGGTCAGCGAGCAGACAAGGATTTACACCTCAACCCAGCATTTCGGATTCACTATCCCACGGTGCCTTCCAGGTGAATTGGGTTGGACTGTTGGTATTTTTGGAGGAATATGCGTGCTTTTTGTGATAGCAGTTATCGGATTCTACCCCAGCGAACGGTTCCGCCCGTGGGTGTGAACAGGGTGTTATACCATGAACCCGCTGGTGTCAAGGGAATTTGAACCGCCTCCACCGGTTGTTGACCCCGACGGAAATTCTTGCAGCGGCACCTCCGGGCGCCCCAATCCGGCCGATAACCCAATGACGCCATTCGACTGTCTCAACCTCGACTTCCTGCCGGATGACCCGCAAGGGATCTTCCTGGTCGGTGGAACGGTGCGCGACCTGATCGCAGGCCGTTCTCCGACCGACTTCGACCTGGTGGTTCTCGGGGATGTGGTCCAGGTTGCCGCAAAAATCGCGGCCAAGACCGGTGGCCGCATCGTCAATCTCGGGCAAAAAGGGTTTGACTGCCTGAGAGTCGTTTCTCCACAGACCAGCATCGATATCACCCCCTTGACCCATCCATCCATCGAAGTCGATCTGCTAAACCGCGATTTCACAATCAATGCGATGGCTTACAACGTCACTTCGCACCGTCTGCTGGACGGCTGCGGCGGGTTGATGGATCTGCAGCGCCAAACCGTGCGAATGGTCTCGGCCAATGCCTTTGAGAACGACCCCGTGCGACTGGCGCGGGCTTACCGCATGGCGGCGACGCTTGGCTTTTCACTGTCCGCCGAAACCCGCGCGGCTATCGGCAGGCATCACCAGCGCATCACCACGGTCGCCGCAGAGCGGGTCTGGTCTGAGCTGTTGAAAATCTTCAATGCACAGACCAGCGCTCCACACATCCGCAGTATGGCGGCCAGCGGACTGCTCACCGCCCTGTTTCCGGAGCTGAACCCGACCATCGGATGCACCCAAAACCGCCACCATCGGTGGGACGTATTTGATCACAGCCTTCGGACGTACGACCAATTGGAGACACTGCTCTCGGCGGGAGATGATCTGTTTTCAAAAGATGCGGCCTTGGGCGGTCAAGCGGGATGGCCCGACCACGCCGGGATTCTGAAATACAGCGCCCTGCTCCACGATGTGGGGAAACCACCCACCCGGCAGGTCGATCCCCGGGGAGCGATCCGTTTTCCCGGCCACGCTGCCAAAGGCGCTCAGATCGCCGCTGGGATCAGCCGGCGATTGCGGCTGTCCAACCGGCAGCGGATAGCCGCCGATGCCGTTATCCGCCACCACATCCGGCCGCTGTTCCTGTTTCTGGCCGCCCAAAACCAAACGCTTGGCCATTCGGGCATGGTTCGTTTTTTCAACCACTGCGGCGACATGACCCTGTCGATTGTCGCCCATGCCATGGCGGATATATCGGCTAAAAGCGATCTCCAGAGAGATCGGGACCAGGCATTCATCGCTTTTTGCCGTCGATTGATCACAACCTACGGCGACTATGTGAGCCGCCGGGCTCAAGTGCCCCCGTTGATCAGCGGACACGACCTGATCGAGGTGTTCGGCCTCTCCCCTTGCCCCGGCTTTAGAAAGATCCTGCAGCGGATCGACTTAGGACGACTTTCCGGAGAGCTGACCAGTCGGGATCAGGCCCTGAAGTGGGTCGCGGCCTATTTGGGGCGGTCCACGCCCCATGCCGGTGCTTGACAAGCCCCCATCATTTCTGTAGTAACGCGGATAGCCGCTGAGATGACGCTCCGGCGCCGGCCCGCCTCAAAACCAACGTGAACCATGGATGCGGCCGAACCCCACACGAATCGAACAAGACCAGCACACCACGCCTGCGCTGAAAAACCGCTTTTCAAACGGTCGGCAGGTCGCTCGGCCGCGTGGTGCAATGGACATTTTATAATGATCCTGCGTCACTGAGCAGGGCAACCCAAAGGAGAAGATGAATGAACATCCTGTTTTTCGGCCCCAACGGCAGCGGCAAGGGCACCCAGGGCGCAATCCTGAAAGATCGCTATAAGACCCCCCACATCGAATCCGGGGCGATCTTTCGTGAAGCCATCGGCAAGGGCACCCAACTAGGCATCCAGGCAAAAGCCTACATCGACAAAGGGGACCTGGTTCCCGACGAAATCACGATCCCCATGATTCTCGACCGGCTGAAGCAGGACGACTGCAAAAACGGCTGGTTGCTGGACGGGTTTCCCAGAAACAGGAACCAGGCCGTCAAACTCGACGACGCCCTGAAAAATGCCGCCATGGCCCTGGACATCGTCGTCGAGATTTTACTGGACCGCGAAATCGCCAAAAACCGGATCATGGGCCGTCGCCTGTGCGTGAATGACAACAACCACCCCAACAACATCTACATCGACGCCATCAAGCCCAACGGCGACAAATGCCGGGTATGTGGCGGTGAATTGAAGACCCGCAGCGACGATCAAGATGAAGCGGCCATCAACAAACGCCACAATATCTATTATGACACCACCGAAGGGACCCTGGCTTCAGCCTATTACTTCAGGGATCAGGCTAAAAAGGGCGCATCCATCAAGTACATCACCTTGGACGGCACCCCCAGCGTAAAGGCGGTCACCACCGAACTGGTCTCCAAACTGGGTTGAGACCCTGGCAGTGGAAACCGGCGAACCCTGGCCGGTCGCCAGGTGCGCTGACTGGACCGTGATGGGGCAAACCCGCAGGGATTGACGGTCCGGCCCTGTCAGCGACAACCTGCTGGCATCAGCCGCACCCACGACCCGGGTTCGATGGCGTACCCCGGTCGGCGATTGGTTTTCTTACCGCGACCCTTAATCTTTTTGTTGAAATAAACATCATTATCTGTTACAAGGCCGAATTCCTAAATTTTTGGAAATAACCATCCTGGCTGAAGGATCGGGTCCGTTGGTCCAAGGGATGGGAAAAAGGGGGGTTGAGCCAGTTTGAAAGCAATAGAAGTCAAAGTCTTCGACAACGATCTCGAAAAGGCCATGCGCATCCTCAAAAAGAAGATTCAAAATGACGGCCTGTTCAAACGCTTGAAACTGAAAAAAAGCTATGAGAAGCCGAGTGAGTATCGGCGCCGTAAAGAACGTGAGGCCCTGCGCAGACAGCGCATCGCCGCCGCCAGAAGCCGGAGATACCGTTAGAGACGCCCGTTTTCGACCATGACCCGGCAGGGAACGTTTCCCGGCCGGGTTTTTTTTGCCACCCGGCCCCCGGCCGGTGTGATCGTCTTTGGCTTTGACCGACCACGACCCGCACAGCGTGCGGGATGATCCATCCTGGTTTTTCTGATCCGCTTTTTTGGTGAGGATCAATCCCATGCCAACCAACGCCTACGCCGAATGCCTCGCTGCCATGTACCGCATGCGGCGCTTCGGTATCGTCCTTGGGCTTTCCACCATCGCCACCATCCTCAACGGTCTTGGCAATCCCCAACGCAAATTCGCCAGCATCCATATCGCCGGTACCAACGGCAAAGGCTCGGTCGCTTCAGCCCTGGCGACGATCCTGCAGGAGTCCGGTTATCGGGTGGGGCTCTACACCTCCCCTCACCTGGTGCGGTTCAACGAGCGGATCTGCGTCAACGCCGCACCCATTGACGACGATGCGGTTGTGGCCGCCTGGGAAGCGGTCCAATCCGTTGAGCATGGGGATCGGGAACCCACCTTCTTCGAGTTTTCAACCGCCATGGCTTTTTATGAGTTCGGGCGCCGCAACGTGGACTTTGCGGTTGTCGAAACCGGCATGGGCGGGCGCATGGATGCCACCAATATCATCAACCCTATACTGAGCATCATCACCAACATCTCCCTGGAGCACAAAATATACCTGGGCCGAACCATCGCCGCCATTACGGGGGAAAAAGCGGGCATCATCAAACCCGGTGTACCACTGGTCACCGGCGTGACCCAGAACAGCGCCAAAGCCGTCATTCATCAGACCGCCTCCCGACAATCTGCGCCCGTGTACCTCAAGGGCCGCGACTTCCAGATCCGACGCAGCGGCCCGGATCGCTTTTTTTACCGCGGAATGGACCATCGCTGGCCCGGGATGCGAACCGCTCTCATGGGCGTCCATCAGCTGGACAACGCCGCCTTGACGCTGGCCGGTTGTGAAATCTTGATGCGCGGTCAGGTCCGCCTGTCAGCGGCGCAGGTCCAATCCGGTCTGGCCCGAACCCGTTGGCCGGGCCGCCTGGAAGTGGTTTCCCAGAAGCCCTATGTGATTCTGGACGGCGCCCACAACCTCATGGCCGCCCGCCGGCTGGGTCGGTTCCTGCGGGAGGTTCTGGCCGGGCGACGCATCACTATGGTACTCGGCATCTTGGACGACAAACCCTACCGGATCATTCTCAAGGATCTGGTCACGCCCTGCTCACGTCTGGTCATTACCCGGCCCAAAATCGACCGGGCCTTGCCCCCCGAAACGCTGGAAGCGGCGGCCCAAGCGCTGATTGCCGATATTGAGGTCATCGCCGACGTGGGCGATGCCGTCCGCTACGCCATCGCCACATCGGGACCCGATGACGCCGTGTGCGTCGCCGGCTCCCTCTATGTGGTGGGAGAGGCCAAAGCCGCCCTGGAAAATTCGGATTCGCCATTCCAGGTGTAAAACGGCCTTGACTTGTCACTGCCAATCCCCTATTTTCGCACGCACATTGCGCCCGTAGCTCAGTGGATAGAGCACCAGCCTCCGGAGCTGGGAGTCGCGCGTTCGATCCGCGCCGGGCGCACCACAAAGAAAACAGGGGCTTACAACTAAATGTGAGTTCCTTTTTTTATGCCCAATTTTTATACCCAACACGATAGCCAACATCAAAATTACATTTCCAAGTAAATCTTATGTCAACCAGGGTGAAAGGAACCACATGAACAACCATTCCAAACCTATCTCCTGCCCCGACAACCCCCAACAAATAACGATCCACCTGCCTTGCCGCCTGGCTGAGCGCGCTGAAAAATATGCAAAAGAGAATTGCAACACAATCACTGGAGTGGTGATAGAGGCACTCGATTCGTTTTTGAGGGGCCAGAAGGTGGATTGAATGTAGCTTATCTGATTTGTTGACCAATCCACCCCGCCACCGATCCCAAAACCAGCCCGTTTTGATCATCAAAACCGCCCTGCCCTCTCCAATCTAATGCCCGCCTTTAATCCATACCTTTGCGGCAGGTGGCGGTCGCATGTTGTGCAATGAATACTGGATGCCCTCTCATCGAGGCTTGTCCTGTAGATAAGCGTTAGGTTGCGCCCATAGGGATTTAACTCAACCAAGCGTTAAGCAGTAAACGGAAAATCAATGACCTTCGTATTTAAATTTGGAACCGGAGCGAGGGGTAGTGCGAAGGATCCGATCACTGGTTGTGACCAGCTGGGCATCTGAGTGCCCGTTGCGTTGCTCCGGTATAGCATCATAATAAGGCTCTGCGTGCAAAGGGTCAAGCTATCGGCCCGTTGTCCATCTCCCGTTGCGCAACCAGCGATTCTTTAATGATTCGCTCCCCATTCACCTGAAACTCCTAATTTTACATGCCGTGATAAAACAGGTGATAGTGGCGGTGGCGGTTGTATTCGAATCAGGTTCTTCCTCAGGCTCGGAAGTTACAACACTGAATGCGCCGTTGCGGCTTGCGGTGATCGTTATGGTGCCATGGGTGCTTGTTCCGATAACGTCGATCCCCAAGCTTTCAAGGGTACCCAAGGTTTCCTGGTGAGGATATCCGTAGCTGTTGTCCTCGCCTGCCTGCCAGAAGGCGAACTCGGGATTAACCGCTTTTACCCAGTCAGGATGAGACGATGTGCGCGACCCGTGATAGCCCACCTCCAGCACCTGTGCCGACACATCGAGGCCGGAGTCAAGGATCTCCAGTTCCCCTTCCTGTTCAATGTCACCGGAAATGATGGCGGCGAAATCACCGTACACGATCTTGAGGACAATATTCTTGTCGTGCAAAGGCCCTTCGTAATCCTTGGCTGAACCCTCAGGGTGAAGGATCTGGATCTGCATATCACCATAGAACAGCGAATCCCCGCGCCCCGGCTCCTGGTAATCGGCGCCGGAATCGGCAATGGCGTCGATAAAGTTTTCAAAGGTTAGGGTGGTGTGGGTCTGGCCATTGTAAAGCACCGTATCGACGCTCTGGCGATTCAAGACATCGACAAGGCCGCGGACATGGTCCGCGTGGCCATGAGTCGCGACCACCAGGTTCAGGTGTGATATGCCCCTGTCGCTGAGGTGGTCTGCAACCGTATTTGGTTGACCGCCTCCATCAATAAGAACCCTGTACGATTGATGTTGAACCAGTACGGCATCGCCCTGGCCGACATCAATTGCGGTGATGGTGATCTCGGCCAGCAGGGCTGGGGGGCAAAGCAGCAATGCCAGGGAAATGACTATGCTGGCAAAAAGGGACTTTGTTCTGTTTGGCATATTACCTATAAAGTGGGGTTATGCTTGTTATTACTCTGGCCAGTTTCAACAAGCAGTATAAAACATTACCCAATTTTGACAGTCTTGTAAAAAGTCAATTTTGAGCGCCATTGAGGGTTTGGGGGAAGAAGCGATTTTGGGGAAGGCGTTAAAAAGTGCAAGCTGTTTGAGGAGCTTGCGATGAGTTCTTGCAATTTAGCCGCCGCCAAAATCGCGCCCCGAAACCCTCACGAAGCGAAACATTCGACTTTTTAAGACCTTATCAATTTTAGAGGACTCTCTTTTTTTGGAAATCGCCTACTTTAGGTTCCTGGTTGACCGGTATTAAGCCGAAAAAAGTTTTTTCCTGTTTTATCCGGCGGCGTGGAAAAATCCCGCAAACCCGCCGCACCCCACAGGACAAGGTTTTTCGATTTCATCCACTTCGTCAGCCAGCCGGGGAAGGCTTCAATATCTGCTTTATCGATGACCTCTTTTTCTTTTCTTCTCATGATCATCCGCCTGTTTTTATATCGGCCTTCCGGTTATTCTGACAACAGGGCTTCCCTGATTGCGTTTACGAATTGATAAAACAGGATCGTTTTCTTTCTCAGCGAACGGTGATCCAGACTATCAAACATTTTCTCGCGCAACCCCCTTGAAATCTCAAGCTGAACCCCTTTTCCGCTTTTGCACCGGTTGCAGATATTTTCCGATCTCTTTCCCAGGAGCCCCGGCATGTCATCGATCCCGGCCTCAAAACCTGCTGCCTGCAGCGCATGCATTATTTTTTGCTTCAGCGCCTGGTTTTTCCCGCCGATATGGACTCTTTCTGCCTTGTCTTTGGATCCGTGGACAGTAATAACGATACGGGCATTTTGCGCCGCTTGCAACCCTCTCTCCTCATCAAAAAAGCTGCTGCCCAGATGCAACATCGTATTCCCGGTTTTTTTCAGCCCCTTGAAACAATAAAATGTATAGTCGCATCCCGCCAGCAAATCCGCGATATCTGAAGTGCCGGGCTCTATGCCTCCCCCGTGGGGTGCAATGATGGCGATTTCAGAATCGACTTTTCGATACAGGATGGTGAAATCCTCCTCCTCTCTGGCATGCTGCTTCAATTCGGCAAAATTCGAATAGGTATTTTTCATGATGAACGTTTTGTATTCTCCGGCCCGATTATTTTTCTTCCAGCAGGCCGTCGTCGACGATCTGTTGAATATGCGCTGTTACCGTCTGTTCAACCGGGATGTACGACATCTCCAGGTCTTTTTTGCTGTATGAATCGTCGAATCTGAAATGATAGCCGACATTCCTGCTTACAAATTTCCATAGTCACTGCAAAACCATCAGGACTATTGCGAACGATCTTCCCGAAAACCGTGACCGTGTTATTGAAACGAAACAGTGGAAATTCAAGTCTGATGGATTACCCACTGGCAATGTTCCGCGATGTCCTGACGAACAAACCGCCAGCGCCAATGTTCTTGATCACATCCCGGAAGATTCCCGCCTGTACGGTATATGCCGCAATGAAATAGGCCGTTCGGCGTGGATACTGGCGTCGATTCGGCTCGAGGGTCACCACCCGTTCACCTTATCACGCAGTTTACCGGAGCATTTAAACGTCACCACCCGTCTGGCCGGTAGAATCGCATTCTCACCCGTAGCCGGATTGCGGCCCTTGCGCACACTCTTATTCTTGACACAGAACTTAGCAAAACCAGAACATCCTCTCCAGATACCAGGGATGATTTAACGATTTCGATCAAGGATTCAGTGACCTCACCGGCATTGTTTCGAGGAAATCCCAATTCAGACTGCAACTTTTCAACAATGACGTTTTTCGTTAATGCCATGTGGACGGCCTCCGCTTCAGTGCTGGTGGAAGCGTTTGGCGGACTGTCTACACGTTCGCAAATATTCCTATTCTTGTCAATGGGTTGGTTATCATTGACATTCTGTCAGATGGAAGATAATTCTCGTCCCGCTCTCGACTATCCCCCGGAAGGCTCAGTCGACTCCGGTCAGCGGGCCAATACGAGCGTCTGAGTGGTCACAAGGAGGAAACGAAAGCTAGTAGGGACGCCCCTTATATTAATATATTTACAATTTACGCAAAGCCTGCTGCTAAGCCAAATTCATGCCCAGACAAGCCCGAATTGACGCACCGGGTGCGTTGCATCATATCATTGCCAGGGGCATTGAGCGCGGCAAGACATTCCGTGACGATCAGGATCGTGATTTTTTCGTCACTCGGCTTGGTGATTTGATCGTCCAGACGCAGACAAAGTGCCTTGCCTTGGCACTGATCCCAAACCATTTTCATCTGTTGCTTAAAACAGGACTGGAGTTCACAGGAAGGGGAAACAAGTCGGTCCAAATGTTCTCTGCATTGGATCGCGAGATTCCGCCAGGTCCCCCGGACGTCCAAAAAGTGATCCAGGTAGCCGGCGAGTACGGCGTTAAGTTTCATATATAATGCGGCACGGCAATCCATTCCTCGTTGTCGCCCAACGAATAAGAATAGATCGTGAGAGCGAATCGAACCACGATCTTATCCGGTAGTTGGACGAGCCCACCAGAATTGGGGCGGTGTCGTACAGGACTTCACCAGGTCGGAACAATATTGTTCCCGTTGTTCCAAGGTCAATTGATCGAGGCAACAATCAAAATG
>JAWOIA010000008.1:0-8570 GCA_046484885.1 Desulfosarcina sp. | reverse complement strand
GCGAGAGGCAGAACCGCCTGGGCTACAAGCGCCGGCAGCCGCGCCGCAGGCACCCGGGCAACAAGGATACGCTGGAGCAGCAAGATCGCCGCAACGAGCACCGCAACGACGATCGACACGGCGAGGATCTTCCAAAACGGCGTGTCGAGCCAGAGACGCGTTAGGACCGGCGGCATGTTGCGCACGACGCTTGCCGGGACGAGCGGCCCCGTCAGTTGCGGCCCGAAATCGGTGTAGCTCTCGATGTCGAGCCGGGTTTCGAGCGGCAGATGGCGCACGGCGCTGAAAAAGCGGGACGCGACCTGCACGGTCGATGAGCTGAACAGGAACTCACCCTTACGCTCGCCTTCGGCGATCCGTACGATCCGGAGCGGCGTTTCTGGGATGAGGAAACTGGTACCGCCCTCGGCCTCGAACTTCTCGGCATCAGGAAAGGCCATGGGGTTGGGCGACCCGATCCTTCCGAAGATGTCCATGAGATAGGTGTATGTGCGGACGCCGACCTCCCGGCGGGAGGTCCTGGGCACGGGCTCTAAATCGATGAGTGCGACCATCTGGTCGGAAAGCAGCGAGATCCGCGCGGCGCCGCCGAAGGAGTTCCGTTCGGTGTAGGAAAGGATGGCTGTCTCCATCTCGTCGCGAAGGCGGAGGAAGGTGGCAAAGGTGTAACGCGGGCTGTCGGTGCGGATGGGGGGCAGGTAGTGTTGCGGTTTCATTTCGCCGGCTATGCCCTCGGCCCGCGCGGCACCCGACGGCCCGGTCGCGGCTCCCAAGAAGAAGCTGGCTGCTACGGCGGCAAAAAGGAAAATCCTAGCGAATGCATGATGTCTCGCTTTGGGTCGGGCATTGGACTGCATAAGTACTCCGGCAGGTTGAAAGAATTTGGGGTCATGGCAGATTAGCCTGAAAATCCATGAACCCTGCGATCGTCCTTAACTTCACTTAGGTAAACCCGCGGCTCTGCGGGGGAACTCCTGCACTCTGAGAGTTCCGGAAGAGAAGTGAAGCTTCCCAGTTCGCGAACCGCTCAAATTTACAGACCGGAGGAGCCTCCGTGGGAACCGGTGAAAATATAGGCCACACGCGCTGGGAATGCAAGTATTTTGGTCCCCTGGCCCAGGGCCCCTGGTCGGACAAGTACCTGATAATTTTTTTTCCTGCGAAATCTTTGCGCCAAAAATCTCCAGTATGTAATTCACATCCTGAAAATCGCGTCGGACATTGCCCATGATGGCGCTATGGCCAGCGTAAGGGAAGGTATTTAGCGCTTTAAATTCATCAACAATTCCGGCTCGCAAGGGATTGAGGTGAATATAACGAACCAACTCCAACCGGTAAGTGGCTTTCTCGCACAGGATGAATTTGTATCGGTTTTGGAACAAGCGGCCTTAGCGCCGATGCCGCCGTTTAAAGCTCAGCGCATTACCGTGGCGATGGAAACGGTTCCGGTCCTCAATAAAGTAGGCAGTAGGCAGGTTGTGTGACAAATGTGGAAAAAAAACTGTGGTTCTCTTTTTGGGAGAAGGGAGGCCCTGCTGATCGGCGGATTGAAAGGGTCTTTCATTAATATGATATCTGTATGCTTATTGTATTAGTTGCTACAGACAAAATACTTTTTTTACGATATGGGTGAAACCAAAGAGTTAGAATCAAATCCGATCTGAAGTGAGGTGTTTAATGGCTTGTCTGTGTGAAAAAATTGCTGGCAACGACATCGACCTTTCGCCAACTTGCATCGGCCACCTGTGGATATTCCAGAACCTCGAAGCAGAGGAAATTAAAGCGCTCAGCCGAGAGGCAATGCGGAAAAAATCAACCACAGGTCAAACGTTGTTTTTACAGGGGGATCCGGCCGACGAAATGTTTCTGATCAAAGGCGGGCGCGTCAAACTTTCCAAAGTTCTTGAAGACGGGACCGAATTAACGCTGGATATCCGCAAGGGCGGTGATTTTGTCGGAGAAAACATGTTTTCAGAAGAGGGTCACTACCCGGTCAGCGCCTATTGCCTCGAAGACACGTTGACCTGCGGTTTTAGTCGCATTCAATTTGAACAGCTGGTCCTTCAACATCCAAAGGTCGGTTTGCAAATCATTAAAAACCTCAGTGAACGAATTACCTGGCTGACACAGCGGGTGGGAAGCCTTGCCGTCACTAAAATTGAAGATCGGCTTTACCGAGTGCTTACCAGTGTTGCAAAGGAACATGGAACGATCAGCCCACAAGGAACCGTTATCCAGTTCCCATTAACCCACGAAGATCTGAGCTTTTTGACCGGAGCTCATCGAGTCAGTATTACCCGTGCCATGAAAGTGCTCAAAGCAGCGGGTAAAATCATCCATGAAGACAAGCGGCTCATTCTCCCCGCCTTGAAAACTGCATAGCTCCCACTCTTTATATGGGATCAGCCGCATCCCATGTTTTTTTGATGCATGTATCAACTACTACAGACTATTTTCTTCGTGGCGCCTATGGTGTACATAAATCCAACCTCACCAATAAGGAGCGACGACCATGAAATCTCAGATTTTAGGAATCTCTGGCAGTCCCATCAAAAACAGCAATACCGATCGTTTGATTCAGGCCGTGCTTGACGCCAGTGGCTTGTCTTCGGAATTTGTCAAGCTCAGCAAAATCAACGTGCGGCCCTGTATCGCCTGTCTTGGATGCAAAAAAGACAATATTTGCAGGGTCAAAGACGATTTTCCCGAGCTGGCCGAAAAGGTGCGTCATGCCGGAGCGGTTGTTGTGGGTGGCTATTCCCCCTATGGCGCGGCCGACGGATTTACCAAGGCGTTTCTTGAACGTCTGTTTTCGTTGCGGCACCAAAATGGCCTGAACAGAGGCAAGTTGGCCGTCGTCGTTGCCACAGGGATTGGTCGTGGAGCGCCTGGCTTGGAAGAGGCCAGTAACCAGATAGCCCATGCCCTGAATCTTGAGGGTATGAATGTGCTAGGGCAACTCAAAGTGACCGGCAATCCGGAGTGCATGGTTTGCGGTTACGGCCAGACCTGTCCTATGAGCGCATTGCCATGGATTTTCGGTGACGACATCGAGGTAACCCCAGAAAAATTCAGCAACGTTGAAGACCAGACGGAAACCTGGGAACAAGCCATAATGTTGGGACAGGAAATTGCCCGCAAGTTAGGCGATCAAATGCGGATGTAGCACCACAGAGTTTTTCATCCGGCAATTTACCCAAAAGAGAGGAGGTGATTTGAATGCCCAAGTGTGGAATCTGTGGCGGTGACGCCCCCAAACAGCCGTTTATCACGGAGGATGGAAAATGCGATCTCTGCGGACGTAAAGTTGTTCTTGAAGAGGAAAAGAAAAAAAAGATTGATATTATCCGTTTTAACCGCATGAGCATCTGGAAATCATTTTCGTTGGTATCCAGATGTTCGTGCATTTTTTCATAGTTGAAGCCGGGGGATTATCTGATACTCTGTTGGAATGCGGTGGACCTTGTACAATGACCTCTTAAGGAAAACATTATGTCAAAAAATAAAGCAATTGAAGGTATAGAGGCATGTGTGTTCGATGCATACGGTACGCTCTTCGATGTGCATTCGGCTGTTGGAAAGCATAGGCACCGACTGGGTGATATGGCCGACCAGGTATCGATGCTTTGGCGCACCAAACAATTGGAATACACTTGGCTACGTAGTCTGATGGGGCATCATGCCGATTTTTGGCAGGTCACCCAGGATGCATTGGATTTTGCCTTTGATATGCATGGCATCAACGATTCTGATTTACATAGAGACCTAATGGAAGCCTACCTGAAGCTGGATTGTTATCCTGAAGTACCTGAGGCCCTCTCGAGGCTTAAAAGCCGTGGTTTCAAACTTGCTATTCTGTCGAACGGAACACCGACCATGCTTGAGGCAGCAGTCAGAAACTCCAGTATCGAAAAATTGATAGAAAAAAATTTCTCTGTTGAAGAAATTGGCATATTCAAGCCCGATCCACGGGTTTACCAGATTGCGGTTGATGGGTTGGGCGTGAATCCTGATGAAATAGTATTTCAGTCTTCCAATGCTTGGGATGCAGCAGGAGCATCGGCTTTTGGATTTAAGGTGGCATGGGTGAATCGGTTTGGTCAAAGTAAGGAACGACTTCCTGGGCTACCCGATGTTGAAATCCAAACTCTCATTGAATTGCCAGACTTTCTTAAATAGCGCTCGATCCAAATAAAAACGGTTTAGATTAGCCGCAATTGTGTTTCCGGCAGCCTTTTTATCGTCTATGGTTTTGATTATAGCAATGGTATGAGCGAACAAATCACCACACTTCGCCGCTAACGAAAAGTACCCCGCCCATGCCCATCAAAAATACCCCGCCGGCAATTTGAGTCAACCAAGCATTAACAACGTTTGTTAGAGCCCCTCCCGCCCATCTGTGTATGGACATCGCGTCATCCGTTAAACTGGAACTTGCCCCAAGTGATCCATAGCGAGGGAGGTTCCAGTGAGTTGTTGCCGCTGCAAGTGTTGTGGGTGCCGTTTGCACCGCCGCCCCCAGAACCCGGGTCAGCAATACTGCCATCGCACGGGTTGTCAGAACAAGCGTCGCCAGCGGTGGGCTTCTTGCAAAGAGTGACGCGTACCCGTCCAAATCAGATACGATTACAGTCTATTACGAGCATTTACCGGCACCGCCGCAAAATCTTGCCAAGAGGTACGCGTCAACGCGCGTATTTCAATTTATACCGGTTGGTTACAACGATTTTATGGCCAATTCTCAATCTTGCAAAGAGATCACTCGTGGGACTTTGGCCGGCGGATCTGTTAGCGCCGGAGTATGTCCGAGACCATCGCCATAAGCCCGGTTGAGATCGCCCATCTGGAGCTGGCCTACGCTCATACCCGCATCCGGCACCCGAGACAGATTGTCGCCATGGCGGACTCACTTTTGCGCTGCGGACAGTTGGTGCCCATTGTCGTGGTTGCGGCCAAAAAGTCCGATTTTGTGCTCATCGACGGCTACCAGCGCGTGGCGGCTGCCCGACGGGCCGGGCTGGACACCTTGCAGGCCCAGATCTGGCCCGGCGCTGCCGGTGACGCCCTTTGCCGGCTGCTGGCCACCGACGGAGCCCGGCAGTTTGGCATCTTCGAGCAGGCCGCGCTGCTGCGCGAGTTAAAGACCACCCACGGGATGAACCAGAGCCGTATCGCCGCACAAATGGGCCGGCATCCGAGTTGGGTCACGCGCCGCCTTGCCCTTATCGAAGGGCTGCCGCACGAGGCGATCAAAGCCGTGCGCGACGGCCATCTGTCGAGCTGGAGTGCCAGCCGGGTGCTGGTGCCGTTGGCGCGCGCCAACGCTGCGCATGCCTGCTCGTTGGTTCAAACCCTGGCCAAACATCGGCTCACCAGCCGTCAGCTCGAGCGCTTCTGGCAGCACTACCAGAAGGCCAACCGGGCCGCGCGCGAAAAGATGTTCGCCGCGCCGATCCTTTGGTTCAAATCACTCGACGCCTGCCAGGCCGAAGAAAAGGCCCGGGTCATCGCCGACGGCCCCGAAGGGCACTGGCTGCGCGATCTTGGCATCGTGGCAAAAATCATCGATCGCCTCAGCCATCTTGCCCGGCAGGTATTTGGGCCCGGTCAGAGCATCCGAAAGATCAGCCAGCTGATGAAAATGTCGCGAAAGACCATCCAGCGCATCCTTACGGGCCAGGGGGCCGAAACGCTGAACCGGCCCAGCCGTTATGAGCCGCTCACAGCGCTCATCATTGATCTGTACCAGCGCCTTGAGGGCAACTGCGTTTTGATCCAATCCGAGCTGGCCGAGCGCTACGGCCAGATCATCCCCTACACCAGCCTCACCCACCTGGTGCGCTCGTTGAACCTGCGTCCGGAGAAAATCCGGCGCAGCGGCACCTTCACCTACGCACCCGGCCAGGAAGCCCAGCACGATACCTCGACACACCGGATGCCGATTGCCGGCAAACCGGTTAAAGCCCAGTGCGCATCGATGGTGCAGGCAAACTCGCGACTGCTCTTCTTCCAATACTACCCGCGCTTACCCGCTTTGAAGCCAAGGTCTTTTTGACCGAGGCACTGGACTACGTTGGCGCCGTGCCCCGGACTTGCGTCATCGACAACACCAGCGTGCTGGTGGCCGCCGGCAGCGGCGCCGATGCCATCATCGCCCCCGAGATCGAAGCCTTGGCGGCCATCTACGGCATGCGCTTTGTCCCCCACGCCATCGGCCATGCCAACAGAAGCGCCCTGGTGGAAAGAAACTTTCACTACATCGAAAACAGCTTTTTGCCCGGTAAAGACTTCGCCACCTGGCACCAGCTCAATAAAGCCGCCCGCCACTGGTGTGACACCGTCGCCAACAACACGATCAAACGCGCTCTGGCCATGACGGCCCGTCAGGCATATCAGAGCGAGCGGCCCTTCTTGCAACCCCTGCCGGTCGTCAAGCCGCCGGTCTTTGCAACCCTGAGCCGCACCGTCGACATGTACGGCTATGTCACCGTCGACACCAACCGTTACAGCGTCCCCGAACGGCTGTGCGGCAAACCGGTGGAGATACAAAAAGGCCTCTACGAGGTTGTCGTCTTGCACAGACACCGCCCCGTGGCCAACCATGCGCGCCTGCTCGAGCAGCGCGACGGCAAAAGCACCATCGTGGGACACCACCGTGAGCCCATGGCCCGTAAAACCGACCAGCGATCGGCTCCGCTGATGCGTCAACTACTCGGCCACAGCCAGGATCTGGACGCCTATGTCGCCGCCTTGATCGCCCGCTTCCCGGGCGCTGCCACCAGGCGCCTGCAGCGGCTTTTAGCCATCAAACGCGATTACCCCAGAAAGGCCTTCGATCAGGCCATCGCCCGCGCCATCGAATATGGCGTCTACGATCTGGATCGAATCGAAAAAATCGTCCTGACCGCTATCGCCGGCGACTTCTTCGAGCTGGAAACCCATGACACCGACAATCGATAAAATCCAAGCCCTGCTTGAGCGGCTGCGCCTGCCCGGCTTCAAAACAGCGCTGGCCGAAGAGCTCGCGCTCGCACAAAAAACCGGCTGCGCCCTGAGCGACAGTCTACTGCGCCTTCTGGCCGCCGAACACGCTCATCGCCAGCAGCGCAGCATGCTCTACCGCCTCAACCAGGCCAAACTGCCCTTCGACTGGTCCCTGGAAAGCTTCCCCTTCAAAAAACAGCCCGGCGTCAACAAAAAGCAAATCATGGACCTGGCTCAGCTTGACTTTGTCGAAAACGCCCGAAATGTCGTGTTCATCGGAGAACCCGGAACCGGTAAAACCGGGCTCGCCATCGGTCTGCTCAGAAAAGCACTCATCGCCGGCTACGGCGGACGCTTCTACAACGCTCAAAGCCTCATCGACGAACTCTACAGCTCGCTGGCCGACCACTCCACCAACCGCCTGATCAACTGCCTGTGCCGCTGCGATCTGCTGGTCATCGACGAACAGGGGTATCTCACCCTAAAATCCGAGCAAATCAATGCCTTCTTCAAACTCATGGGGCAGCGCTACCTGAAAAAGGCCACCATCATCACTACCAACCTCGACTACGAAAACTGGTACGAGCTGTTTGCATCAAAACCCCTGGTCGACGCCCTGCTCGACCGGCTCAATCATCACTGCGTGACCATCAAAATCAATGGCCCTTCGCTGCGATCACAGGAGCGCTGAAAGCAGAGTCCTTGCTCTCCCCCCCACGACCTGTCTACCGCCACATCCCGAATACAAACCACCGCCCACCAAAAACATCCTATCTGCTGCGCACTGGCCGGATCCCTTTAACTTAGCATCTATGGGGCAGTTTTGATTGGCGCCGGGGTATTACCGCATCACCGGTGTCAGATGTCTTTCCGCATAGGCGACTATAGCACAAAGCCATCTTCCTTGTATCTGCGGCAAGCTCGACAATCGCACAACTTGGGTAGTGCCCATCCATAAACGGTTATTTCGCCCGATATCTTCGTTATGCTCAAAATTTTATCCTCGGAATATCAACACTATGCCTGCGGTAAAATTTTTCGCATGCCTTGATCTCGACCAAAATTCCTCGTTTCTGGATGGGCACTAGGTATCCATTCAAGTGATCGTTGTCGTATAATCCGGTGGACCCGACATGAACTTTCGGCCCAATATACATATTTTTGCTGATCGGCGGGCGTTGGCGACCGCCTTGTCCCTGCACGTGGCGCAGGCGGCACAAGCGTCGTGCGTTGCACGCGGGCGGTTTTGCGTCGCTGTCTCGGGCGGGTCGCTGATGGACATGCTCGCGCCAGCCCTGGTCGCGCCTTGCTTGCGTGAGCGCATCGATTGGTCGACCTGGCATGTCTTCTGGGTCGACGAACGCTGGGTGCCGCCGAGCAGCCCCGACTCCAATTTCGGTGTAGCCCGGAAGCTGCTTTTCAGCCACGTTATGATCTCGGGAGAGCGCCTACATACCGTAGATAATTCTCAAAGCCCCGATGATACCGCCCAAGCCTACGAATCGGAGATAAAAAGAACTCTGTCCGTTGAAGCCGGCGCACTCCCGCGATTCGATATGGTTCTGCTCGGACTGGGAGAAGACGGT
>JAWOIA010000006.1:0-29838 GCA_046484885.1 Desulfosarcina sp. | reverse complement strand
CATCATCAGCACGGCGAGCCACGGTTCTGAGCTTCAAGGGGTTGGCTTACAACCTCTCCTACGGGCTGATCGGCTTGGTCTATGCCGGCCTGCTGCAAGCTAAAAAGGGTGGCCTCGACAGCCCTGATTTCAGCAGCCAAAGCGTTGAAAACCTGGTTTTCCAGAACACCTTTTTCTGGTTTCCCCTCTCTCTGGCCGCGGGTCTGGCCGTCATCGCGGTGGCCGTTCGCGTCTTTGGGAAAACCCGACGCTGAATACAAACCGGCAAGCGATCGGGAGTGGTAACGGCGCCTACCCATTGCCCGCGGCACGGTGTCAGGACCGCTGCCTGCCGGATGACCGGCCCTACCGCCGCTGGAAGTCCGAGTTGACAAGGAAAAAGCGTTTGCCCTATCCTGTTGCCCGGATTGTCGCAGCTTTTTCAACCGCATCGATCACGGATACCAGGAAAAAATAGGCTCGGCATTTTTTGGCCTGGCTCCTGCATTACACCATCTGTCGCGATCCGCTGCCAGCCAGACTGAGGACTGAATTGGCCCAGCAGGGACAAGTTTAACGCTTTAGCGCAACAACTGCAACGAAACCGGTCGCCCGACTCGATCCGACGGCGGCCTCCTAAATTGGAAGAGTCACATTTATGGTACAATCCACTGCCATCGAACAGTCCCCCCCGCCTGGCGCCCGACAGCTCCATTTTGCGGGCGACACGATCACCTTCGGCCTGAAGGTACCCCAATCCTGGAAAGGAGAAGCCTGGCTGCGAACCACCTTGGGGCGCGGGCGTTCGGTAGGCCGGGAAATCGTCCGGCAGGTGGAACGCCACGAAAACCCGTTGGGTCGCAGCTGGTACGATATACCCATGACCGCCATCCAACCGGGCCAGCACAGCCTGACCCTTGGCCTGACCGAAGTGGGCCACTTTGAAGCCAAGGGCTATTTTCTGAAAGCGCAAAGCGGCGATCCCCTGTGGCCGCCAGGGGCCAACACCGCCATCAACGTCTCACCGGCCAGTGCCTGCTGCGCAAACATCATCTACAACGCCTTTGTGCGCCAGTTCGGACCCAACAAACACGGCGCGATGAAACCCATCGACCCGACCGTCAAAAATCTGGACGAGGCCGGATACACCGTCATCCCACCGTCCGGAACGTTCCGAGACCTGATCGGGGAACTGGATTTTATCATCGGCCACCTGGGGTGCCGGATCATCCAGCTGCTGCCCATTCACCCCACCCCCACGACCTACGCCCGCATGGGACGATTCGGAAGCCCCTATGCGGCTTTAAGCTTCACGGCCGTTGACCCGGCCCTGGCCGAATTCGACCCCAAGGCCACCCCCCTGGAACAGTTCATTGAGCTGGTGGACGCCGTCCATGCCCGCGGGGCCCGTCTGTTTATCGATATCGCCATCAATCATACCGGCTGGGCGGCCAGCCTTCACGAGTCCCACCCGCAGTGGCTCTCCCGGGAACCGGACGGGCAGATCGAAAACCCCGGGGCATGGGGGGTGGTCTGGGCCGACCTCACCCGCTTGGATTACAGCCACACCGACCTGTGGCAGTACATGGCAGGCGTCTTTCTGACCTGGTGCCGTCGGGGGGTGGACGGCTTCCGCTGTGATGCCGGTTACATGATCCCGACGCCGGCCTGGCGCTATATCATCGGCAAAGTTCGAAATCAGTTTCCCAACGTTATTTTCCTGCTGGAGGGCCTGGGCGGGAAAACCTCGGTCACCCGGGAACTGCTCAATCGGTCCGATTTCAATGCGGCTTATAGCGAGCTTTTTCAAAACTACGACCGGGCACAGATCGAGCACTACCTGCCCGGTGCCATGGAGATTTCAAAAGCGGACGGCACCGCCATCCATTTTGCCGAGACCCACGACAACCTGCGTCTGGCCGCCACCTCGCCCACCTACGCCCGCATGCGAACCGCCCTGTGCGCGCTGCTGTCCAGTCAAGGCGGCTTTGGTTTCGCCAACGGCGTGGAGTGGTTCGCCACGGAGAAGATCAATGTCCACGGCTCCCCGTCCTTGAATTGGGGGGCATCGCCGAATCAGGTGGCAGCCATCCGCCGGCTCAACGCGCTGCTGGCGGGCCACCCGGCCTTCTTCCACCCGGTCCAGGTAGCGTTGATCCAGCAAGGTCCGGGCAATTGCCTCGTGGCCGCCCGTCGAAATGAAACGAACGCTAAAGGACTTTTGATTCTGGTCAACCTGGATGTGGGCTCAGCCACCGCATCAACCTGGGCCCAGAGCCGTTCACCCGTAAAAGGGGATTCACTGATCGACCTGCTCAGCGGGGCACAGATCGCCGTGGGTGGGGACGGACAAATCGCAAAACTAGCCCTGGCTGCGGGGCAAGTCCTGTGCCTGACAGACGATGCCCGAGACCTGGACCGGCTTGACCAAACGACCGGTCCATTTCCGCGCAGCCCCGATCAAACGGTCCGTCAGCGCCAGCGGGCCAAAGCACTGGAGGTCTGGCGGTTCCACCGGGGGATGGGGGACCTGGGTCAGTGGGACCCGGACCAGGCAGCGCTGCAGCTCCGCACATCACCGCTGGAATTTTGTCGCGGCATGAACCCCAACGGCACCGCCCCACGAACCGTGGTCTGGCAATTTCCCGTCGACCTGCGGCGACAGGTGATGGTGCCACCGGGTCATTTCCTGCTGGTGCGTGCCCGCCACCCCTTCCGGGCATCCATCTACGAAAATACCACGGCCATGGCGACCGAAGACTGCCTGAACGATGTCGACGGCAACGCGTTTGTGCTCTTCCGTCCGCTGCCGGTTGCCGGCAAGCACAAACAGCGCACCTTAAAGCTCTCCTGCTTCGAACCGGGCGCGACCGCCCATCACGAGGCTCCCCTGTTGTACCTCACCGCCTCCGGACGGGTCCGGGTCAGGAAAATTTTTTCCCGGCCGCACAAACGTCTTGCGACCATTCACATGCTGGGCACCAACGGCCGGGGGGCCATGACCCGGGCCCATGCCCACTGGGACCGGCTGCCCAGCCGCTACGACGCCCTGCTGGCTGCCAATCTGAACCGCCATGTCCCCGAGGACCGCCGGATTCTGCTGACCCGGCTGCGGGGATGGGTGGTGTTCCAGGGATTTTCCCAGGAGATCGGACCGGACTGCCTGGACGCCTTCGGTTTCGATTTTGACGGGTTGGGTTGCTGGCAGTACCACATCCCCTCCGGGCAGGGGCAGCATGTGGTGTTGCATGTCGGCATTCAGGCAGTAGCGGGTAGAAATGCCATACAAATGATTGTTTTCCGGCAACCGGCCCAGGGCAACGCCGATCGCCTGGCCGACCATCGCCCGGTAACCCTGATCCTGCGGCCGGACATCGAGGACCGCAATTTCCACGATCTCACCAAGGCGTTCACTGGTCCGGAGCACCACTTTCCTGCTTCGGTCACCCGGCGTGAAAAGGGGTTTCTTTTTCACCCCTGCGACGGACATGCGCTGGCGGTGTCGGCCCAGCGGTCAACCTTTTTCTGCGAGCCCCAATGGCAGTACCAGGTTCACCGTCCCCAGGAATCCCAGCGCGGACAGGACCCGGACTCGGACCTGTTCAGTCCGGGATACTTTTCCGGCCTGCTGGCCGGCGGCGACACTGAAACCCTCGATGCCCAGGTCCCCGAGCCAGACAGCCCGCCACTGGATATCCCGGCCGATCTGCAGCAACGGGTCAAGCGGTTTTTTAAAACCGCAGCCCCATCGGAGCCACCGCTGGCCGCACTGAAAAAAGCCCTGAACCAATTTATCGTCCGACGAGACCAATACGCCACGGTAATCGCGGGTTATCCCTGGTTTCTGGACTGGGGTCGAGACACCTTGATTGTCGTGCGGGGCATCATCGCCGCCGGACGACATGAGGAAGCTTGCAGCATTGTTCAACAGTTCGGCGCATTCGAAAAGGATGGGACCATTCCCAACATGATCCGCGGTACCGACACGGGCAACCGGGACACGTCCGATGCGCCCCTGTGGCTCTTTCGGGTGTGCGACGAACTGGGGGCCGTGATGGGTCACGAGCGGGTGTTGCGGACCCCCTGCGGCCAGAGGCCGCTCAAGCAGGTCCTGCTGTCCATCGCCCGGTCCATTATGGCCGGATCCCCCAACGGCGTGGCCATGGACCATGACAGCGGGCTGATCTTCAGCCCGGCCCATTTCACCTGGATGGACACCAACTATCCGGCCGGCACCCCGCGGCAGGGCTACCCCATCGAAATCCAAGCCTTGTGGCAAGCCGCGCTGGACTATCTGGGCCGCGTCGATTCGCTCAAGCAGCGCAACCGGTGGTGCAAACTGGCCCGGCAGGTCCGGCAATCCATCATGGACCGTTTCTATTGCAAAACGCGCGGCTACCTGTCAGACTGTCTGCATGCCGGTCCCGGCATCCCGGCCACGGCAGCCGTCGCCGACAATGCCCTGCGTCCCAACCAGCTCTTTGCCCTAACGCTCGGAGCGGTCACGGACCACGCGGTGGCCGAAGAGATCCTGTTGAGCTGCCAGGAACTGATCGTTCCCGGCGCCATTCGCAGCCTGGCGGACCGTCCCATCCATCCGCCGCTGCCGGTTTATCACAACGGGATTCTGATCAATAACCCGCTAGCGCCTTACGTGGGCATCTATGGGGGCGACGAGGATACGCAGCGCAAACCGGCCTACCACAACGGAACGGCCTGGACCTGGGTCTTCCCCAGCTTTTGCGAAGCCTGGTCGGATTTATATGGTCCGGCTGAGAAGGGGACCGCTTTGGCCTGGCTGGGCAGCAGCAGCCGGCTGATCAACGACGGGTGCGTGGGACACGTGCCCGAAATCGTTGACGGCGATGCGCCCCACCACCGCCGCGGCTGCGACGCCCAGGCCTGGGGTGTCAGCGAACTGCTGCGGGTGTGGATAAAGATTCAAGGATCCGATGATCCGCAGTCATCGAACTTCAACCATCAGGAGGTGTGGCGTGAGCTTTAAAAAACAGTACCTAAAAACCAAGGACCATTGTAGAGTGACCTTCCGGCTTCCCCAGGCAGCTGCACCGCAGGCCAGGACCGTCCACATCGTTGGCGAATTCAACCAGTGGAGTACGGTCAAGACCCCGATGAAACGGCTGAAAAACGGTGAGTTTACCGCCGTTGTGGCGTTGGCGCCGGGCAGGGATTACCAGTTCCGCTACCTTGTCGACCAGACGACGTGGGAAAACGACTGGGAGGCGGACCGATACGTGAAAAGTGACTATGGAGACTGTGAAAATTCAGTCTTGACCGTTTAGTGATCGAGGAGTTGGCGCATGAGGTCCATTCAAACATTCCAGATCTTTCCCGATATTCCTGAACCCCTCTCGTTTTTGGAAACGTTGTCGCGCAACCTCTGGTGGAGCTGGAATCAGAATGCCATTGAACTGTTTCGGCGCATCAACCCCACGCTCTGGGAGACCTCGGAGAGGAACCCCGTCGTTTTCGCCACCCAAATCCCCCAGGATCGATTCAAGGAACTGGCTCATGACGACAGTTACCTGGCCCATCTGGAGCGGGTCCGTGAACGCTATGAAAATCGGGTTCTGAACCAGGCCAACGGTGAGTCACCGTGGGATCAGGGGCAAAGCGTGGCCTATTTTTCAATGGAGTTCGGCATCCACGAAACCTTGCCCCTTTTCGCCGGTGGATTGGGTATCCTGGCCGGCGATCATCTCAAGGCCGCATCCGGGTTAAAAATGCCCTTGGTGGGAGTGGGGTTGCTTTACCGTGAGGGATACTTCCGCCAGTTTTTGGACAAAGACGGATGGCAGCAGGAAGCCTATCCGGAAACGGACCTGTACCACCTGCCGTTGTCCAAACTAAAGGACCCGGACGGCAATGACCTGGTGATCACGGTGCCGGGCAGTCGCTGGGATATCCGGGCCCAGGTGTGGAAAATCCGCGTCGGCCGGATTCCCCTGATTCTGCTGGACACCAATCTGCCCGACAACCCTTCAGAGATCCGCGACATTACCGCGCGGCTTTACTCCGGTGAGCAACACGCCCGGCTAGCCCAGGAAGTGCTGCTGGGAATCGGCGGCATGCGGGCGCTGGATGCACTGGGAATTCAGCCCACCGTCTGCCACCTCAACGAAGGACACTGCGCTTTTGTGGCCTTTGAGCGCCTGCGCCAAATAATGGAGCAGCACCAAATCAACCTGGAGACGGCACGTGAAATCGTCCCACGCACAACCGTATTCACCACCCACACCCCGGTGGCGGCCGGGCACGACGAATTTCCACCCGCCATGGTCAAACCCTACCTGAAACCCTTCGAAGCCGTTTTCAACCGCACTGTCGACGAACTGTTAGCCCTGGGTCAGCCGAACGGGGTTTCATCGGAAGCGCCCTTTTCCATGTTCATTCTGGGTCTGCGCAACGCCCAATACATCAACGGCGTCAGCCGACTCCACGGACAGGTGGCGCGCCACATGTGGTCCCATGTCTGGCCCACCCGCTCAGACGAGGAGACGCCCATCGACCATATCACCAACGGCGTTCACATCCCCAGCGTACTGGCACCGGAAATCAAGCTGCTGTTCGAACGCCATCTGGGTCCGCAATGGAACCTGGGTTCGACCATTGCGCAAAATGCCAATCGCATCGACCACATCTTCGACGAAGAGCTGTGGCAGGCTCACGAAATGTGCCGCTCCCGTCTGATCCGCAACATCAGAGAGATCATGTACCGGCAATACGGGCGCCGCAACGCCCCGCTGAACGTTATGAAAGCAGTTGAATCGGTGCTTGATCAGGACACCCTCACCATCGCCTTCGCCCGACGCTTTGCCACTTACAAGCGCGCACACCTGCTTTTTCAGGACCCTGACCGCCTCGAGGCCATCATCAATTCCAAAGACCGGCCGGTGCAGTTCGTTTTTTCCGGCAAGGCGCACCCCAAGGATAACGAAGGCAAGGGAATTATTCGCAGCCTAGTGGACTTCGGCCGGCGAACCAACCTGCGCCATCGCTTTGTCTTCCTGGAGGACTACAATCTGGATATCGCCCGCACCCTGGTCCAGGGGGCGGATGTATGGCTCAACACCCCCCGTCGGCCCATGGAAGCCTGCGGCACCTCCGGCATGAAAGCGGCCCTTAACGGCGTGCTCAACGTCAGCATCCTGGATGGCTGGTGGTGTGAAGGATACAGCCCGGAATTGGGCTGGCGCATCGGCAACGGGGAAGAATACCAGGATCACAACTACCAGGACGCCGTGGAGAGCCAGGCCCTTTACAACATCATCGAAAACGAGGTGGCGCCGCTATTCTACGACCGCACCGCCGGAGGCACCCCCAAGGCGTGGCTCAAAATGATGAAGGCCTCGATGAAGATGGCCATGTCCCGGTTCTGCAGCCTGCGGATGATGTCGGAGTACGAAGAGCGGTTTTACCTGCCCGCCAGCCACCGTTTTACGGAACTGGTGGCCGAAGGTGGGGCGGAGGCCCGGCGGCTCAGCGAACGACTAGGCCGCTACCTGGAAAAATGGAATCAGATCCAGGTGGAAGCGCCGGTGCGCAGCAAGGAAGGCCCCTTCCGCGTCAACCAGTCCTTTGAGGTGACGGCGCTGGTCCAGACCGGTGATCTGCGCCCGGAGGAGCTCAAGGTGGAGCTGTATTACGGCAAGATGCGCCATATGGACCGAATCGACGAGCCCCTGATGAAAGCGATGCACGTCAAGGAGGCGCGTGCAGCCGGCACGTACCTGTACGGCTGCGATCTGCCGTGCACCGAGTCCGGACGCTACGGGTTCACGGTTCGAGTCCTTCCCAATGCCGATGAATGGGTCCGGTACCGCCCGGAGCTGATGACCTGGGCCTGAAGTTGCGGGCGATGATGAAAGGATGCACCGATGCCATCAGCCAAGCGGAACCCGCGGGTACTGATCGTCACCCCTGAAGTGACCTATCTGCCAGACCGAATGGACAATTTCTCGCGCTTCCTCACGGCCAAAGCCGGCGGGCTGGCCGATGTATCGGCCGCTCTGATCAGTGCGCTCTTTAACGAAGGCGCCGACGTTCACGTGGCCCTGCCCGACTACCGGTCCATTTTCCACGACCGCCTGGCACCGTTTCTCGAGCGGGAACAGTGGGCCATCCGCAATGTCATGCCCGATGACCGCGTCCACCTGGCCGAGGATCGGGCTTTCTTCTACCTGAACCGGGTCTATTCGGTCCATGGCGGTGAAAACACCAAGCTCTCCCTGGCCTTCCAGAGAGAGGTGATCAATAATATCGTCCCGCGGGTGCGCCCGGACCTGATTCACTGCAACGACTGGATGACGGGCCTCATCCCGGCCATGGCGCGTCAGTTGAATATTCCCTGCCTCTTCACCATCCACAACATCCATACCGTCAAAGCAACGCTCTCCCACATCGAGGACCGCGGTATCGATGCGGCCTACTTCTGGGATCACCTTTTTTTTGAAAACTTCGCGGCCAGTTACGAAGACGCCTGGGAGTCCAACCCGGTGGACTTCCTGGCCAGCGGCGTATTCGCCGCCCACTTCGTCAACACCGTCAGCCCCCGGTTCCTCGAGGAGATCGTCGAGGGCCGCCACGGCTTTGTTGAATGGCGGCTGCGGCAGGAGTTAACCAACAAGTACCATACCGGCTGCGGAACCGGCATACTCAACGCACCGGATCCGGCTTTCAATCCTGAAACCGACACGGTGATCCACCGCAGCTACTCCGCAACGGATCACCCGGCGGGCAAGCGGGCCAACAAGCACCACCTTCAGACGACCTTGGGACTAATCCGCGACAAGCACGCCCCACTCCTTTTCTGGCCGTCACGACTCGATCCAATCCAGAAGGGATGCCAACTGCTGGCCGAGGTTTTTTACCGCATCATCTCTACCTACTGGGAAATGAATCTGCAGATGGTATTCGTAGCCAATGGTAATTATCAGCAAATTTTTCGCGATATCGTCGGCCACCACGGATTCCACAATCGGGTAGCGGTGTGCGATTTTAACGAAAGTTTGGAGCATCAGGCTTACGCGGCCGCCGATTTTATTCTCATGCCATCCCTTTTCGAGCCCTGCGGCCTGCCGCAGATGATCGCCCCCATCTACGGGGCTCTGCCGGTGGTCCACGACACGGGAGGCATTCACGACACCATTACCCGCCTGGATGTGGGCCAAAGCCGTGGAAACGGGTTTTTGTTCAACACTTATGATGCCGGGGGACTCTACTGGGCCGTCACCGAGGCCATGACTTTTTTCAAGCTGCCCGAAACGGTTAAGCGCCGCCAAATTGAGCGCATCATGCAGCAGAGCGTCGCGTCCTTCAATCATGCCAACACAGCCCGCCAATACATCGAGCTGTACGAAAAAATGCTGGAAAGGCCCTTGATAAACCCCTGAGTTGTGGATGCCATGACCTCCGTTGACACTTTGGTCGATCGCCTCATGGCGACCGATCCTTACCTGGAAGCCTTTCGTCCGGCCGTGACCCGGCGCCTGGCGCACATTCAAGCTATGCGCCGGCGAATCACCGCTGCCTGTCCCGATCTGCTGGATCTGGCCTCGGGACATGAATACTTCGGTCTTCACCAAACCAGCGACGGGTGGACTTTCCGGGAATGGGCGCCCAACGCCAGCGCCATCTATCTGGTAGGAGACTTTTGCGGCTGGGTCGACGATCCAGCCTTCGCCCTCTCGCGCTTAACCGATGACGGACAGTGGGAGATCCGTCTGCCGCATGCGCTGCTCACACACACTGACCTGTATCGGCTTCGCATTCATTGGCCCGGCGGCCAGGGCGACCGCCTGCCGGCCTATGCCCGACGGGTGGTACAGGATCCGAACACCCTGATCTTCAATGCCCAGGTATGGGCGCCACCCAACCCGTACCGCTGGAGAGATGCGAAATTCGAGCGGACGAACCGCCCGCCGATGATCTACGAGGTGCACGCCGGCATGGCCCAGCAAACCGAAAAGATCGGCACCTGGCGCGAATTTACGGCCACCATCCTGCCCCGTGTCGTCGAGGCCGGTTACAACACCATCCAGCTCATGGCCGTCCAGGAGCACCCTTATTACGGCTCATTTGGCTACCATGTCTCCAATTTTTTCGCCCCATCGTCGCGCTTCGGAACACCCGAAGCACTCATGGAGTTGATCGATGCGGCCCATGAACAGGGCATTGCCGTGATCATGGACCTGGTCCACTCCCATGCCGTATCCAACACCGTGGAAGGACTGGGACAGTTTGACGGCACCGACTACCAGTATTTTCACCAGGGCGACCGCGGGCGCCACAACGCCTGGGACAGCCGCTGCTTCGATTACGGCAAACCTGAGGTGATTCACTTCCTGCTCTCCAATTGCCGCTACTGGCTGGATGCCTTCCATGTGGACGGTTTCCGCTTCGACGGCATCACCAGCATGCTTTACACCCACCACGGCCTGGGAAAAGCCTTTAGCGGGTACGACGACTACTTCAACCCCTCCGTCGACGAAGACGCCCTGGCCTATCTGGCCCTGGCCAACGACGTCATCCACCGCCTCCGGCCGGATGCCATTACCATCGCCGAGGACATCAGCGGCATGCCGGGGCTGGCGCTGCCCATTTCCAAAGGCGGCCTGGGATTCGACTTCCGCTTTGCCATGGGCATCCCCGATTACTGGATCCGGCTGGTCAAGGACACCACCGATGAGGATTGGCCCATGGGGTACCTGTGGTACGAGCTGACCAACCGGCGGCGGGACGAGCGGACCATCAGCTACGCCGAGTCCCACGACCAGGCCCTGGTTGGGGACAAGACCTTGATGATGCAGATGGTCGATGCCGCCATCTACCATCACATGTCCCTTGAGGACCCCGATCCGACTGTCGCTAGGGCCATGGCCCTGCACAAGATGATCCGTCTAATCACCCTGGCCACCGCCGCCAGCGGCTATCTGAATTTTATGGGCAACGAATTCGGTCACCCCGACTGGATCGACTTCCCCAGAGAAGGCAACAACTGGAGTTTCCATTACGCCCGGCGACAGTGGCACCTGCTGGACGATCCCCATCTCAAATACCACCGCCTGGCCCGCTTCGACCGGCGCATGATCGCCCTGTTCGAGCGTTTTGGCCTGCTGGCAGCAGGTGACCCCAGCTTGTTGTGGAGCCATGAGGCCGACAATATCCTGGCCTTTACCCGCGCCGGTTGGGTCTTTGCCTTTAACTTCCATCCGACCCGATCCTTTGCGGACTACGGCATCCCCGCACCGCCTGGACGCTACCGAATGGAACTGGACAGTGACGACAGCGCAGTTGGCGGACACGGCCGGCTCAAACCCAGCCAGATCCACCACACCCTGGAAGAAACGAACAACCCCTGGGGCAACCGGCTCAGCCTTTACCTGCCATCGCGCACGGGGATCGTTCTCAGGCAGATCAAATAAAAGAGAACCACCCAGGTCGAATCGGATGACCCACCACCGCCATGATGGCTTCCAGCGCGAACGCCCATGCAACTGAAAGCCGCCTTTCCGCTGCAAACCGTCAACACCTTCCGCGTCGAAGCCGTTGCCGAGCGCTACGTTCGGTTTGACGCCGAGGCGGAGATCAGCGACTACCTCAACCACCACCGCCTGAACCGCCGGCGTCATCTGGTTCTGGGCGGAGGCAGCAACCTGTTGTTTGTGGTCGATTTCAACGGCACGATTCTCCATCCGGCGTTTAAGGGCGTCACGGTGGTGGAAAAGAGCCGGCATCACCTGAAAGTCAAGGCCATGGCCGGTGAAACTTGGGACGATCTAGTGGGGCTTGCCGTGTCCAACGGCTGGGGCGGCATCGAAAACCTGTCGCTCATACCGGGAACCGTCGGCGCCAGTGTGGTGCAGAACATCGGTGCTTACGGCGTCGAGGTGGCGGCAGTGATCGACCAAGTCGAAGCGATCGCCATCAGCGACGGCAGAAAGATCCTGTTTTCGCCGCGTGAGTGTGGATTTGCCTACCGCACCAGCAACTTCAAAGGCCCTTGGCAAGGGTCTTACATCGTTACGGCCGTGGTGTTCAACCTCACCCGGCGGCCCAATTTCCATCTCGACTACCCGGGCGTCAAAGCGGCGGTGGATAAGCTGGGCAGGGCCAGTCTGCAAACCGTTCGCCAGGCCATCGTCGCCATCCGCCAGCGTAAACTGCCCAATCCCGCCGAGATCGGCAACGCCGGCAGCTTTTTCAAAAACCCGGTGGTTGACGGCAACACCCTCGACCGGCTGGCGGACCGATTTCCCGATCTGCCCCGCTACCACCAGGGTGGCGACCGATTCAAGCTGCCGGCCGGCTGGCTGATCGAACGCTGTGGATGGAAAGGCAGGCGCCTGGGCCGGGCGGCGGTGCATGACCGGCATGCACTGGTGCTGATCAATTTAGGAGGGGCCACGGGACAAGAGATCCTGGAACTCTCCGAACAAATCCAAGGAACGGTCCGGGATCGCTTCGGCATCGATCTTGAGAGAGAGGTGCAAGTCATCGCTCAAGGCAGCTGAGATGCAACGGGCATAGCCGCATCCCGTCTGCCGGGGCAACCGCGCCGGCGACCCATTGCAGGCCGGCCCGGCTGATCAGACCGAGGCTGCCCGGCGTGTCACCCATCCGTTATCTGAGGTGCCGGGGCCAAGATCGTCTCCCGACTCAGATCAACCGACCAGGTACAGACCGTGAACCAAAGCGTGCCGGCGGCCATCAGCGCCGAACCAAAGACAAACGCCTGCCGCAGTTCAAACCAGTCCATCATCACCCCGGCAAAGACCGAACCGAGCAACATACCCAGGCTGTGGGCCACGGTCAACAACGCCATGACGGACCCCATGGCATCGCTGCTGCTGCCTCGCAGGACAGCGGCCGCCATCAGCGCCGGCATGGAGATACCGCCGCCGATACCGAAGACCACGCTGGCCCAGAGCATGCCCTGAAACCCGGTGGTGAAATTAAACGCATGGACAGCCACGGCCGCCACCAACCCGCCCAAAATGACCATGACCTTGCGATTGAGACGGTCGGCCAGCCATCCCATGGGTACATGCATCACACCACTGACGGAGATCCCCAGCATCACCAAAACACCGATGGCCGATGCCGAAGCTGAAAATTCCATGTCGGCGAGCACCGGCAGGAATCCCCAGATGATGCCGATGCATGCCGTGTAGGCCAGCCGGAAAAAAAAAAGCCCCGCCAGGATCCGGTCGGTAAGGATGATCGACCATTGGGCCGGGGGGCGGCCTTTCCTGACCACCGACTCTTCCCGGGTCGGGGGCAGCAGAGCCAGACTCAGCCCAAATCCGAAGAGCGACAACACGCCCATGGACAAAAAGGCTCCCTGGAGGCTGAAGCGGTCCTTGACCACCCCGCCGATCAGGGGCCCGGCACTCAGGCCAATAAACAGGGACATGTTGAACAGCCCCATTGTCCACCCCTCGCGACCTTTGGGGGTTATATCACCGACATAGGCCTGAACCACCGGCATGATCATGGCCGAGGTGATCCCCTGTAAAAAGCGGATGACAATCAAGGCCTCGACGCCGCCGAAGATCATAAACGCCACCGAAACCACGGCGTAGGAAAAAAGTCCCGTGACAATGAACGGTTTGCGCCCGATTCTATCGGACTGGCGGCCGAAATAGGGTAAAAAGAAGGTGCGTGAGAGGGAGAAAGCGCCAAAGACCATGCCGATATACAAGCCACTGGCCCCCAAATCATGGGCGTAGACCGGCAACAGCGGTACCACGATCCCCACCCCGGTCACGGCCGCGAAGATCGAGAAGAAGAGCGTACCGAAAATTTTGCGGTCGCTGGGTTTCATGGGTGCCGCTCGAAACTCCGTTAAGACTATTGTCAATGCCGCCGAATAATGGAATAACTGCCCCAATTCAGATCGGCCAGTCCAACCGGTGCAGTCACCGCTGCCACGGGGCCATGGTTTGCAGACGAAAATTTAGGGCCAACCCAGTTCAACGGTTGCTTGAACCACGCACAAGGATAATGGCATGGACAATTACCAAACCCTGATTGAAAAAGCAAAACAAGGATTCGCAACCCTGGACCTGCCCGATAAGTTCACGACCGCGGCCCTGCAAGAGCTGAACCGATGGCTCACCGAAGCGATGTTCAGCGACTATGTCCCCCAGATCGTGCACCTGATCCATTCCGAACAATGGGCTTTCCTGCTGGACTCGTTCTATCAGGTGATCCCCTTCGGCACCGGCGGGCGACGGGGGCTGGTGGGCGTCGGCCCCAATCGCATCAACCCGTGGACCATCCAAGCCTCGGCCCAGGGCCACAGTCAATACTTGATCCGGGCCCATGGCGCTTCGGCCCGGGAGCGGGGTGTGGTGCTGGCATACGATGTGCGCCGGTTTACCGATACCCGGCGCTATGCCCCGGACCAACCCAACCCGGTCGCCGACCTTGACTGCCGACAATTGGCCGAATCCGCCGCCCAGGTTTACACCGCCAACGGCATCACGGTCTTCCTGTTCGACGGCGCCCGCAGCACCCCGGAGCTCTCCTTTGCCATCCGCCACTTGCACGCCGTGTCCGGCTGCATGTTTTCTGCCAGCCACAACCTGCCCAGCGACAACGGCAAAAAGGTCTATGATCAGTATGGCGGCCAGCTCATCCCACCCCATGATCAGGATCTGGTGGACGAGGTCACCCAAGCGGTTTCCACCATCCTGACCATGGATCTGAACGCGGCGGTTGAGAAACGCCTGCTGCGAATCATCGGCGGCGAGGTCGACCAGGCGTACCACCACGCGGTGGCCCGGCTTCAACTCAGCCAGGCCAGAGGGGCGAAGATTCTTTACAGCCCCCTTCACGGCACCGGCTTGACCTCGGTTTACCCGGTGCTCAAGGCGATGGGGTTCGACATCCATCTGGACCCGGCCACGGCCAACCTGAGCGGGGCCTTTGAAAACGTCACCTTCAACATTCCCAACCCGGAAGTGATCCAGTCCTTTGACACGGCCCTGCCCAACGCCGATGCCATCGGCGCGGATGTGCTCATGAGCACGGACCCGGATGCCGACCGGATCGGAATCATGGCGCGGCACCACGGAAAATGGGAATTTTTCAACGGCAACGAGATCGGCATCATCCTGTCCGAATATGCCATCGACCAGTACCGCCGCCAAGGGCGGTTGACCGCCACGCATCTGATCGTCAAAACCGAAGTCACCGCTTCCCTCATCGCAGCCATTGCCGCGGCAAACGGCATCGGGTGCATTGGCGACCTGCTGGTGGGATTTAAATACATCGGCGAGCAGATGAACCGACTGGAAGCCGCCGGTCGGCAGGATGACTTCATCCTCGGCGCCGAAGAGAGCCACGGTTTTATCATGGGCAACTACGCCCGCGACAAGGATGCCGCCGCTGCCGCCCTGTGGTTGGCGGAACTCACCTCAAGGCTCAAAAGCGAGGGCCGCACCCTGGTTGACTTTCTGAATGATATCTACGCCAAGTACGGGTACTGCCACAACTACCTGACTGAAATCCGCCTTTTGGGGGCCCGGGGAATCGGTCAGATCCAAACGATCATGGAGCAGTTGCGGAAGACGCCCATGCCCACGGTGGGTGGTTTCACGGTCATCGACAAGATCGACCGCTGGAAAGGCGATCCCCAGCCCCACCTGTCGAAGACCGACACCGCATCTCGCAACGTGCTGGTCCTGAAGCTTGAAAACCGGCCCCAAACCCAGGGCATCCGCATCACGGTCCGGCCTTCGGGCACCGAACCCAAATTCAAGATTTACATTGAAGTGCTGGGCCGGCCCTTTGCCCGGGCCGATATCCGTGCAGCCAAACAACAGCTCGTCGATATCCAGGAAGAGCTGGCGCGAGCCTTCATGACCCACTGCTATGGCATCTTGGGGGTTGATTTTCCAGAGCGGGGGTTTTTGCTTTTCTGGCAGTTGGCCCTGGATGATAAGCTGCGCTATTTCGAGATCGAGGAGCAGATCGCCGGACTCAATCGGGTGGCTGGTCGCGGCGAACGCGAGCGGCGGCTGGACGATCTGCTGGCCTTTCTGGGAGCCAACCCCGTCCTCAAGGTCGACCGGGCCTTCACGGCCCGCTACGGAAGCGGTATCATGGCCTACTTGGGTCTGGGTGCGGGTCAGTCGCCTGGTCGTTTCGCAGGTCAATGATTTGGGTGACGAAGAGCGATCGGATACCCCGCCCCGGCGGCGGGGTATCGGGGGCATGGGTAAGTTCAGAAACCTGGGCAAAGATATTGGGAATCAGGCGCTCGTCTCGATAGATGCCGAAGGTGATGTGTTTCACCTGCTGGGGCATCAGATGGCTGAAGGCCGATTTGGTAATCCAGATGCCCCCTCCACGGGCGATGGCGGATAAGTGAAAGGCTTGATCCGCAGCGCCACCGGGCAGCATGAATGCCATGCTGGCGGTCGGGTCTTCCTGCTGAAGGTGATCTCTGCCACTGCTGATCCCGATGTTCAGGCGAATATCGAAAAACCATCCGCCGTCGGATTTCATCGAGGCCTCCATCTCAGCCATCTTGGCCTGGAGCTGGACGGCGCAGCAAATGGCATCGTATGCGGGGTCGCGATTCGAGTGCCGGGGAATGATATATTGCACCTCGGTGCCGCTGCGCTTGGCGCGGTGCCCGCCGTAGGCGGCCAGAACCTGATCACTTTCGTCCCAGATCCGCGTCATGAGCTCGAAATAGGTTTCCGGCAACAGGGTGTCGACGATGCTGCGCGAGTCATCCAGGCGCACCGAAATCACACTGAAGGGCGTTTTGCCGGAAGCGGGTTCGCCATCCGTCCCCACAACCGCCGCGGCAACATCGCCCGCGTCATCGACGGCCACACCCCGGCGGCGTTCCTGATCCCAAAGGAAGAGCACCCCTTCCGAGAGATGGATCCCATACATCCGCATCTCCTGCATGCGACCCTGACGATCCTCAAAACGAATCAGGCAGCTATCGATGGGCCCCGTTGAAGGCTGGCCCGCAACAGGCGGTTCCCAGGGGCTGCTCTTTTCGCCGTTCAGTGAGACCGTCGGCGCCAGACTGTCGAACCGATCCGGGGGGGTGACCGCCTTTAAAAAACGGAAGATAAAGTCAAACAGCGGCTGCCAATTGAAAACCAGCGCTTTGAGGGAGGCCCGCAGCAGGATGTCGAAAACGGTCCCGGACGGATCATCGGCCAATTCGCTCCGGACGGCTTGGGCCAGGCGATCACCCGGACCCGCGTTGATCCAGTCGATGCGAAGGTTTGGATCGACCAAAAACGAGGCGGTCGCAATTGCAGCGGTGGAGAGGTGAAAGGCCCGCGGCAGACGGCCGCTGGGCTCAGCTGGGGCAGTTGGGGCCGGGGGCGTCGCTATAGGTGATGCAGGGTCCTGGGGCAATGATGACGGCTCCTCGGCCTGGCGCAGTTCATGGGTAATCGTCTCAATGGAGTGGCCTTCCTCCCTGAGCAGTTTCAACATGGCGACATGCCCCAATATGGCAGCTGAAAAGTAACTTTTTTTCTGGGCCCCCTCCCGGCCGACCGTTGAAACCCGCATCATCGATTTTGGGAATACCCCCAGCTGAATGAACCGGATCAGGTCGCTTTTGGATATGCCGGTTCTCCGGATCACCTCGTTTCCGCTCAACCAGTTCTTTCCATTGGGATGCGGGCTTTCGTCATCGGCAAACGGGGAAGTGACCTGCTGGACCATGTTGGTTTCCATCCGGGTTTCAATCAGGCGCTGATCGTGGGTAGCGGCACCATCTTAGCAGCAATGACCGGCTTGCCCACGATACGACCGGGGTGCGTCATCCGGTCGACCGTTGTGATCGAACGCCAATGTTTTATACAACTATTGTGCCAGATTATTTTATCAGCCCGTTCTTGGTGAGCAGCAACCGCTTGAGTTGTCCGAACCGCCCCAGGCCCCGGCCGACCGAGCCCACTCAACGACCTTAAAACGTGGATACAGCTGTCCAATCAAGCTGCAGCTCTGGCTTTGCAAAAAATTGTCGCCTGGGTTCACAAAAACCACTGAGCCCCAAAAAACAGCAAGGCATATTTCATCTTTTTCCTACAGCGCTAGAAAAGTTGTGTAAAAAAGTACCTATTTTTCGGCATGCGGGGCGCGGGCGCCATTTTCACCCCTTGCCAACCGCCACCAACTTGACAACACGCCCCGCAACCCTCACGCAGCGAAAAATCCGACTTTTTACGACATTATCAACCTTTGATGACGCAGATCGGTTTCAGTCGGGCCACCTTTTTGGAAAGACCCGCCCCATGGACCGTTGCCACCACCTGCTCGATGTCCTTGTAGGCGTCAGGCATCTCTTCGGAAAGGGTATTGCGCCCGGTCCACTTGACCACGATTCCCCGGTCGGCCAACTCCCGGTGGATGGACCGCCCTTTGCTCTGCTTTTTGGCGGCCGTGCGGCTGAGAACCCGCCCGGCGCCATGGCAGGTTGACCCGAAACTCTCCACCATGGCGGTCTGGGTGCCGGCCAGAACATATGAGGCCGTGCCCATGTCGCCGGGGATGAGAATAGGCTGGCCCACCTGCCGGTAGGTTTCGCCAAGGGCCGGGTGACCCGGTGGAAAGGCCCGTGTGGCTCCTTTGCGGTGCACGCAAACCCAGCGCTGTTCCCCATCGACCGTATGCTGCTCCCGCTTGGCGATGTTGTGGCAGACGTCGTAGACCTGATGCATGCCCAGATCCCGCGGCCCGATGCCCAGTACCTGCTGGAAGGTTTCGCGAGCCCGGTGCAGCAGGATTTGGCGGTTGGCCCAGGCGTAGTTGGCCGCACAGGCCATAGCAGCGAAATAACGCTGACCGGCCTCGGAGCGGATCATGGCGCAGGCCAGCTGGCGGTCGGGCAATTGAATCCCCAGGGTTTTGACGTGTTTGGCCATAAAGGCCAACGCGTCGTCACAGACCTGGTAGCCAAGCCCCCGCGATCCCGAGTGCAGCAGCACCGTGACCTGGTTGTGGAAGAGGCCGAAAACCCGGGCCGTCGGTTCGTCAAAGATCTCGTCCACCACCCCCACTTCCAGGAAATGGTTCCCGGAACCCAGGGTGCCCAGCTGTTTGGCCCCTCGCTCCAGGGCGCGCTCGCTGATCACGCAGGGGTCGGCGTCGGCCATGCAGCCGCCGTCTTCGGTGCGTTCTACATCCGAGGGATCGCCGAAACCATGGCGCACGGCCCAGCGGCCCCCCTCACGCAGCACCGTCATCTCCTCTTTGGGCGACAGTTTCAGCGAACCGGTCGAGCCCACACCCGAAGGGATGTTCTGAAAAAGGGCGTTGACCAGGCGCTCCACCACGGGACGCACCTCTTTCTCCTCTAAAGCGGTGCCGGCCAGGCGAACTCCGCAGTTGATATCGTAGCCTACGCCGCCGGGTGAGATGACCCCCGTGTCCCAGTCGAAAGCGGCCACGCCGCCAATGGGGAAGCCATAGCCCCAATGCATGTCCGGCATGGCCATGGCTGCCTTGAGGATGCCGGGCAGTGTGGCGACGTTGGCCAGCTGCTGCAAGGCCTCCGCTTCCCGCAACTGGGCGACCATGCGTTCGCTCATAAAAACCCTGCCTGGAACCCGCATGGCCCCGGACTTGGGGATTTCGTAGCAAAAAGAGGAAATTTTTCTCAGCTGCATTGCAACCTCCCGCAGCGGTGCCGACATGCCGTCTGCTGGAACCGTCACAACAGTCAAACGTCGAAGACCACCTCCGCCCGCCAACCATCCAGAGCAGGGCCCACATCGATGCGGTGGTAGGTTACGGCCTTGATCTCATGAAGAATCGCATGCCGTTGCGGCTGAAAATCGACGCTGAACACCCGCGCCGAAAGGGCGGTGTCTGAAATATGGCTCAGGGTGATGTCGGTTACCAATTTTTCGCGGCCGGCCCAGAGATACAGCAGCTCCCGCAGGAAGTTGACCATGAGATCGGCTGGATCGTCGCCCGTGACATCCAGCTCGATCGCCTCGGCCGATTCCATCGCACCCAACGGACTGATCAGGTCGAACAACGCCAGACCGGCGTTTTTAAACAGGTCGGCCCGATCGACACCGGCAACGCGGATTCTCAAGTCCGCCGTATGATCCAGCAGTGTGTAACCCTGAGCCATTCAGTGAAGGATAATCCCCGTCTTTTCGGTGCTGTAGCCGCCCAGGGCGTGGACCCGTTCTTTAAAGGCATCGCCGCGGATGGTCTGAAGCAGCGTTTGGATATTTTTCGATTCAAAAAAGATTTCCGGAATGACCAGATCGTACTGCTCGGTGACCACGGGAACAAAACCCAGTCCCAGGGCTTTTGCCGCCGCAAAGATCCCCAGGCCGGCGTCGACCGCCCCGCTGAGCACCGCCACGGCCACGTTCATGTGGGTGAACTCTTCGGTACGGTAGCCCCTGATCCGTTCGGGCGCAAGGCCCACTTGGCCCAAGCGGTAATCCAGCAAAATCCGCGTTCCCGATCCCCCCTGGCGGTTGATGAAAACGATGTCGTCGCGGCCCAGATCATCGATTCCCCGGATCCCCTTGGGGTTGCCCGCGGGAACGATCAGCCCCTGGTCGCGCATGACCAGGTTTACCAACCGTACCGGTGTCCCGACAAGGTATCGCTGCACGTAGGAACGGTTGTATTCACCGCTCTGCGTGTCCAGCAGGTGGGTGCCGGCCAGGTGGCACACGCCCCGTTTGACGGCCATGAGCCCGCCCATGCTGCCCACGTGGCTGGAGGAGAGGGTCAATCCGGCGTCACCGACCCGCAGCTGATCGGCCAACACGTCCAGGGTGTTGTCGTGGCTGCCCACAATGACGATGGTGTTGCGGATCGCCGCCAGGGGCTTGAGCAGCTCGGCCCGCACCGGTTCGGTATCCTTGATGCCTTCCGCCTGGCGCGGAATGCGGATGATCCCGTCGGCTTCGGTGATACTGGTGATCATGCCCGCCCCCCGGGGCAGGGGCGTAGCCACGATGCGGTCGCCCACCTGGCCCAGCTTGACCCGCAGGAACTCCTCCACACCCAGCTTGGAGGCAATCTTACGGGTGGGCACCACGGCCACGCTGGGTCTGGGTTCATCGGGAAGTCCCAGCATGCGTCGGATCAGGGGTTGGACGAACTGCTCGAAGGCGATAATGGCCGAAACCGGATAGCCGGGGATGCCGAAAAAGGGTTTGCCCCGGATATCACCCAGAATCACCGGCTTGCCGGGCATGATGGTCACCCCATGGACCAGCATGCGGCCCAGATCCTGGAGCACCGGCAGAGCGAAGTCCTCGGAGCCTGCTGACGAGCCGCCGATGGTCAGAACCATGTCCACGTCGCCAGCCACGGCCTCGGCCACCGTCTGTCGAATCCGCTCCAGATCATCCATGACCCGCTCGTGGCGGATAGCCTGGCCGCCACATCCCTCAATCATCTTCCCCAGCACATAGGCGTTGGTCTCCAGCACCTGTCCCGGCTTCAGATCGTCGGGAGCGGTGGCCCGCCAGTCCACCAGCTCAGATCCGGTGGGGACGAGCAGCACCCGCGGCTTTCGGCGCACGGGCACCCGGTAGACCCCGCCCGAGATCAGGGCTCCGACGCAGTAGGCGGTGACCGTATGACCCCGCGGGTAGAGCAGTTCGGTGGCCACGATGTCCTCGCCCAGCTTGCGCACATGCTGCCAGGGAAAGGCCGGCGCTTCGATGCGAATGCGATCGTCGCCGACCAACTGGACATTTTCGATCATGATGACGGCATCGGTGCCTTCAGGCATGACGTTGCCGGTGTTGAGAAAGTGGGCCTCGGACCCGACGCTCAGCTCTTTGGGGCGCGATTCGCTGGCTCCGAAGGTCGCCTCGGCCTTCACGGCCACCCCGTCCATGGCGGCGGCGTGAAAGTTGGGCGACGAAACGGCAGCGATCACCGCTTCGGCCAGCACCCGTCCCACCGCATCCGGCGGTGACACCCGTTCGGCGGCCAGGGTGCCGAGAGCGCAAAAGTGGTGGAAGAGAATCTCTCTGGCCTCCTCAAGGGGCTTCATGTTCAGGTAGACGCTGCGTTTGGTGGTCAAAAAAAACTCCTGCGAATGTGAATCGGTCAGGGTTAAAGGGGTATGACCGCAACCGTGGCGCCGCGATCCAGCCCCTCGCTGTTCAGATCGATAGCGATGAGCCCGTCGGCCTTGACCATGGTGTTGATCAAGCCGGATTTCCCCAAAATCGGTTCGGCCACCACCACCCCATCTGATTGAGCCAGTTTGACACGGACATAGTCTACCCGCCCCTGCGCCGAGGCCAGATTACGGCTCAGAATGGCCGGCACCGCAAAGCGCCGGGCAGGTTGAGCCAGTCCGCACAGCCGGTCCAGAAAGGGGCGCACCACGACGGCAAAAACCACCATGGCGGAGACGGCATGGCCGGGCAGGCCCCAGAAGGCCTTAGCGCCGCAACGGGCCAGAATAGTGGGTTTGCCGGGGCTGATGGAGATGCCGTGGACCAGAACGGCGCTATCGGGCAAGGCATCGAGCACCTCGAGCGTATAGTCACGGACGCCTACTGAGCTGCCACCGGAGATCAGGACCATGTCGGTCAGTTCCAGGGCGCGACGGCTCTTTTCCAGCAGCTCATGGCGGTTGTCTCCGACAATGCCGAAAGTCACCGGCACACCGCCGGCCTCGAGCACCTGGCCGGCCAGGGTGTGGGTGTTGATGTCGCGGATCTGCCCCTCGCCGGGCACTCGGTCCACCGACACCACCTCGTCGCCGCTGGAGATGATTCCCACCAGAGGGCGTCGGTAAACCGTGATCTCGGTTCGACCGCAAGCGGCCAGCAGCCCGGCCTCCTGGGGCCGAATGCGCAATCCTTTTTGCAGCGCCGCTTCCGTATGGCGGATGTCCTCGCCCTTTTCGATGACATGCTGACCCGGGGCCACGCTGCGGTAGGCTTCGATAGTGACGTCGTCCAGGGCATCGGTGTGTTCGACCATGACAACGCTGTCGGCGCCGTCGGGCAGCATGCCGCCAGTGGCGATGCGGGCCGCCTCGCCGGGGCCGATGGAAAAGTCGGGCCGAACCCCCATGCGGATCTGCCCCTGCACGGTCAGGTAAGCGGGGTTGGCTTCGGATGCGCCGAAGGTCGATGCGGCCTTGACGGCAAATCCATCCATGGTTGAGCGGTTGAAATCAGGGATATCCACATCGGAGAAGATGGGCTCTGCCAGCACCCGTCCCAGGCTTTGGGCCAGAGAAACCGATTCCGTCTCCACCGGAGCAAATGAGGCGGCGTGGGCCAAGACACTTTCGATCGTTTCAACGCTGAAAAACTCTTTCATGACATCCCGATCGCTATCTGTTATCTCCTGGTGCGTAATCTATATCATATCGGCGCCAATGCAAACAGAACCAATGGAAGATTGCGCAAATCACCCCGATAAACCCGGGACCCTGACGTGCATGAAGTATCAGCTTTATTTTTGCGAGCGCTGCGCCCGCTGCCGGGACCCCAAGCTCTACTGCAAACACCGACCGGCCTGCGTTATCTGGTTCATGGCCAAGGATCGAAAGAAGCATGGAGCGGTGGGATGATGGGGCGGGGCGGTGTCGCTTGACGTGTCAGCGCTGATCCTACTGAACTATGTTCGCGAAAATCCCACCCGTCAGCCGCTTCAAATCGTGAGGGCGCAACTCTATTTCCAAACCCCGGCGGCCGGCGCTGACATAAATGGTTGAGCAGCCGTCGGCTGAGGCGTCGACGATGGTTCTCAGCCTCTTTTTTTGGCCCAGCGGGCTGACGCCGCCGATAACATAACCCGTGAGCCGTTTTACATCCGGCTTTGCCGCCATGACGGCCCGCTTTGCGCCAACCACCGTTGCGATGTGTTTCAGGCTGAGCATGGATGAAACCGGGATCACGCCCACAGCGAATTCGTGGTTGTCGAGGCGTACGACCAGCGTTTTGAAAACCCTGGCAGCTGGAACCCCCAGTTTCTCGGCCGCCTCTGCGCCATAGGATTCGCTCGCGGGATCATGACGGTATGCATGCACCCGGTGATCGATTCCGGCTTGCCTGGCGGCAGTGATACCTGGAGTCATGGCGGTGGCATTATCCTAAACATCGGTACAACCGGTCGCTGACAAGTTTAACCGCGGCCGCCGCACCTCCTGTGATGATCCAATGGGTTGGCTCTATATAGCGTTCCAGGCTTTCATTTGCAACTTAAGCGGGTTAAATGGTATCTGTTCGGGAAAAACTTGGAACAGCCTACCCATGGACTCACACGCGTCGAGCCTGTTATGATGACCGACAACTACCTGAAACTGGCCAGAGCCAATCTGGAGCGACTTTACAGCAATTTGCCCGATGCGCTGGAAAGACGGCTTCCCGGCCGGAAAATCGGGCCGGCATATTCATTTCCCGCCTTTGGCCGTGAGTGCGTTATTTCACCGCACGGCATTACCTTAGGTGGCGTTGAACCATCGGGAGTGATCGGCATCCTGCTCTCCCTGTATGCGTTGAACGCCCAACCGGATCCACCGATTTTGGAACCCCTGCGGGCCTTCAAAGCGTTTCCCGATTCGGCCCCTTATGTGGGGGCTTTTGCCACCCACACCGAACAGGCCCTCGTACCCGCGGTTTCCCGGCTCAAAGCCCACAGACAGCTGATCGTCGAACAGCTGGCCGGCCAGGCGGCCCCGGCGTCGGTGGGCGGCGATTTCGCCTTCGTGGTCCGGCCCCTGCCCAAAATTTTTCTGTGCTACATCTGCTACGAAGCCGATGACGATTTCCCGGCGTCGGTGGTCTGCCTGTTTTCCAGCAACGCCGATCGGTTTATGCCCCTGGACGGTCTGGCCGATGTGGGCGAGTACACCGCAAAAGCGATTCTGGAGATTCTCGGCTAAGGGATCACGCATTGATTTGATCGGAAATGCAAGGGGAGAAACAAATGAACCGAATCGTCCAGGAGGCCTGCGATCTGCTCAATAAAAGGCAAGTGTTCGTTCTGGCCACCATCATCAGCCATAGCGGATCCACGCCGCGAACCACCGGCAGCAAAATGATCGTCAGCGCCGACGGTCGCGGCATCGGCACCATCGGCGGAGGACTGCTGGAGGCCGGCGCAATGGCCAGGGCCGCGGAGCTGATTCGCACCGGGCTATCTGCGATCATGCCCTTCGATCTAAACCTGGACGCCCTCGACCGCATGGGCATGATCTGCGGGGGGCGGGCAACGGTGCTGCTGGCACGGGTCGCACCCACAGAGAGCAACCGAATCCTTTTTAAGCGCTGGCGCCGGGTTCTGGTGGAGCGGGAAAGGGGTTGTTTGATCACCCTGGCGATCACGACGGGGGATGCGGCCACGCAGGTAACGCATTGTCTGGCCAACGCCCGGGGGGAAATTGAGGGGGAGTGGCCGCTGTCGGATGCCGCCCGCAAGACCGTGGCCGCAGCAACCGACTCGGCCGAAATGCGCCTTCTGACGATCGAACGCGCTCTGGTGGTGATCGAACCGGCGCGACCGGCCTGCAACGCCCATCTGTTCGGTGCCGGGCACGTCTCCATAGCCACCGCCGCCGTGGCCGCCATAGCGGGGTTCCGGGTTACCGTTGCCGACGACCGCGAAGCGTATGCCAATCGCAAGCGCTTTCCCGATGCCCACGCAATCCGGGTGCTTGAGAACTTCGATCAGGCCTTTGACGGACTCGGTGTCGCCGGCAATGATTATATCGTCATTGTCACCCGGGGCCACCTGCACGACAAAACCGTGCTGGCCCAGGCCTTGCGCAGCAACGCGGGATACATCGGCATGATCGGCAGCCGCCGCAAGAGAGACGCCATTTACGAGATCCTCCTTCAGGAGGGGTTTTCACAGGCGGACATCGACCGGGTTCATTCGCCCATCGGCCTCTCCATCGGAGCCGAAACACCCGAAGAGATCGCCGTCAGCATTGTGGCGGAAATGATTCAGGTCCGTTCGGGCCATTGAGCTTGAGACAGCCGTCTCGACCGAGGACCGCCGCCTGATCCTGCCGTCAAACCTTAGTGGTTAACCCGTTAGCATGCCGAGGGCCGTAGCAACGATCTTTTCAGCCGTCAAACCGTATTTTTCCAGCACCGTCCCGCCCGGAGCCGATGCCCCGAAGCCATCGATACCGATGATGGCGCCGTTTGGCCCCACATAGCGATCCCACCCCATGGAGATACCGGCTTCCACAGCGATACGGTTTTTTACGGACGGCGGTAGAACCCGTTTTTTATAAGCAACCGGTTTTTCATCAAAAAGGTCCCAGGAGGGCATGCTGACCACACGGGCCGGAACACCCCGATCGGCCAGGATCTGCTGCGCCCTGAGCGTGATGTGAACCTCGGCGCCCGTGGCGATAAGCAGGATCTGGGGCCTGCCCGGACAGTTGGAGAGGATATACCCGCCCTGCTCCACGCCGCAGGCGGTCTGCTTGGCATCGAGGACGGGCAGTTTCTGGCGACTGAGGATCAATGCCACCGGCCGGTCGTTCATGGTCAGGGCTTTGCCCCAGGCTTCGGCGGTTTCGGTAGCGTCGGCCGGGCGGATCACCGTCAGGTTGGGGATCGCCCGCAGTGCGGCCAGGTGTTCCACGGGCTGGTGCGTGGGGCCGTCCTCCCCCACAGCCACGCTGTCGTGGGTAAAGACAAAAATCACCGGCAGCTTCATCAACGCAGCCAGGCGGATGGCCGGCCGCATATAGTCGGAAAAAACCAGGAAGGTGCCGCCGTAGGGCCGGATGCCGCCGTGCAGAAACATGCCGGACATGATGGCACCCATACCGAACTCCCGCACGCCAAAGCGGATGTTGCGTCCATCGCAGCTGTTTTTCTGAAAGTCGCGACTGCCGTTGAGATAGGTTTTGGTTGATGGGGCCAGGTCGGCCGAGCCGCCCATCAGACTGGGGATGACTGCGGCGGCGGCATTGAGCACTTTTCCCGATGCGGCGCGGGTGGCCATGGGGCCATCCGCAGGCGTAAAGCAGGGCAGGTGGTCCTGCCACCCCTTGGGCAGGAAGCGGGTCAAGCCATCCACCCAACTGTCGGCCAGGTCCGGATGCCGCCGGGCGTAGGCCTGATAGGCCGCTTTCCAATCGGCCTCGAGCTTTTCACCGGTTTTAACACAGCGGCGAAATGCATTCAGGGCCTTTTTTGGAACGGCAAAGGGCGATTTTTCCTTCCAGCCCAGTGCCGCCTTGGTAAGCCGAACCTCTTCTGCGCCCAGGGGGGCGCCATGGGCATCGGCCAAACCCTGTTTGTTGGGGCTGCCATGGGCGATGTGGGTCTTGAGCAAAATGAGGGAGGGCTTGCGCAATTCGGCTTTGGCCGCCTCCAGTGCCTGTTTGATCGCGCCGGGGTCGCTGCCGTCCTTCACCGGGATCACCTGCCAGTGGTAGGCATCGAACCGTTTGGCCACGTTTTCGGTAAAGGCCAAGGCCGTGCTACCTTCAATGGAAATGGCATTGTCGTCATAGAGGCAGATCAGTTTGGACAAACCCAGATGCCCGGCCAGGGAGGCCGCTTCGGCGGTCACCCCCTCCATCATGTCACCATCGCCGCAGATAACGTAGGTGCGGTGATCCACGATGGAATGCCCCGGCCGATTGAAAACGGCGGCCAGGTGCCGTTCAGCCATGGCCATGCCCACGGCGTTGGCAAAGCCCTGCCCCAGCGGCCCGGTGGTGGTCTCCACACCGGGCGTGTGGCCATATTCGGGGTGGCCGGGAGTCCTGCTGCCCCACTGGCGAAAATTGCGGATCTCTTCCAGGCTGAGATCGTAACCGGTCAGGTGCAGCAGGCTGTAGAGCAGCATGGAGGCGTGACCGGCGGAGAGGACGAATCGGTCGCGATCAGGCCAGTCCGGGTTTTTGGGGTTGTGCTTCATCACCTGTGTCCACAGCACATAACCGGCCGGAGCCAGACCCATGGGTGCTCCCGGGTGGCCGGAATTGGCCTGCTGCACCGCATCCATGGACAAGGTGCGGATCGTGTTGATGCAAAGATCATCGACGTTCGGCTGCGGCTGAGTTGGTTGCTTGCTCATGCGGATCGGCTCCTTGTGCGATAGATGGAATTCGAGCGGGTGATAACGGGGGTTGATACAAAAGATTTGAAGTTGACGCAAGCTTTTTACAGGGCCCGCATCCACTCCGGCCGCAGGGCCACCTTGCCGGCCAGGGCCGCATCAATCAGGGCCAGCGTCGCCTGCTTCTCCTTGGGCATTCGTGCGCGGATGGGCAGGTAATTGGAAGCGTGGTTGGCATGAAACAACCCCTGGGTCTGATGGGTTTCGGCGATCATGGTACGCAGCTCGGCCAGCATTTCGTCCGGTTCGATCAGGGTGAAACGGCCACAGCGATAGTCCTCATACAGGGGGGTGCCGGGAATCAGCATCAGGCTCAAAGCGCCCACATACTCCGGATCAATGGCGGACAACACGCGGCCGGTCTCGCGGGCGTGGATCTGGGAGCGTTCGCGACCGGCCAGACCCAACAAGACGGTGACGGATAGCTTGATGCCCGCCGCCTTGGCCTTTTTACCCATGGCAACCATGTGCTGGGCGCTGGCGCCTTTGCTGATCGCCTTGAGTGTCAGGTCATCTCCGGTTTCCAGGCCCATGTAGGCAATGCCCAAACCGTTTTGCCGAAGCGCCTTCAACTCGTCTATCGTTTTCATGTTCAGGCTCTTGGCGTTGGCATAGATCCCCACCCGGGTCACCCAGGGCAGTTGCCGGCGGATTTCAGTCAGAATCGCCATCAGCCGTCGCTGGGGAATGACCAGGGCATCGCCGTCACAGAGAAACACCCGCCGTTGGCGCTTACAGTGGACGGCGGCAAAGGCGATATCGGCCAAGATGATGTCGTCGGGTTTGATTTTGAAACGCTGCCCCGGATAGGTCCCGCAGAAGGTGCATTTGTTGTGTGAGCAGCCCACGGTCACCTGGAGCAGGATGCTGTTGGCTTCGCTGGGGGGCCGGATGATATTGCCTTCGTAATGCATGACGATCCTCTCTTTATGTCAACACGCAACCACTTAGCCTGTGCCGGTCCACAATTGGCACGGCCCAGTACAAATTGAATTCGTTTTATTGGATTGTCAAGCATTCACCAGTTTGATACACTCGGCCCCAACGAATGAAGGGGGTTTATTCACCGCTTATGGCCTCAGTTGCGCCGTTTTGCGCCGCCGGTCGGCGCAGCGGTGAAGCGGCCCAGGCCGTCTTGCCTTCGCTTTAACCATCGCCAGCCAATCAGGGAGGAGAACCCGGCATGAGCAAGCTTTTATGGCAGCCATCCGACGTGCGGATCCGATCGTCCAACATGTACCGATTCATGAAGCGGATCAATGAGACGTACGGCACATCGGTCGACAACTACGACGGCCTTTACCAGTGGTCCGTTGCGAACATCCCCGAGTTCTGGCGGGAGATGTGGGCGTTTGCCGAAATCAAGGCCTCGAGCCCCTATACGAGCGTGGTGGACGACCTGGCCCGAATGCCCGGAGCCCGTTGGTTTGAAGGGGCCCGGCTCAATTTTGCTGAAAATCTGCTGCGTTATCGGGACGATCGCACGGCACTGGTGTTTCGGGGGGAAGACCGGGTGCGGCGGACCCTGACCTATGCCCAGCTTTACGACGAGGTGGCCCGGGTGGCCCAGGCCCTGAAAAGCGTCGGCGTCAAGGCCGGAGACCGGGTGGCCGGGTTTGTCCCCAACCTGCCCGAGTCCGTCATCGCCATGCTGGCGGCCCCCTCGCTGGGGACCGCCTGGACCTCATGTTCGCCGGATTTCGGCATCAAGGGGGTTTTGGACCGCTTCGGTCAGGTTCAGCCCAAGGT
>JAWOIA010000169.1:0-3506 GCA_046484885.1 Desulfosarcina sp. | reverse complement strand
TTTTCGGTGAGCGCCCCGCAACTCCTCGGGGTTGCACCCGGACCCCGGACGGCGGACTTCGCAACGGAGAATCGGGAAGGATACGCCAAGCGGCGTAAGTCATCGAAGACAAGGCAGAAATGACAAGACCCAGGTGATCACCCCACGGGGTCTTGCGTCAAACAAGAACCGCTGATTTCAGCGGATGGTATTTGGCTCACGGAGCGCAGCCAGCGTTTGGCGAACAGCGTGAGACCGGTCAGCCCGAGCCCCGCCGCCGCGGCAATGGCCACGTTTTCCCAGGTCGCTCGCTGACCGCCGCCCAGAGGGTGCCCGAGAAGAGCGTGATTGTGCCCAGGCCGGGGGTCAGCCCCAGCAGGCTGTAGACGATGAACTGCCAAAACCCCTGGTGCGAGGCGCCGGCCACCAGGTTGAAGACGGAAAAGGAGCGATCGGAACCAGCCGCAAAAACGCCACCGCGATCGTACCGCGCTTCGCCAATTGCGGGCCGAGCTGTCCCAGGCGCGACCCGCTGATTCGTTCCAGCGCGCCCCGGCTCATCACCCGCTCACCGACGAACCCCAGGGTCGAACCCACCAGCGCCCCAACCAGCAAATAGACGAAGGCCAGCCAACCGGGGAAGGCGACAGTGCGACAATCGCCGGGGCCTCCATCGGCATTGGCGGAATTGATTCCAACCACTTGCGGTCGCGGGCGACGATCTGTTTGGCAAGATCCAGCTTGAACGACTCGCCCGGGCTGAGTCCAGGCAGTCCTGAGAATGTCCAGTTTGGTGTCCAGTGGGCCCTGAGTACTTGACAGGAATGAGCGAGAACATGATACGCATTGCCATGATCAAACTGATGGCCCGCCGTCTCGCGTCCGAGTGACCTTTTTAGACACGCTCTAAGAAATAAAAATCGTGGTGTTCAAAATCAGTTTGGCACAACCGACACGGCTGTTGGCTTTTGACCCCGTCGGTGCCGGGCCGCCGTCGGGGTAAACGCTCACAAGCACTGGTTCAAAAAAGGCGGACAGCTTAGAACCCGCCCGGATCTTTGGATGGGGGACATGGAATGAATGCACGCAAATTTTGGGTTGCCAAGGCAACCCTTCTGCTTACAATATTAATTTTGGCTGCGCTGCCGATTCTGGCCGGATTGAACAGTGCAAAGTTCCAACCGGCAACCGGCCCTTCGCTTGCGCTTGCTTTACTGGGATCGTTGGTGATGACGATCATCGCTCGGGTTCCCCAACCGGCCGCGGTACCGCTTGTCCTAAGGCGGTAGCCCCGGGATTTCGGGGGGACTGCACTGGAAGCGTTTCCGGTCGGCGTTGACCGCTGCTTGACGGTGCCTTAAACTACTCTGTTACGAGTCGGAATTTTTGGGAGGTGCACATGGCAGCATCCCAGAATTACATTATATTCGGTGGCAGCCGGGGTATCGGGGAAACTCTTGTCGCCATGCTCTGCGCCAAAAGCGCCCACGTGAGCTTCAGCTCTCGTGAGGACGGCGACCAGCCGGTACCGGATGGTGCAAGACGCTTTGCGTTCGATGCCGCCCGCGGCGAAGTTCCCCGGGAGGCGATCCCGGCTGAATTGGCCGGGCTCGTCTATTGCCCGGGCACCATCACCCTGAGGCCCTTTCAGCGGCTGACGTGCGACGATTTCCTGACCGAGCTGCAAACGAACCTGCTGGGGGCTGTGGGGGCCATCCAGGCCTGCCTTCCCGCACTCAAAAAAGCGCCCAGCGCCGCCATTGTGCTGTTTAGCACCGTTGCCGTCCAAACGGGGATGCCCTTTCACAGCAGCATTGCCAGTGCCAAGGGTGCTGTGGAAGGTTTGACCCGCGCCCTGGCGGCGGAGTTCGCCCCCCGTATTCGCGTCAACGCCATCGCCCCGTCGCTGGTCGACACCCGCCTGTCCGCTGACCTGCTGTCCAGCGATCAGAAGCGCCAGGCAGCGGCCGAACGGCATCCGCTTAGACGGATCGGAACGCCCCGGGATGTCGCCGGCCTGGCGTTGTATCTCTTGGGGGAGGAGGCCGGCTGGATAACCGGGCAAATTTTTCATGTGGACGGTGGCATGGGGGCACTCAAAACCTTCAGGTAGTCCGGCAATTGAAACCAATCCCCCCGCAGGCCGCTGATTGCATTTCGGGGGAGCGTTATGCGGCGCCATTAATAACCCCGCCGGTCGCGCCCTGTCTCCCCGGCCGGTAATACAGGTCGACAAACCCATGGATTCCGTCACCCCGGTGATTGACCCCTTCCAGCGGCGCAGCGCCGCCCTAACCGGCATGTTCATCGGTGATGCCCTGGCCATGCCCGTGCACTGGTACTACGACCGCCGGGCGCTGACCCGCGACTACGGCTACGTGGCCGACTATCTGGCACCCCGCAATCCCCATCCCGACAGCATCCTGTGGCGCTCCAGCTACCGGCGGCCCTCGGGGCCCAAGGGCGACATCCTGCATGACCAGGCCCGCTTCTGGGGCCGGGCCGGCATCCACTACCACCAGTTCCTGCAAGCCGGCGAAAACACCCTGAACCTCAAGCTCTGCGGGCTTTTGATCGAAAGCTTCAACCAGCACCGCGCCTACCGCGCCGGGGCCTATCTTGAGGACTACATCCGCTACATGACAACCCCCGGCAGCCACGCCGACACCTACGTGGAGGAGTATCACCGCCGCTTCTTCGCCAACTATGCCGCCGGCAGCCCCCCCACCGCCTGCGGGGTGGCCGAAAAACATGTCAGCGGGATCATCGGCATGATCCCGGTAGCGGTCTTCTACGGTGACACACCGACTGTGGCGCGGGCCAAGGCCTTGGAACATCTGCACCTCACCCATCTGGGACCCAGAATGGATGCTGCCGGCGCCTTTCTGCTGGACGCTCTGCTGCCGGTCCTGGGCGGCGCCCCGCTGGGCGAGGTGTTGACCGATCTCATTCGGCGCCAAGTCAACCCGCTTCTGGGACATCCCCTGGAGAAGTGGCTGAATCACCCCGACGACGTGGTCATCGGCCAGCGCCTCAGTCCGGCCTGCTACGTCGAAGACGCCATCCCCGCCATCGCCTACCTGGCCCTGAAGTACTCCGCTGACCTGGAACAAGCCCTGGTGGTCAACACCAATCTCGGGGGCGACAACGCCGGCCGCGGCGCCGTTTTGGGCGCCCTGCTGGGGGCTGCCAACGGGGTGGCCGCCATACCCGACCGCTGGCGGTCGGGACTGCTGCACCCGCCCCCCACCTTGAACCCGAACGGGCCGATGGATGCCGCCTGAGCAGGCCCCAAACGGTGAATTTCAAAGAGCTGCCAGCGCGCTATCCGCGCTTCGGCGCCAGACGGCTGCTGAGGCGCATCACCCCGGGCATCAGCGCCGCCCAGACGATCGCCAGGAGAAGCAGAGACGGCAGCAGCGGCCAGTTGAAGGACGCCGCGTCCAGCCGGACGCCGGCCCAATAGGCCAGCGGCCCGCCAAAGGCGCCCAAAATTGCCGACAGGCGCAATCGGTACTTGAGCCATG
>JAWOIA010000226.1:0-10173 GCA_046484885.1 Desulfosarcina sp. | reverse complement strand
GGTCCAGGGCCCGCAGTCCGCCAAAATTCATGGTCAATTGTTTGATGGTGAGTATCGGTTCCATATCCTTATCGGTCCAGGGTGGGGAGCGCTTGGGGTTGTCTGTTCAGGTTGCTTCTGCGGCGCAACCCAGACGGCAGGTCGGTGCTGCGCCGGTGGTGTTGGGTGACAGTCCAGGGTCGGGTCGACCGCCTGGGCCGGCCGATGGCCCTGGCCAAGCCCCATCAGTGCTCGGTCTCCTTGTAGCGGTAGGTCCGGCGCACGGTTTCCACGATGCCGCCGGGCCGGAAGACCATCATCAGCACCAGGATCGTACCGAAGGCCAGCATGCGGTATTCGGAAAGAAAGCGCAGGTATTCGGGCAGCAGAATCAGGACAAAGGCACCGACCACCACCCCCACCACGGATCCCATACCACCCAGGACCACCACGCACAAGATGATGATCGACTCCCACAAGGTGAAGCTGGCCGGGTTGATAAAGGTGGTTTTGGCGGCAAAGACCATGCCGGCGAAACCGGCCCAGGTCGCGCCCAACGAGAAGGCCATCAGCTTGGTTTTGCGCTTGTCGATGCCCATGGCCTGGCAGGCGATCTCATCTTCGCGCAGGGCGATCCAGGCCCTGCCGATTCTTGAGTTCTCGAGCCGGTTGACCACGAAGATGGTGAAGAGGGTCAGGCCGATCATCAAAAAGTAGAGGTAGATCGATGCCTGCTGGATATTCAGGGAGATACCAAAAAATCCCGGGCGCGAGATGTTGGCGATGCCGCTGGGGCCCATGGAGAACGCGTTCCAGTTTTCCAGAACCAGTCGGATGATCTCACCGAAGCCCAGAGTGACGATGGCCAGATAGTCACCGCGCAGGCGGAGCACGGGATAGCCCAACAGGATGCCGAAAATAGCCGCCAGGCCGGCGCCGATGGGCAGAACCGTCCAGAACCCGAGGCCGAAGTGGTAATTGAGCAGGGCGTAGCAATAGGCGCCCACCGCGTAAAAGGCCACGTAGCCCAGGTCAAGCAGGCCGGCCAGACCGACGACGATATTGAGGCCCAGACCGAGCATCACATAGATCAGCGCCGTGGTCATGATGTTGGTCTGGTAGAGGGAAAAGTAAAAGGGAAAGGCGATGGCCGCGACAGCGGCGCCGAAAAGGGCGGGGATGGTGAAGCGGCGGCTCTGCAGCAGCCGCTGGCTCAGGGTCACCCGGGCAATGCCGTCCACCTCGGTCCGTTTGACGCCACGCTCCTTGCGACGAATCATGAAGCGCCAACAGGCCGAGAGCACAAAACTGCCGATCCCCACCAACAGTATGTTGGTCCAGCGCCACTCGATGGTGTTTTCGACGGTGTTGACCCGGATCACCATGATCGGAAAGGTCAAAAACATGAACCAGAGGGAAACCAGAAAAGACTTTTTCAGTTCGGTTATCAGCATAGGCGTTTCGGCTCAAAGGGGCTTGACGGCCGGCGATGCGGCCCTAACTGTCGGTCATCGGATTCCAACCGCGGCCGTCACACTTTCTCCGAGGTGGTGCGGCCCAGAATGCCGGATGGCCTGAAAATCAGGATCCCAACCAAAAAAATAAAGGCGAACACATCCTCGTAATCACTGGAAACGTAACCGGTGAAAAAAGATTCGGTCCAGCCCAGCACCAGTGCCCCCAACACCGCCCCGGGGATCGAGCCGATGCCGCCCAGCACTGCCGCCACGAAGGCTTTGATACCGGCGATAAAACCGATATAAAAGTTGATCTGGCCGATGTGGGAGGCGATGAGCACGCCGCCGATGGCGGCCGTGGCCGAACCGATGACAAAGGTCACCGAAATGACGCGGTTGACGTCAACCCCCACCAGCATGGCCATATTGCGGTCCTGGGCCGTGGCGCGCATGGCCTTGCCGATTTTGGTGAACTTGATCAGCAGTGTCAGCAGGATCATGACGACGGCGGCGACGATCAGAATGATCAGTTCCGGTGTTCCCATGATGTGGGCGATCGGCTCCATGAAGGCAAAGTCGGGGATCAGGCCGGGAAAGGGTAGAAAGTCCGACGTCTGGGCCAGCAGCACGTAGTTCTGCAGAAAGAGGGACATGCCGATGGCGCTGATCAGCGCCGATAGGCGCGGGGCCTGGCGCAGGGGTTTGTAGGCGATTTTTTCCATGGTGTAGCCGTAGGCCGACGAGTAGACCACGGCCACCACGGCGGCGATCAGCAGGATGGCGATCTGGTTCCATCCCAGCATGGTGAGCACGCTGATCACGATCAGGGCGGTAAAGGCGCCGATCATGTAAATTTCGCCATGGGCAAAGTTGATCAACTGAATGATGCCGTAAACCATGGTGTAGCCCAGGGCGATCAGGGCATAGATGCTTCCCCGGGTGAGTCCGCCCAGAAACAGCTCGAAAAAGTAATCCATGTTAACCAGCCGTCGTTAGTGACAAGTTGAACCCGGGCTCGGCAGGGCGTCGTTCATAAAATTCAGGGGGTCAGACGCTGGGTGGTCTGTCCCCTGAATGGTCATGCAATTGCCTGCGCTACTTCAGCTCGACGTAGACGCCGTTTTGGACCTGGTACATGGAAAATCCGACCCCGATGGCATCCCCACGCTCGTCAAAGCGGATGGCGCCCAGCGGCGTTTCCGCGTCGTGCTTTCTGAGGGCGTCGGTCACCGCCGCGTAGTCCGTGCTGCCGGCTTGCTCGAAGGCGTTGAGCAGGGCGATGGTGGCAGCGTAGGCGTTTAGGAAAAAAGCACCCGGATCGGCGCCGTAAGCTTGCTGGTGGGCCTGGTTGGCGGCTATCGCCATGGGATTGTTGGAGACATCTTTGGGGCCGGTGGCGTATACGCCTTCAGCGAATTCGCCGGCCACTTTGATGAAGGTGTCGTCTTTAACCCCATCATCGGAGATGAAGATGGTGTCCATGCGGCGCTTGCGCATCTGGGTGATGAGCTTGGAAGCTTCGGGGTGGTAGCCGCCATAGATCACTGCTTCGGCATTGCTGCGTCTGATTTTCTGCACGACGGCGCTGTAGTCCACGGCGCCGGGGGTAATGCCTTCGTACAGCACCACTTCGGCGCGGGGGTCGGCTTCGAGGAAGGCCTTGGCGAATTCAGCCAGGCCTTTGCCGTAATCGCCCTTGTCATGCAGCACGGCGATTTTGTTCACTTTCAGAACGTCCAGCGCAAAATCGACCTGCAATCGGGCCTGGGCGTCATCGGAAGCGATGGTGCGGAAAAAGTTGGGGTAGTCGCCGCTTTGGGTCAGGTCGGGGTTGGTGGCGGAGGGTGAAATGGCAGGAATGCCGGCATCCTTGTAAATCCCCAGGGCCGCTTTGGTGGCGCCGGAGCAGATGTGACCCAGCACGAAGTGGACGCCTTCGGAAACCATTTTGGTGGCCGTGTTGGTGGCCACCTGAGGCTGGCAGACATCGTCTTCAACCAGCAGTTCGACCTGTTTGCCCAGAACGCCGCCTTTGGCGTTGACCTCCTTGACCACCAGCTCGGCCGCTTTGATGGTCGGGATGCCGTAGGAGGCCAAGTCGCCGCTGTGAGGACCCACCACTCCCAGTTTAATGGTCTCGGACGCCATTGCCGTACCGGAGCCTGCCATAAAGGCAACAATGACCGCAAGGACAAGGAACTGACGCATGGAATGTTTCATCGTGACTCTCCTTCTGATGTGGTTTTAGAAATGATCTCCTCCCCATGGAACGGGTCTGTATAATCAGGTTGTGGCCGGCCCGTCAAGTCAAAAGGCGACCGCTTGATCGGCGATGGCGCGTGCCGGCAGCCACCGCTTACCCACCGGCAGCAAGTGCGTCGGCAAACCGAACGTCACTGAACCCGATTCAATTTATTTTTGAACGACAAAATCTCTATAGGGCCATAGGCGGCCGAAGTCAACCGGATTTTGTTTGTCACAGCTCAGGGATCCACTGGGCAAGCCACCGAAAACAGCCTGCGGGCCGCCGCTTAAACCCTTGCCCTGGCCACCAAACCCTTGTATGAACGTGCAGGCCCCGATGTATCCGGCAGCGGTTTTGTGATCTGCAACCCAACCGCAAAACGGTTCAAGAACGGAAAACCCATCATGAGAAAACAGATCGGTGTGGTTGTCAAAGATGAAGACCACGCCCGGCAGCAGGCCGACCGCTTCGTGCAATGGTTGATCGACAGGGGGGTCACCGTGGTCCGGCGGCAAATCGGAGTTGCCGCCGATAGGCGGTCACAAGGGTCCCGCATGCGCTTGCCGGGGTCGCTTTTCTGTGTGTTCGTGCTCGGTGGCGACGGCACGTTCCTCAGCGCAGTTCGCTGGATCGGCGACCGCCAGATCCCGATCATCGGGGTTAAATTCGGTGAGGTGGGATTCCTGGCCGAGACCACCGAGGATCACCTCTGCGCGGTGGCCGAGGCGATCCTGAACGATCAGTTCACCACCCGGCCGCAAATGCGGCTGCAACTTCAGACTTTCCGCCAGGGTCTCGAGATTGCCCGGGGGGCGGCCTTTAACGACGTGGTGATCAACAAGGGTGCGCTGGCCCGACTGGCGCGCATCCGCACCCATGTTGACGGCCATTTTCTCACCGATTACCGGGCCGACGGGCTCATCGTGGCCACCCCCACCGGATCGACCGCTTATTCTCTGGCTGCGGGCGGCCCGATCATCCACCCCTCGGTGCCCGGGATCTTGATCACCCCCATTTGCCCCTTCACCCTGACCAACCGGCCCTTGATGGTGCCCGACGCATCCACCATCAAAATCCAACTGGCCGAGGAGACGTCGGATGTGATGCTGACTTGTGACGGCCAGGTGGGGTTGAAAATTGACCAGCGGGACACGATCATTATCAGCAAAAGCCCCAGCCCGGTGCAGATGATCACCCTGCCCGACCAGAACTACTATGATGTTCTCAAGGCCAAACTCAAATGGAGCGGCAGCCGGGTCTGACCCGCTATCCGCCGGCAAGTAAATTACTCTTTTATTTTTGTGTGCTTCGTGTTAACTCGCTATACAAACTGGCCGCCATCAACACTGGAACCTGTGAGATGTTGATTGAACCTGCCCGCCGGTTCAACGAAATGATTTTCGAAATCGCAAGGATCGCCTTTAAAAGAGGGGATCCTGCTGATAACCGAACTGCTCAACACCCCATGCTGGATTGTCGGTGCAGCCTGGACAACTGCATCAACGGTTTGACCTGAAGGAGGTGATCGAAAGCACGTGTACTGGTTGACGCTCTGCGAGCACCCACATCCCGTTTCAAAAAAAGGAGGGTAACAAATGGCGGAACATTTTAAAATGGTATCGGTAGGGATACTGGCTGTCGCGTTGTCACTGCCGCTGGTTGCAGGCACTGCTGTGGCCGGTGCGATCATCAACAAATCCAACCAAAGCGTCGACTACCTGCGAACTTTGAACCGTGCTGCGGCCACCGATTACGCCGATGTGGCCCATTACAACCCGGCCGGTATCATGAAGTTGGACAACGGGAGCTACGCTAAACTGGACATCATGTACTTTGCTAAAGACTACTCCAATACCGTTCCGGGGTTGGGAGAACTAGACCAGGATGACCCGTCAATCATTCCCGGCCTGTTCGCCATTTACAAAAACGATAAATGGGCTGGATATTTTACCACCACCGTTGTCGCGGGGGGGGGCTCTGTCGACTTCGAAAAAGGAAGCGCCAGATCGGTGGGGGCACTGACCGCTTTGGGTGTCCCGGCCGCAGCGCTTCCATTGGTGCCGCAATCTGTCGAGGCAGACAGCATTTACATGGGGTATACCATCGGTGGTGCCTACGCCATCAACGACATGGTTTCGTTCGCCGTCGGCTTCAGATATGTCGATGCCTACAAGGAGTTGAAGCTGAAAGCCGATACAACGGCTCTGGGCGGCGGTCCCATTGCAGCTGAAATCAAAGACGAAGCCGATGGTTGGGGCGCCATTGTCGGCTTGAACATCGCCCCCAACGACCGAATGAATTTCGGAGTGCGGTATGAGAGCAAGGTCGAACTCGATTTTGAATTGGACGTTATTGAGGGCGCTCCGGTTCTCGCCGGTTTAGGACTGACTGAAGGCCGTAAGGAGCGGGAGGACCTGCCGGCTCTTCTCAGCCTGGGTGGTTCCTACAAGGTCACCGACGCCTTTAAGCTGGATGCCAGCTTTGTGTATTACTTCGAAAAAGACGCCAATTGGGCAAGTGGTCTTGATGGCGCCGGCAGTAGCTGGGAAGCCGGTATTGCAGCCGAGTATGTGTTCAACCCCCAGTGGAAAGTCAGCGCCGGTTTTCTCTATACCAAAATTGAAATCGGTGATGAACAGTTGATCGTGGTTCCGGAAGAACCCAAGCTGGATGCGCAGGCCTTCGGGCTCGGTGCTGTGTGGAGCCCGCTGCCGAACTGGGCGTTTACCGTGGGCGGGGCTTACATCACGTACGATGACCGAACCGACGGTCGAGGCATCAAATACGAGAAAGAAGTCACGAGTGTCGGCCTTGGTGCCCAGTGGAAGTTCTTTTAACCAAGCGGTAACTGTTGTTGACCCGCCAAAAGAACCGCCGGGTGCGTAGCCCGTATGCCCGGTGGTGTGAGAGGGGGAGGCCGTGAGGCCTCCTCCTACTCGGTTTGAACCGACCGCGGTGGCCCCCGGCATGGATATTTCCTCCGCAAGCTGCGTGCCCAAGCCGTCACCCTGCCATGGACGGGCTCTGTCGCCCTGATTGAACCTGCGCAGCGATTACCTTTTGAACGTCTCTTTTATCAGCACGGTGCAGCCCAGGGCGATCACCGCCGCGATCAGCAGCACCAACAGCAGGGCGCTGTACCCCTCCAGGGCGTAGGCGCCGGACGCTTCCCGCGGGTAGGCGTCCAGCACCCTTCCCAGAAAAGGCATGAACACCGCCCCGCCTAAAAAGGGAAAGAGGTTGACCGTCCCCACGGAGGTGCCGGCGATCTGCACCGGGAACAGCTCCTTGGTGGCCGTGAAACCGATCACCACGATGGCGGACGAGCAGACCGAAAAGAGAAAGAAGGCCCCGTAGAGCATGGGGACGGAAAGACCGGTGGGAAAGAGATAGAGAATGGCCAGTTCGATGGTCAGAATCAGGCTGCAGTAGAAAAAGGGCTTTTTGCGGCTTTTGAAGACCCGGTCCGATAGAAAACCCAAAAGCGGGCTGCCGACGATCATGCCCCAGGCGATCATGCTCAGCACGGCACCGGCGGCTTCGCGCGAAAGCCCGTAGACGTGCATTAAAAATGGCCCGCCCCACAGCCCGCCGAATCCGAAGAAAATGCCGCAATTGAAGAAAAACCACAGGGCCAGGGGCCAGAAGTGCGGACTGGCGACCACTTGCCGCACCCCGGCCAGCAACGGGATGGTCTGGACCGGGGCTGGCGGGCTGCCAGGCGCTACAGCCAGGTCGCCGATGGCCGGCCAACCTTTGTCCTGGGGGCGGTCGCGGATGATCAGCCACACCAGGGCTGCGATAACCAAGGTGATCCCGCCGATCAACTGGAAAGAAAGCCGCCAGCCGAAGGCCACGGTCATCATGGCCAGCAGCCAGGTGGCGGCCATGACGCCGGCCCCGCCCACGGCGTTGAGAATGCCGGCCATGGAGGCGAATTCACGGGGATAGTACCACTGGGAAAGAATTTTCATGGTGGGTATGAAGACCATCGAGACCCCGAACCCCACCAGGATGCGCCCGACGAAGGCGCTTTCGATGTTGGGTGCCAGGCCGAACAGGATGCTCCCGGCCGAGGCGGCAACCAGGAACCCGGTCACCGTTCGCCGTGGCCCGACCGAATCCGAAAGCAGCCCGGCCGGCAGCTGCATGGCCGCATAGCAGTAAAAATAGATCGACCCCAACAAACCCAGTGTGCCGGCGGAGGTGTTGAAATCATTGGCCAGGTGGTCGGCCACCACCGACAATGAGAGCCGGTGAAAGTAAACCAGCAGATAGGCCAGGGCCAGAATCGAAAAAACCAGCCAGCGAAACCGGAACAGGGGGTGGGTGGGGGTGTTGGGCATATCAGCGCTCCTTGGCGGTTCCTGACAGCAAGTGCCGGGCGATTGGTTGAAATCGGAATGGTTGGCGGCGAAATGGTCTGTGAGACGAATTCATCATGCCACAAGATGAATCCCATGAAAAGATCCGGCTGAATCATTTTCATTTGATGCCGGCCGTTTAAGACCTTATATTCCACGGAGCCAATAAATCGCCATCGGGAAGGAAAGCCGGTCTATGTCGCGTGACGAACCGAGTACCTGCAAACTGTCGGCGGTTGACCAGGCTCAGGCCGTTCACGGCACCGCCGGGCAATTGATTTCCCGAAAAGCGGGTGCGCTCACCCTGGTTGCGGCGGCCTATCTCCTCGGTGGTGGCGGTATGCTGGCCTGGCTGGCCTTTTTGCTTTGGGGGCCTTTGATCGCACTGGGCCTCGATCTCGGGATTTTTGGCCGCCTGTTGGTGGACGCCTCCCTATGTCTGTTATTTTTTGCCCAGCATAGCCTCATGGTGCGCCGCCGTTTTCGTGTCTGGCTGACCCGCTTCGTCAGGGCTGATTTCCATGGCGCGCTCTACGCGGCGGTCTCCGGAGCCGGCCTCTTGTTGTTGACCGGCCTCTGGCAGCCGGTGGGCGCCGACCTCTGGAAACCGCAGGGGTGGCTGCGCTGGGCCCTGCTGACGCTCTTTTTTTCGGCAGGGGCGGGAGCCTGGTGGGGTTCCCGGTCGCTGGGGGCATTTGATGCCTTGGGTGTCCGGCCGGCGCTGCGGGCGGCGGGCGACTCAAAACCGATGGGCAGCCCTCCTTTTACGGTTCGCGGCCCTTACCGCTGGGTGCGCCATCCCCTATACCTCTTCAGCCTGATCATCATCTGGTCCGGCCCTGTTTTCAGCGTGGACCGGCTGTTGCACAATGGGCTTTGGACGGTCTGGATCGTCGTCGGGGCCATCATGGAGGAGCGGGACCTGGTCGACTGTTTCGGCGATGCTTATCGCGCATACCAACAGATGGTCCCGATGCTGCTGCCCACCAGCGTGAAGCCACTGATGGCCGCCTCGGAGCAACGACCGCCCAACGGGTCCTGACCGCCTTGCGCTTTGTTCTTGAGACTCGGGCGGATATGCTCTATGACACCGGTCGACTATGGATGGACCACTCCCGGTGAACCCCATGACAGGCGTTGCAATGACCCAGTCCCCCGCCCCCCAGCCGGTTCCACTGGATATCGCTGTTGCCGGTCCCTTGTTCATGCTGGCCGCGGCGCTGCTCTTCACCATGCTCAACCTGCTGGTCAAACAGATCGGCCCCGACTACAGCATCTGGCATATCGGTTTTTATCGTTTCTTTGGCGGGGCCGTGGTGTTGTTGGCGGTCTTCGGCAGGCGCGGCAACCCCTATCGGGGTCATAACCCGCGACTGCTGATCATTCGCGGCTTTACCGGGTCGGCGGCCTTTCTTTCGATTGTCACGGCCATTCGGCTGTTGCCGGTATCCACGGCCCTGGTGATCTTTTACGCCTATCCGGCCTTTGCGGCCGTCTTTTCCTATCTGCTCTACGGTGAGCGCGTCTCCAAGGCGGAAATGGCCTGCATTGTGGTGGTGGTGGTGGGCATTGCCGTGCTGTTTGAGTTTGAGCTGAATGGGGATTTCCTTGGCCAGTTCATGGCGCTCACCGGCGCCGCATTTGCGGGCCTCACCGTAACGCTGATCAAGACCCTGCGTCAAAACAACGGCCCGGTTATCATCTATCTTTACTTTTGTACCATGGGGCTGCTGGTGACCGGGCCTCTGTTTATCAACAACCCACTGCTGCCATCGACCGGGGTGGATTGGGCCATGGTCCTGGGCATTATTTTTGTTTCGGTTACGGCGCAGTTGTTGATGAACCAGGGCTTTTTCTACTGCCGGGGCTGGGAGGGCGGCGTTTTCATGTCCAGCGAGGTGATCTTTACCGCCCTGGTCGGCATCACCTTCTTGGGCGATCCGGCCACCTGGCGGTTCTGGGTTGGCGGAGGCCTGATTTTCGGCAGTGCCGTGGCCCTGAACCGCTTCAAAGCCAGCCAGGTCAAACGGCAAAAAAGGGCCGGCGTGCCAACGCCCTGAAAAGGCCTCCCAAGGCTTGGGGCCAGGCATGGTTTTCCATTCCGGCCCCCTTTCGGGATGTTGTGGCT
>JAWOIA010000130.1:0-12665 GCA_046484885.1 Desulfosarcina sp. | reverse complement strand
CCCTCACGAAGCGAAGAATTCGACTTTTTACGACCTTATCAAGATTGAAAGGCTGGCCGGAAAGGGAGCCGGCGCCCTATGAAGGAACTGGTTATTCTAAGTGGAAAAGGGGGTACCGGCAAGACCAGCCTGACGGCCTGCTTCGCCGAGCTGGCCGGCGGTTGCATGCTGTGTGATGCCGACGTGGACGCGGCTGACCTTCACCTGCTGATGCAGCCCGAGATCCGCCGGCGCAACGATTTCCAGGCCGGCGCCGTGGCGGTAATCGACCCGCAGCGTTGCAGCGCTTGCGGCATCTGCATTGAGCTGTGCCGCTGGTCGGCAATCTCTGCTGACTTCGTGGTCGATGCGATCGGATGCGAGGGCTGCGGGGTCTGTGTGGATTTGTGTCCGGAGCGGGCGATTGATTTTCCGATTAAAACCTGCGGTCAGTGGTTTGTTTCCGAGACCCGGTTTGGGCCCATGGTACACGCCCAGCTGGGCATTGCCGAGGAAAATTCAGGAAAGCTGGTAACCTTGGTGCGTCGACAGGCCAGACAATTGGCCGAAGGCAGGGGCATTGACTTGCTCATCACCGACGGCCCGCCGGGTGTGGGTTGTCCGGTGATCGCCGCGTTAGGCGGTGCCGACGGCGTCCTGATGGTTACCGAGCCCAGTGTCTCCGGCATCCACGACATGGTCAGGGCTATCGAGCTGTGCCGGCATTTCAAGGTGCCGGTCATGGTGTGTATCAACAAATGTGACCTGAACCCGGACAACTGTCAAACCATCGAAACCATCGCCCGTGAGGGTGGATTTCCAGTGGTGGGCCGGATTCCGTTCGATCCGGCTTTTACTCGGGCCATGGTACAGGCCAAGACGCTGCTGGAGTTTGACGACAAGGGCCTGGCCGGGCAACACGTGCGGCAGATGTGGAACGCCATCATGGCTGAACCGGCCATGACGGCCGTACAATCAACACTAGCATTGGAAAGGAGCACCCAGTTATTATGGAAAATGGAAGAATAGCGATCCCTTCGATGGAAGCTGGCGGCTTGGAGGGTAAACGTTCCGGCCACTTTGGCCATTGTGACACCTTTACCCTGGTGGATGTGAAAGCGGGATCCATCGACAAGGTATCCATCCTCTCAAACCAGAGCCACGTTCAAGGCGGTTGTATGGTGCCGGTAAACCTGCTGGCTCAAAACCAGGTCGATGCCCTGATCGTGGGCGGTATCGGCATGCGGCCGCTGATGGGGTTCCGGCAGGCCGGCATTGATGTCTACCACGACGATCAGCGGCTGGACATCCGTCCGGTGGTGGAAGATCTCATCGCTGGAAAGCTGGACATAATATCCGAAGATCTGGTGTGCGGCGGCGGTGGCGGCCGGCCATGAAGCTTTCCAACCAAGGCCGATTCCACGAAAATGGTTTGGCCGATTTCAGTGGGCGGCTTTCGCCCAGGGAGCAAATCCGATGAAAATTGCAGTTACCGCTACGGGAAAGAATTTGGACTCGTCCGTCGATCCCCGATTTGGACGGGCCGCTTATATCCTCATCGTTGACTCCGACTCCTGGGCGGTCGAGGTGTTGGACAACGCTGACAATGTCAATGCTTTCAAGGGTGCCGGCATTCAGGCCGCCAGCATGATCAGCGATCGACAGGCCGAGATTCTGCTTACCGGCTATTGCGGTCCGAATGCAATCAAGGCGCTCACGGTGGCCCGGATCAAGGTGGCCGGGAATGTGGTCGGCACGGTACGTGAGGCCGTGGCGAATTTTTTAGATGGCAACGTCAACTGGGTTTCCGAACCCAACGTCCAGGGGCACTGGTAGTCTGCGTCCCTGGGATGACCCTCCGGAGGCGCCGGGAAATCCTGTCGAACAGGACCTGACGGCTCCGGTCACTCAAGCAAGGAGGTGATGGTATGCCCCGGAAAGATGGAACCGGTCCCGGCAACCCGCGAACCGACAAAGGCGCGGGTGGCGGCGGCGGCCAGGGCGGCAAGCGCGGCGGCCGGAAAGGTGCAAAAGGACGATGTGGCAACGTTGGCGGGGGTCAGGCCCGCGGTGGTGGCGGCGGCGGCCAACCATCGGGCAGCGGCAAGTCGACACCCGCAGGCCCAGACGGTCAATCGTGATCGACTGAAAAGGAGGTGATCAGTATGTCCGGATTGAATAGAACCGGACCGCAGGGAAGCGGTCCAATGACGGGCGGTGCCCGCGGATGGTGCTCCGGCGATGCCGCAGCGGCCGAGGTGTCTTATGGCCGAGGGCTCGGCTTGCGGTGCGGCCGTGGATTGCGGCAGGGTCGTGGTTTGGGGCTCCAGCCGATGATGGGCCGCGGTGGGTTTCGAAATCGCTTCGCGCTGGCCCCCGACCCTGGGGTCGGCAGTGAAACCGCGCTGCGGCAGTTGGAGCAGCTGGCCCAGTCCATGCGACAGCGCCTGGATGGTCTCAACGCACAGATTGCGTCTCTGAAGGGCAACGTGACTGAAGGTGAGTAATCCGCAACCCTAAAGGCAGCATGCGGCGGCACCCATGAAGCAGTCGGTCGACTCCTGATTTTCGACCGGCGCCTGGATCCATCCGGGGCTGATTCCCGTGCCGCCGCATCGGTGCTGACGTTTGACCACCCCTTGCGGCGCCGGTGCAGCCGCTGCCATCTCGGTGCTACCCCTTGATCCTCACCCCCGGCTGGTCCTTGCCGCCGGCGGTATCTCCTCGCATGACATGAATTGACGACCGGATGTTGGTGCGCTATTATGGGATCAGTTTCCTGAAGCGACCGCATTCGTGCCTGCCGTTCACTAAACGGTGGCAAGGGGTGGATCGCACGTTCGCTGAGCCGGGGTTGCTCGCGGGCGTTTCCGTTGCACCGACCGGAAGGTGTTTACCGTTTGTCGACGGCGACCGTTGTGGCCGGCGGGTCGGCATGGGTTCCCAAAGGAGAGACGATGTATGACAACTGAAAGATTCAACGCCATGGTGGTGGAAGCCGGTGAGGATCGAACCTATGTCAGGCAGATCAAAGAACGGACGCTGGATGATTTGCCCGCTGGGGACGTGCTCATTCGTGTGAACTATTCATCCCTGAATTACAAAGATGCCCTGTCGGCCACGGGAAACCGGGGGGTTACGCGCAGCTACCCGCACACCCCGGGAATCGATGCGGCGGGAATTGTCGCGGAGAGCAAAGCGGATGCCATTAAAAAAGGTGACCCGGTGCTCGTCACCGGTTATGATTTGGGTATGAATACCGCCGGCGGGTTCGGTCAGTATATCCGGGTGCCGGGGGAGTGGGTGGTGCCTTTGCCGGCAGGACTCTCTTTCAAAGAGAGTATGATTTACGGCACCGCCGGTTTTACAGCCGGGATGAGTGTTCTTTTTCTGACTGAGCACCTCAACCCGCAAGATGGCCCCGTGCTGGTCACCGGTGCCACCGGCGGGGTGGGCAGCGTATCCGTGGCGGTGCTGGCCAAATTGGGTTACACGGTGGCGGCCCTCACCGGCAAGCCGACCGAAGCACCATTTCTCAAGCATTTGGGCGCGTCGCAGATCGTTGAACGCGAAAATGCCGTCGACACCAGCGGCCGTCCGCTTCTCAAGGGGCAGTGGGCCGGTGTGGTCGACACCGTCGGCGGGGCTATCCTGGCCACTGCCATCAAGTCCACTCAACCCTGGGGCACCATCACCTGTTGCGGCAATGTGGCCTCAGCGGATCTGCCCCTGACCGTCTATCCGTTCATTCTGCGCGGTCTGAGACTGATCGGTATCGACTCCCAGAACTGCCCCATGGATATCCGGCTTCGGGTCTGGCAAAAGCTGGCTTCGGACTGGAAGGCCGAACGCCTTGGCAGCCTGTGCACGGAAATTTCCCTCGATCAGTTGAGTGACAACATCGACTTGATCCTGAAAGGCCGCCAGAAGGGTCGGGTGGTGGTGAAGCTGGGCTGATGGGTTTTGTCAGTTAAATCAATGGCTCGCCACCGTCACCCGGTCAACGAGCCGGTGTTTGATGTACCCCCCAACCCCAACGGCTGACAAGGAGGTCCACATGAGTGTAAAAGTTCTGATCACACGAACGGTTCCCGGCAACAAGGGAAGGGAAATGCTCACCCTGTTCAGAGAGATGCGATCCCTGGCCGCAGCCCAATCCGGCTACATCTCGGGAGAAACCATGAAAAGCCATGACCGGCCGGATGTGTTTCTCGTCATCGGCACCTGGGAATCCGCCGAGGCCTGGGAGAAATGGCTGCAGAGTAAGGAAAGGCAGGCAATCCAAAAGAAAATTGACGATCTGCTCGGCGGCAAGACCCACTATGAGCTTTTTCACTATCGACTCAGGGAGTGACGGGTTTGTGAGCGATCCGCGGGGCTGGTTTAGGACCGCCCATGGCGGCTTGCTGCGGGCGATCACGCCGCTGCAACCCACCGTGCCGCCGCATCGGCGCGGGACAGGTCAAAAAAGGCCATCTGAATGCCGCTGAACAGGCTGAAGACGCCTACCCAGGTCTCCTTCCAGGACCGGTCGCAGACCACGGCCACCCGCTCGATGGCCTGATCGTAAAGTCTCAAAAAGCGCAGGTCATCGTAGAAGTCCTCGGTGCTGTTTAGCGACGGATAGTGTCGCATCACCAGAACCAGACGCACACGGCCCAGGGCAGCCACGGCTTGGTCCATATCCCGGCAGATGGCCTTGAACCGGGCCGGTCGGGTCTCTGTTCTGACCTCAAGGGCCAGTACGTTTCCGGTCACGCTAAATTGGGAAAGCTGCATGGCGCGCCTCCTTGACGGTTTGACGGCGAGGATCGGCTTTTATCGGTCACACCAAAATAAGGATTATCGCTGATGTTGCAACGCAGCAACCAAGCACCCGTGGATTTGCACTTTTCCCGCACCAACGGCCCGGTCGATGAGGCCATCGACCAGCTGATGACCCAGGTGGGCGGTATCGCTCATCCAGATGTTGTGCGCGAAATCATCCTGGCAGGCTTGAAAGCCGGACAGGAGAACACCGACCGCATGGACCTGAAGCTCATGAATGCCTCCATGAAGGAGATGCGGTTCACCGCCAAGGTTTTTGGCCCCTATCGCAGCGTGCGCAAGGTCACGGTGTTCGGATCGGCCCGTATTGTGCCCGATGCACCCCTGTACGCGATGGCCCAGGATCTGGGAAGAAAGTTGGCCCGAGCCGGATTCATGGTCATCACCGGCGGCGGCCCCGGGATTATGCAGGCCGTCAACGAGGGGGCCGGACCGGAACACTCCTTCGGCGTCAATATCCGCCTGCCCTTTGAGCAGCAGCCCAATCCCGTTCTGATCGGCAACCCGCGCTACATCACCTACAAGTACTTTTTCAACCGCAAAGTGGCTTTTTTGAAAGAGGCCGACGCGGTGGTGCTCTTCCCCGGCGGTTTTGGCACCCTGGATGAGGCCATGGAGACCATCACGCTGCTGCAAACCGGCAAACGCTACCCCTTGCCGCTGATCCTGATCGATGAGCCCCAGGGAACCTATTGGGAACAGCTGTGCGCGTTTCTGATGGAGGAGCTGCCCCGTTACAGGTACGTTTCCCTCAGCGATTTTCGCCTCATCGAACGGGTGACCCGCGCTGAGGATGTCGTTGCCAGTATCCGCTCTTTCTATGGCCGGTACCACAGCCTGCGTTACGTCGGCGATAAGTTGGTGATTCGCCTCTCCACCCCCTTGAATCAGGAGCAGGTCGATCGGCTCAAAAACGATTTTGGGGATATTTTGACGCCCGGCGGGGATATGTGCATCGCCTGCGCCATGGACGATGAGAACAACGAGCCGGAGCTGACCCATCTGCCTCGCCTGGTGGTGGACTTCAACAAGCGGGATTTCGGGCAGCTGCGCCAGTTTGTCAACACCATCAACGCCTTTCCAGGGTGACGGTTGAAACAGGCGGCCATGGACTCGACTAAAATAGCATTGAACCGACCCGTCCTGGTTACCGGCGGCACCGGGTATGTGGGCGGGCGCCTGATCCCACGGTTGCTAGCCGGCGGCCAGCGGGTGCGGGCCATGGCCCGTTCGCCGCAGCGTCTGCGTTGCAGATCCTGGGGTCGTCACGAGCATCTGGAAATCTCAGCCGGCGACGCCCTCGACCGCGAAGCCTTCGTCCGGGCTGCCAAGGGGTGCGGCGCCGCTTATTATCTGATTCATTCCATGAATGCCCACGAGGGGCGCTTTGCCGATGCGGATCGAACGGCAGCCCGCAACATGGTTGCGGCTGCCGCGGACAACGGCTTGGATCGGATCGTCTATCTGGGAGGTCTGGGGTCGCCGGACCACCCAGGCCTGAGCCACCATCTCCGGTCACGCTTCGAGGTCGAGAGGATCCTTCAGGACGGGCCGGTGCCGGTGACCAGCCTGCGGGCGGCCATGATCCTGGGAGCGGGCAGCGCCTCCTTCGAGATGCTGCGTTACCTGGTGGACCGCCTGCCGGTGATGATCACCCCCCGCTGGGTCCAAACGCCCTGCCAGCCCATCGCCATCGGCAACGTGCTGGATTACCTGGCGGGCTGCCTGGCGGTTTCCGAGACCGCCGGCCGGACCTTTGATATTGGCGGTCCGGATATTGTGACGTATCGGGACCTGATCCAGATCTATGCCCGGGAGGCTGGTCTGAAGCGGCGCGTCATCCTGCCCGTGCCGGTGCTGACCCCCTGGCTCAGCGCCAAGTGGATTCACCTCGTGACCCCGATTCCGGCCAGCATCGCCCAGCCCCTGGCCGAAGGGTTGAGCATTCCGGTGGTCTGTCGGGAGGATCGCATTCGGAATTGGCTGCCGGTCCATCTGACCGACACCCGGCAGACCATCCGCACGGCGCTCGACCGCATTCGTCAGCAGCAGGTGGACACCTGTTGGTTTGACGGCGGTGGTAGCCTGCCCCCCGAGTGGGTTACCTGCGGGGATGCCGAGTATGCCGGCGGCACGGTTCTGGGCGGCGCCCATCGTATCGTGCTGGCGGGTGACGCTGATAGGGTCTGGTCGGCGGTATCGTCCATCGGCGGTAAAAACGGCTGGTACTTCGCCCACAGCTTGTGGCGACTGCGTGGCATGCTGGACCGCATGGCAGGTGGTCCCGGCCTTCGGCGGGGAAGGCGCCATCCATCGGATCTGAGGGTTGGAGACGGTTTGGATTTCTGGCGTGTCATCGCCGTCGAGCCGCCGCGCCGCCTGCTGTTGTTGGCTGAGATGAAGACACCGGGGGACGCCCTGCTGGAGTTCATCATCACACCGCAAGGATCGGAGCGGGTGGAAATTAAAATGGTATCGCGTTTCCTGCCCCGCGGTCTGGCCGGCATTCTCTATTGGTATGCGCTGCTGCCAACCCATCAATGGCTTTTTCAGGGTATGTTGCGAGCCGTTGCCCGCAGGGCCGGTCTGGCCGTGCGCAACGGCCCTGAAGCAACTGCAATGACCGCAGCGCCCGAATGCCGTCTGTGACTCCCCCGCGCTGCCGCGTGGCCGATGGACCCGCCGCCGCTGCGCCGTCTGGGTAGTTTTTTCACCAAACCCTCAGCGGTTCATCTCCCTCAGATCATACCGCCCACCATTCTCAAACCGTCCCGCCATCAGCAGCCGCATCAGGGCCGATGCCGTATGGTCGGGAGGATCGAGTGCCCCGGCGGTCTTGAGCGCGTGGAACTTCCCCACCTGTGCAAACTGGTCGATGCTGCAGCGGCGGATCGTCGCCTGCATGGCGGTGTCCACCGTTCCCGGGGCTACGGCGCAGACACAAAATGCCGGGTCGCTGGGGGCGAACTCCAGGGCTATGCAACGGGTCGCCATATCCAGGCCGGCTTTGCTGGCAGCATAGGCCGACCAGCCGGAATAGGGGGTGCGGCTGGCTCCCGAGGTGATGTTGACGATGGTCTTCTTTCCGGGAAACCCTTTGCAGAAATGGTAAAAATGCCGGGACAGAATCAGGGGTGCGATCAGGTTGACCCGGATGTTGCTGGCCAGCAGAGCGTCGTCACAGTCGCCGATGGGCGCCACGGGTGCTAAAACACCGGCGTTGTTGATCAGAACGCTATGGGTCAGCCCGCCGGTCTGCTCCGGGTTCAGATCGATCTGTTTCAGAGCGGGGCCGATTGCCTGGCTGTCCTCGAGGTCGATGGTGATGTTCTGATGGTTGCTCCGCAGGAAGGGTGCCGAGCGGGACAGGCTGATCACGAAGCTGTTGGGCTGCGTCAAGGCCGATTCCGCCAACGCCCGGCCGATGCCTCGGGTGGTACCGGTGATCAGAAAAAGATGCTTGATCGGTGACGGGTCCATGGGGTCGATGCTCCTTTCGATCTTTACCAGGTCGTGCATCCTACCCGGCGATTCCAAATGGACACTGAATAGCGGCTGACTGATGCGGGTTGCCCGGCAGCGCGGGCAGCGCCCCGGCCGGGTGAGGCGGCGCCGATCCCGGAAGATAAAGCCACATGCCAGGCACGTGCAGGGCGTTAGGTAGAACTGCTGTCCCTGGGCGGCCACGCTTTTTTGGATGTGCACCAGGTGTCGACAGACCTCTTTCTCGGTCACCTTCACAGTCTGCGAGATCTGCAGTGCCGACAGGCTCCCTTGTTTTAGCAGGGCAATGATTTGCTGGCGAATGGTTCCCATGGGTCAGGACGCCGACAGCGCCGCATGTTGGCGGATATGGTCGATCAGTCCGGGCATGCAGGCGTGAATTTCGGCTGCGCAGGCCTCGTAGGCGGGTAGTGACAACCCGTAGGGGTCTTCGATCTCGGGGTTTGCCGGCCGGGGCGAGAAACCGCCCAGCAGCCGCGCGTAAGCACAGCCAAAAAAAAGCAGGCGTTTGATGCGGCTCAGGTGATAGTCTTCCATGGCTAGGACCAGGTCTGCCGATCGGACCATGGTGGCATCCAGAATTCTCGCCCGGTGTGCGGAAATATCCGCCCCGTAGGCGGCGGCGGCCCTGACGGCGAAGGGTTCAGCCGGGTTGCCGTGCAGGCCGTCGGTGCCGGCCGATCGAACCGCTACCAGCGGCTTCATGAACTCCGGCAGCAGGTGCCGCAAAAGGCCCTCCGCCATGGGACTGCGACAGATATTGCCCGTGCAAACCATGAGTACGGATACTTTCAATCGACCCCCGCCAGCAACGATGGTTAGGAGCCCACTATAGGGTCGCAAGCCGTTGAAGTCAATTCAGCCTACCAGGACCCGGTGTTGGGATGTTGAAAAGCGGCCATGGCCCGGGCTCACGCGTTAGATGCCGCCGCTGTTCTTAACCGCAGCAACCCCCATTTCATTCGTCTGCGGACGCTATCGATCCCTGGGCGATATGGATCGGGATCGGCAAACCGACCACAACATCCGTAGCCTGATCGAATCGGTTCTGGAGGCCGATGGCCGGGCCGGGGTGGAAACCATGATCGGGGATTTAATCGATCCGCAGGTGTGATTTCCACTCGGGTGGCATCTTGGCTGCACGGGGTCACCACCAACGGCCCCGTTCGGTCCAGTTCAGACCCTTTCTGCCAAGGGGTCAACCCTGGGTTGATCTTTCAAGCGCGGTTTACTATAGGGGGAATTCCACCTGAGGCGATGCCATGTCTGACACCCGAATTCTGTTTGTGGACGACGATCGAGAGATCCTGGTCATGGTTGAACAGTACCTGACCATGAAAGGCTATCTTATCACCACTGCGGACAACGGTCGTGAAGCCGTCGAGATCGTCAAGGCTCAACGGATCGATATTGTTTTCACCGACTACAAGATGCCTGAGTTCAATGGGTTGGAACTTCTTGTCGCCGTCAAAAAGGTACGGCCGCAAACCGAGGTAATCATTGTTACCGGTTACGGATCCATGGAATCGGCCATCGAGGCCATGAAATTCGGCAGCCGGGACTACCTGCAGAAACCCTTCAAGCTGGATCATCTCAAACTGATTATCGATCGGGTTGTCGAGGAGAAGAAGTTCAAGGACAAGGCCCAACGGATCCGCAAAATGGCCCGGGAGCGTCACCGTTACGGCCGCCTGATCGGTATATGCCCCAGGATGCGGGAAATTTATGAGGTGATTGACACCGTCAGCCCGAAAACCCCCATGGTCCTGGTTCAGGGGGAGAGCGGGACCGGCAAGGCCCTGACGGCCCAAACCCTGCATGAGAAGAGCGACCGCCAGGCCCACCCCTTCCTGGCGTTGAATTGCAGCAGCTTCAGCCAGGTGAATCAGACCCCGGATCAGGTTGCTGAACAACTCTCGGAAAAGCTTCGGTCTTTAGGCGGCGGAACCCTCTACCTGGAGGAAGTGACCGCGCTTGGGCCGACGGTGCGCCGACAACTGACGACCCTGCTCGACAAGCGCGCTGCCAAGGTCGGCCGGGGCCCTGGTCTGGTTGCCGGTACCAGCGGGGAGTTGGATGACCTCATCGCCAGCGGCGCCATGCAAAGAGATGCCCTGGATCTGTTCGATGCCGTCCTCATCAAACTGCCGCCGCTACGCGAGCGCAAAGAGGACATTCCGCTGCTGATCAACCATTTTCTTTACCGCACCCCACCAGCCGCCAAGGCTCGAATTTACGGCATTACCCCCCCCGCCTTGGATATCCTGCTGCAGTACCACTGGCCGGGCAATCTGATCCAATTGCAGAATGTGATCGAGCGGGCTTTTGCCATGGGGGTTCGAAACACCATCGCTCCCGAGGATCTGCCTGAGGAGATCCGAACTTTCGATACCATATACCAGCTGAGTTGACGGCCGTCCTGTTTGCGGTGCTACCCCATGGTCGACATTCTCTTGATACAGCCGCCGATAGCGGACTATTACCACACCCCCAAACGGACCATTCCCTACGGGCTGGCTTCCATTGCGGCCGCGGTTTCGCTGAAAGGCTTTTCCGTGGACATTCTGGATGCCATGGCCACCGGAAAATCGCGGGTCATCGCGTTGCCCGAGGCGCTGGAACACCTGACCCCGTTTTACGGCCGGGCGGATCGGAGCCCCTTTGCCCTTTTTCACCATTACCGCCACTTCGGCTATAGCCTCGAGCATATCGGTCGCCAGGTCAAGGCCTCCGGGGCTTTTCTGGTGGGCATCGCCGCCTTGTTCACCGCCTACAGTGATATGGCCCTTGCCGTGGCACGGGTGGTCAAAGCCAGCCTGCCCCATTGTACGGTGGTCCTCGGGGGTCATCACCCAACCGTACTGCCGGCGGCGGTCATGGCCGAACCGGCCGTCGATCTGGTGATTCGCGGCGAGGGTGAAGCGGGACTGCCGCTGCTGGCGTCGGCCTTGAGGGGTGGCGGGGATCTGGCCGATGTACCGGGCATCGTGTTGCGCAACGCCGATGGATCGCTGCATGTCGGTCAACCGGTATTGTGTCGCGACCTCGACCGTCTTCCCGTGCCGGCATTTGAACTGATCCGGCGAGATTTCTACCAGCGCTCCGGCAGAGACGGCATCGTGACCATCGCCGGCAGGGGGTGCCCACTGGCCTGCAGCTACTGTGCTACCGGTGCCGCCTCATGGATGGGCTTCCGGCAACGATCGGTGTCGGCCGTGCTGCGCGAAATCCGGGCGGCTTCCGCTGGACGCCGGGTCGGACTGATCGATTTTGAAGATGAAAACCTTACCGTGGATCAGCGTTGGTTCCTTGAACTGCTCGAAGGCATTCGGGGTTGTTTCAACGAATCGCCACCGGAGCTGCGGGCCATGAACGGCCTTTTCCCGCCGACGCTCACACCTGTGGTGGTGCAGGCCATGAAGATCAGCGGCTTCAAGGTTCTCAACCTCTCTCTGGGCAGTGCGGACAGCGGGCAGTTGAGGCGTTTCAACCGTCCCGATGTGCGCGCCGCCTTCGACCGGGCTCTGGGTTGCGCCCGACGGGAAGGGCTTGCGGCGGTAGGCTATATTATTGTCGGGGCACCGGACCAGGATCCGCTCACCTCGGTGGACGACCTGCTCTTTCTGGCCGGCCGCCGTGTGCTGGCCGGGGTTTCCGTGTTTTACCCGGCCCCCGGCAGCGCGGACTATGTGCGTTGCCGGGCCCGTGGACTGCTGCCGAATACTTATGCCGGCATGCGATCCACGGCGCTGCCCATCGATCAGCGTACCTCACGCCGCGATGCCGCTACCCTGCTGCGGCTAGGCCGCATACTGAATTTCATCAAGCACCTCAACGCCATCGGCGTACCAATTCCCCGGCCGGCGCCGGTGAAGGAGTGGCTTGATCCTGCCTTGGATCGGCGGCAGGTGGGGCGCTTACTGCTGGCCGGGTTTTTTCGGGATGGTGGCATCCGAGGGGTCGATCCTGACGGCCAGGTGTACTCCCACGCGGTGTCGGACCGATTGTGCCGCCGTTTTTTGGATGGATTGCGCGCAGACCCGGTTCCGCCCGCTTGATATGTCGTAGAAAGTCGGATTTTTACGACCTTATCAATCTTGACAGCCTCGTAAAAAGCTTTTCCAGGCCCTGCATGGCCATATATCCGAAAGGAACTTTATGTAATATTAAACAGCGTCTGAATTAAATAAATTGCAAAAATTACAGTTTGTTATGACGAAATTTGAATATCAAGTTCGCCACGGGCTTGGTGAGTGATCCCCGTGCCGGCTTCCTCAGCTTCATCGGCAGTGCGAAGGTCGGCTGGAAGCTGCGGTCCCTGCTGGCGCCGGGGACCCGCTGTGCACTGGAGCACG
>JAWOIA010000055.1:0-10401 GCA_046484885.1 Desulfosarcina sp. | reverse complement strand
CTCGGGAATCACCGTGCCGAAAAATCCCAGCTCACCCATGGGCTTGATGGCCTCTTCGTAGGGAAAGTAGTGCTCCTGGTCCCATTGGTCGGCATGGGGCGCAATCTTCTTCGTGGCAAACTCGCGCACCGCTTTGCGCAGCATCGCCAGCTCCTTGCTCGGCTGAAAATCCATGCGGTCTCCTTTTCGTTTTAAGTGTTTTGCTTTTACTCAGTAACCCGGTCAACCAGATCAACGGCTGCTTCCAGAACGCCCTTGTTGAAGCGGCTGATCAATGCTGCCTTGAGCAGGTCCATGGAAATGATCTGCTTCCGTTTGGCCAGCAGACCCAGACTAGCCAGGGCCCAGTCCTGGGATTTGATTTTCTGTCCCTTGAAATCCACCGTCTGAACCGTGGCGCCGGTGTCGGGAAGGCTCACGCCGGCAGCCTTGAGAATCAAAGCGTCGCTGCCCAGTCGGGCCAACATCCGTTCACGCCGTCGCACACCTTCGTCCGCCAGGGCGACCACCACGTTGGGCCGCTCGATGCCGGTATAGTCGACCGGCTGGGGGGCAAGCACCATTTCGCTTACCGAGTGGCCCCGCAACACCGTGATGGGATAGTCACTTTTCAAGGTGGCGTGCCATCCGCCGGCCATGCCGGCAAGACAGAAAATCTCACCGGCCGTAACGATGCGCTGCCCCGCGCTGCCTACGATCAGAACCTCCTGGCGCCCGCTTGCCAGCAGTTGGTAACGCACCCCGATGTCTGCAGGCGGGTCCGGCGGGGCCAAACGGCCGGCCGCTTCCCGGTAGCTGCGGGCGTATTCCATGCGCTGGTTTTCGGGCACCGGACCCTGGAACCGTGGCAAGGAGGCCAGGTCGGCCGCAATACTTTTGGGAGTGATCTTGTTGCGTTTGGTGTAGCGGCCGGGGCAGATGCCCCACATGTCTAAAAGCGAGAAACCCTCGTAGCTGATGGCGGCAACCATTTCATCCACCAGATCAGGGGCATAGGAGGAGGTGCGGGTCACAAAGGCCGCACCTGCCGCGGCGGCGACCTGGCAGATATCGATCGGCTTTTCCAGCTGGTTGAGAAATCCGGATCCCACCACGGCCGCTTGGGGAGTGGTGGAAGAACACTGGCCGCCGGTCATGCCGTAATTGAAGTTGTTGAGAATCAACAAGGTCAGATCGATGTTGCGCCGGCAGGTGGAAAGCACGTGGGCGCCACCGATCCCCAGGCCGCCATCACCCATGGTAACGATCACTTTCAAATCCGGGCGGGCCATCTTCAAGCCCGTGGCATAGGTCAGCGCCCGACCGTGGAGACCGTGGAAGGCGTGGGTGTTGAAAAAAGTATCGAAGAGTCCCGAGCAACCGATGTCACTGACGATGACCACCTGGCTGCCGTCCAGGCCCATCTTGTCCAGGGCCTGGTCCAGGGCGGTGGTGACCCGCTCATGACTGCATCCCGGACAGAATACCGGAGGCCGTTCGGCGTTAATTAGACTGCCCATCTATATCACCTCCCTGATCTGTTCCGGTTTGATCAGATTGCCGTTCATTTGGCCGAAAAAGGCGACGGGTTTGCCGGGCAGCAATCGCTGGATTTCCCTTACGTATTGACCCATGTTCATCTCCACCACCACAATTCGTCGGTAAGGTGCAGCCGCATCTACGATCAGCCGCTGCGGTACCGGCCACAAGGTTTTCAGGGTTAACAGGGAGACCGGCTTGCCTGCCGCGCGGGAAGCGGCCACCGCGACCCTGGCGGCACGAGCCGTGACCCCGTAGACGATCAGCAAGGTCTGAGCCGACGGATCCAGATCCTGGTCGGCATGCGTGAATTCATCCACATGCTGTTTCAGTTTTTTTTCCAGGCGCTGCTGGAAGGCATTGATGATCTCAGGGTCTACGGTGATGTAACCGTTGGCGCCATGGGTGGACGAGGTCTGGCGCACCAGGATTGGATCACCGACAGGCAGAAAGTCCGGTGGGGTGTGGTCGTTGTCGGTGGCGAAGGGCAGAAACGGTTTGTTTCGGTCTGCTGGTTTGCGGGTGATCCGATCCGGCAGTTGGATGGCGTCCAGATCGACACTTTCGCGGGTCATGGCGATCTCTTTGTTGGATGCCACAAAGACAGGGCAACGATACTGTTCTGCCAGGTTGAAGGCGTGCACGGTCAGCCGGTAACAGTCCGCCGCGTCCACCGGCGCCAGGACAATGACCGGCAAGCCGGAGCTGGAACCCCAGCGCATGAACTGGATGTCTCCGTCCGCCCCTTTGGTGGCGGATCCGGTGGAAGGCCCCAGCCGCTGAACGTTGACAATGACCAGGGGGATCTCGCTGCCGATGGCAAAGGAGATCTGTTCGCTGTAGAGGCTGATACCCGGTCCCGATGTCGCGGTGAGCACTTTGTTGCCGGCCATGGACGCCCCCAGGCAGTAGCCGATGGAGGCGATCTCATCTTCGCCCTGCAGGCAGATGCCTCCTTGAGGCGGCAGGTATTTGAGCATAGCATTGTAAATGGTGGTGGCCGGGGTGATGGGATATCCGGCAAAGAACTGACAGCCGGCGGCTATGGCACCCAACGCCACCGCCTCGTTGCCCTCGATAAAAACACGCGTCATTTCAATCCTCCGGTATTTTATCAGAAATTTGATCACATTTAGGATCAAACAGGCCTACCTATAGCGAACCGGCATGGGCGTGTCAATGGATTTTGAAGCCAACTCGGCCGATGCATCGGAAGTGGTCGATCCCTTTGGGAAGTCGATCGGTCGGGAAAGGGCGGCGCGGCAACAACCCCGGCCGACTTCGATCAGGCCAATTTCGGGTTGCCTACATAGCGCAATCGGATTACAATAACGAGCAAGGAGGCGCTATGGCCAAAAAAAACAATCCAGACCCCGTTACCCCGTCCGCAGGTGTTGAGGTGGAAGAGGGGCTCACGATGGTGGGGGATCTCTTCGCAGCCGCTGCGGATTATCTTGCCGGACTGTCACGCTACACAACCGACTTTATGCTGCCATACCTTATTTCCACCCGCTATTTCCAGCAGGTTGAGGCCGGCCGGCTGACCCATGCCTCTCCGGCGGATACCCTGGCCGCCTATTTGGGGCTGATGAGTCAAAATGCCGAATTGATCAACCGGGGAGTCGGTGGTGCTCTGGAAATGATGCGCCGGTACACCGCCGCCGAAATGAACGACCTGCTGGCGGCATTTTATAAGAGCGTGTGGCAGCTGGAGGCCGGTGACTTGAAGCGCGTGGCCCGGCGCCAGGCACAATTGATGCGGCAGGTAACCCGGGCCTACCCGCAGGCCATTGCCGCTATTGAGGAGGAGTACGGCTTTCATTTCGAACGCGGTGTCAACCCCTTGGTGGCGGAAACGGACCGGTTTTACCTGTATCAGATTCTGCCGAACCAGGACGGGGTCGAGGTCAATCCAGGGGCCAAACCGGTCTGCATTGTTCCGCCCTATGTTCTGGGGGCCAACATTCTGGGGTTCCTGCCCGGTGAGCAGCGCAGCTACGCCCACTGCTTCGCCAACCAGGGTATTCCGACCTACATCCGTATCCTCAAGGATATCGCCACCACCGAGGCACTACAGGTCATGAGCGCTGAGGACGATGCCAGGGATACGGCGAAATTCTGTCGCACGATCCAGGTTCGCCACGGCAAGCCGGTGACCCTGAACGGTTACTGCCAAGGGGGCTACAACGCCCTGTGTACCTTGTTGAGCGGCCAGCTCGACGGCGTGGTGGACGCGTTTATTACCTGTGTGGCGCCCATGGATGGCACTCGCAGCAAAGGACTGGCCGGTTTTTTGGAAAAGTTGCCGCCGCGCTTCAACGATCTTGCCTATGGCACCAAGACCTTGGCCAACGGCAACCAGGTGGCGGATGGGACCCTGATGGGCTGGGTTTACAAACTCAAGAGCATTGAAACCGAATCGCCGCTGGCGGCTTTTTACCGGGATCTGCTGATGTTTGGTGCTCAAAAGGATCGCCCTCTGACGGTCAGCAAAACCGCTGCAGCCTTGAACTATTGGCTGGCCAACGAGCGCAACGATCTGCCCATGGCCATCACCCGGATCAGCTTCGCATCTTTTACTACCCCCATTGCTACGGACGGCACCTTGCCCGTCACTCTGTTCAACGCCAAACTGAATCTGAACCGCATTCGGGAGAAGGGCACACCGTGGTTGATCTGCTACGGCATCCACGACGACCTGGTCGAAACGGACAGCGCCCTGGCGCCGGTGGATTTCGTTGACGCAGAAGTCACCCCGTTTCCCAAAGGGCATGTGGCCATCGCCACCTCCTGGTCGGCCCCCAACTCGGAGTATGCCCTGCACAAACGCTTCAACAATGACCGCTACCGCGGCCCGGTGCGCTTTCACATGGATCTGGAGCATGGGCCGGAAAGCTGAGGAAGGACCGAATCCAAATTTTTCGCTTGGTGCGGTGCTCGGGGCGCGGCGGGGGCTAAATGGCCGAGGGGTCAGCTGCCTTATCAAACAGCTTTTGGTCAATGTCGATGGAGGGCTCCATGGGTGACGACAAGAAAGAGGACCCATTTGGATTTCAATCCATGGTTGCCGCCTGGGGCGAGACCATGAATGCATTCTGGGGCAACCTAGCTGCCATGACGGCGTCAGCTGCCCAGAAAACCCACCTCCCAACCGATGGCGCCAGAGTTGGATCTTTTACCGATATGGACGCCATGGGCAAAGCGATGAAAAACTGGCAGGCCATGACCGCCGTCATGTCTTCCCCGGAGTCGGTGGGATCGCTGCTCAAGGGTGCCGGCGCGATGCCTGATCTGCTGGCTCATCTGGCCCAGAGCACCGTTGGCAGCTTTTTGGAAATGCAGCGCAAAGGCGCCGAAAGCGCCAGTCGCATCAGCGCCGCGGTGGAAGCTTATCAGTTTGAGAACATTGATGAAAACATCTTGCATGGCTGGACCGATATTTATGAAAAGGAGTTTCGGCAATTTTTTCGCATTCCCCAGCTGGGCCTGACCCGTACCTACCAGGAAAAGCTCAATACGGCAGTTGACGCTTTCAACCGCTTTCAGTCCACCTTTGCCGAATTCATGCGCCTGTTGACCCTGCCGTTCAACCGGTCCCTGACGGTCATGCAGGACCAGCTGGGTGAACTGGCCGAAAAAGGAAAACTGCCTGAAGACTCTCGGGTTTACTATCAAATGTGGATCAAGGTGCTGGAAGGACATTTCATGACCCTTTTCCAGACGCCTGAGTATGTGGAGACCATGGGGAAAACCATCACTGTTCTGGCAGAATTCACCTGCGCCAGGGATGCGGTGATGGAGGATGTGCTCCGCGGCTTTCCGGTTGCCAGCCGCTCGGAAATGGACGATTTGGCCCGGGAACTCTACGAATTGAAAAAACGGATCCGTAAACTTGAGAAACCATAGCAGCCAGAATCGCGCCCCGAAACCCTCACGAAGCGAAAAATTCGACTTTTTACGACCGTATCAAAATTGGCTCGAGAGGCAACACGCTTTGTCGATCGGGAGATGACAAATGCCCCAATTCAAAGTTCCTGTGGATCTGATCCTATCCAAGCTGGCCCAGGATGCCGAGCGGGTGCAGGCTCGCGCCCAGAAGGCCTCGGAAGTGCTTCTTTCCGAACTGGACGCGGAAGTGGCCCAAACCCCTTACGACGTTGTCTACCGGGAGGATCGGGTCACCCTCAAGCACTACCGGCCCAAAGCCGGCGTTCGCTACCAGACACCCCTGATGGTTGTTTACGCCTTGATCAACCGGGAAACCATGCTGGACCTGCAGCCCGGAAGGAGCGTGGTGCAACGGTTTTTGGATGCCGGTATCGACCTTTACATGATTGACTGGGGATACCCTACCCGCAAAGACCGCTTTCTGGGATTTGATGACCACATCAATGGGTACATGGACAACGTCGTGGAGGTCATCCGCCAACGAACCGGCGCACCCCAGGTCAATCTTATGGGCATCTGCATGGGTGGAACCTTCAGTGTCATTTATTCGGCCTTGCACCCTGAAAAAATCAAGAACCTGGTCACGACGGTGACCCCGACCTTCTTCGACACCCCCAAGGGCCTGCTGCATGTCTGGATGAAGAGCATGGATGTAGACCGTGTGGTGGACACTTACGGCAATCTCTCTGCCGACATCATGAACTTCGGGTTCCTGCTGCTCAATCCGGCCCGCCTCATGATCGATAAATACATCGGCTTCATGGAAAATATGGACAACAAGGAGTTTGTCGAGAACTTTCTGCGTATGGAGAAATGGATTTTCGACAGCCCTGATCTTCCTGGAGAGGTCTTTCGGCAGTTCATCAAAGACTGCTATCAGGAGAACAAACTGATCCGCAACCGCTTGAAGGTGGGTGGGCGGCGGGTGGATTTGAAAAAGATCACCATGCCCCTGTTAAACATCTACGGCCGGTTTGACCATTTGGTGCCTCCCGAGGCCTGCGACCAGCTCACCCGCCACGTGGGCAGCACCGATACGGAAGATATTTGCCTGGATACCGGACACATCGGGATCTACGTCAGCTCCAAGTGCCAGAAGGAGTTTGCCCCCAAGATCGCCGCTTGGTTGAAAGAGCGGGATCTTCCGTCGCCAAAAAGACCGCCGCCGCCGACCGCTGCGGCAACCCCCGTCGATCAAAAAAAGGGGAAAAAGGGTCGGCCGCCCCGCGCAGCGGCGCGTGGGTCAACCCGTTTCAATCGTTGAGCTGAGGGCTTGATCTATCGATCCGTGGCCCCGAGTGCAGAAGCAACCGAGCGGCAGGATATTAACTAGTGTCCGTCCAGAAACGGTTATTTCGCCCGATATCGGCGTTATGCTCAAAATTTTATCCTCGGAATATCAATATATGCCTGTGGTAAAATTTTTCGCATGCCTTGATCTCGACCAAAATTCCTCGTTTCTGGATGGGCACTAACCATCAGGAGCGCCCCATGACCAAGGAAAAAGACTATTTCAAGACCTTCTGCAAGCTGAGCAAAGCTTTCGGTACCGCCGCCTCCCGGACCCAACTGCTGGATCTGATCGTGGGCAGCGCCATTGGTACCATGGCCGGCAAGGCAGCCTGCCTCTTCCTGCGGGATGAGAAACAGGATGTGTTTGTGCCGGTGGCCCAACAGGGGCTGTCCGACGCCTACCTGCATGCCAACCCCATCCAGGCCAGGCGGGTGGTCGGCGCCTTGGAGAAAGAGGGCTATCTGGCCTTTCCGGACGCCACCTCCGATCCGCGCCTTGAAAACCACGCCGCCAAGCAGGCCGAGGGCATCGCCTCCCTGCTGACCGTTCCTGTAATCGTCAAAGACCATGCCATCGGGGTGCTCTCGCTCTATACGGCCACCCGGCGTGAGTTCGCTTCCGATGAGATAGAATTCCTGCAAGCCCTGGCCGAACAGGGCGGCCTTGCCATTGAGAAGACCCGCCTGCTCAACCGCCTCCAGAAAAACGCCATGTTGTTTCTGGAACTGGCTTCCAGCATCAATTCCTCCCTGGATATTCGGCAGGTGCTCAACAACCTTACGGAGAACATCTGCGACGCCTTGGGGATGAAAGGGGCCCTGATCCGTCTCAAGGACGAAGACAGCGGGTCGCTGAAGCTGGTGGCCAGCTACGGGCTCAGTGATGAATTTCTCGAAATGGGAGCCTTAACCACCACCGAGACCGCGGCGCGCGCCCTGAAGGGGGAGACCCTCGTTATCAGCGACGCCACCACCGACGAGCGGATCCGTTTCAAGGACGCCATGGTAAAGGAGGGCATCGTGTCGATGATCGTCACGCCGATTCTGGCCCGCAATCGGGTGATTGGGGTGATGCGTCTTTACAGCGATGTCCAGCGGGAATTTCCCTCCGACCTCATGGTCATGGTGGAAGCATTGGCCCATCAGGGCGGTCTGGCCATTCAAAACGCCTCCATGTACCTCCAGCTGGAGGAGGACAAGAAAAGTCTCGAGGCCGACATCTGGAGCCATCGGTCCTGGTTCTGATTAGACGTTGAACCGGAAGTTGATGATATCGCCGTCGCACACCGTGTAGGTCTTGCCTTCCAGCCGGACCACGCCCTTTTTGCGGGCCTCGGCATAGGTACCTGCAGCCACGAGGTCTTTGTAAGCCAAGACTTCGGCCCGGATGAACCCCTTTTTTATATCGGAGTGAATCACCTCGGCCGCCTCGACCGCATCGGTGCCCCGGCCGATGGTCCACGCCCGCACCTCGTCTTCGCCGACGGTGAAAAAGGAGATCAGCCCCAACAGGTCATAGGAGCGTTGAATGACCCGGTCCGTGGCCGATGCGGTGATATTGAATTCGGCCAGAAACTCCCGGGCCTCTTCCTCGGAAATTTGGGCCAACTCGCGTTCCAGTTTGGCCCTTATCACTATGGATGCTTCACCCGGGGGTAGGCTGGCGGCATCGGGCGGGCGATCGTTCTCCTCGTCGTTGTTAAACAGGATCAGCAGAGGCTTGGCGGAAAGAAAGGCATAGCCGCGCAGCAGTTTGGCCGCTGCGATGTCATCGAAGCGACGCAAGGGGGTCTCATTGTCCAGGTACGCTTTACAACGGTCAAGCAGGGCCATCTCCTCTTGATTCGGTTTTTTGCCCCGGCGCGCGTCCAGGGCCAGACGTTCCAAGCGTTTTTCCACCACCATCAGGTCGGATATGATCAGCTCCTGGTCGATGGCCGCGATGTCGGCCCGGGGTGTGGGCGGATCAAAGCCGTAGCCGCTGAAGTTGCGCACCGCGTGAATCAGGGCGTCGCAGTCCCGAACCTGGATCCAGATGCTGGGACCCTTTTGGGTGGCACCGGATGGGTCCCCTTTGCCGGGCAGGAAATAGGCCACTTGGGCAAAAATGGTTTTGCGGGGGGTGTACATGCCGCTGAGGATATCGACCCGGGGGTCCGGAACGGTGATTGTGCCGATTCGGCCCTCCCGCTGGCTGCCTTCAGCGGTCACGCTGCGCGTCAAGGCCTCAAAAACCGTGGTTTTACCCGACTGAGGAAGGCCGATGATGCCAAGTTTCATGGCGTTGCTCCTGATTCTGACACGGTTGCGACCAAACGATCTTCTCAGTACGCGATGGCATTGAGAACCGTCAGCGAGTTTACGTCCAACCGCACTTAAGGGAAAATCGTCTCCTGGACAACCACTCGCATCGGGTTTCGGGCGATCGCCTCAAAATTGGCTCTGGCCTTCGCATAAACCGAACCATCCGTCAAGGCAAATGAAACGGCTGGCCGTTGAGTTTCGCGGGAGGGGTTCGCTGAACGATCGGTCACCCATCCCCGGGTCCAATCGGTGTTTGCCTCACGGTCGACAGCATGATAGACCCTCGGGTGTGGTGGTATCGTTTCAGTATGGATCGAGGAGCGCATATGCCTGAGGAGACCTCCCGAACTGCGATTCTGGTTGCCTGTGCCGGCGCCATTTTCTGGCCGGGTTCGTTTATTTTCGGCTTGCCCGGTGTCCTGCGCCACCATTGGCAGCAGGTGTTCGGCGCCGGCGACGGGACGGTGGGCGGGACGGTGTTCTTCATTATCGCCGGTGCAACCAGCTTCATGTACCTGTGCGGGCGTTGGCAGGAAAAATTCGGCCCGGGGAGATTGGCTGCGATCGGGGCTGCGATGTGCGGCAGCAGCGGCATCTGGCTGAGTCAGGCGGGGAATATGGTCGATGTCAACATTTGGGCCTTTTCCCTCGGGGCCTCATCGGCTTTTGTCTACCTGCCCGGCTTGACGGTGGTCCAGAGCTGGTATCCTGAAAGACGTGGCCTGGTTGCGGGTCTTTTCAACCTGGCCTTTGGAATGTCGGCGGCGATCATGTCCCCTGTTTTTACCATGCTCCTGACGAAATGGGGTTACCAAACGCTGACATTGGCCGCCGGGGCAGCAGCACTCACCGTCGGGCTGATCGCCGCCACCCTGATCCGGTTTCCGCGGACCGATCCGTCGGCCGCGTCCTCTGGCGCTCCATTTGCGCCCAGTGGCCGTTCAGTGGCGGACGCTCTGAAAAGCCGGGATTTCTGGTGCCTCTGGATCACCTGGGTGTTCGCCGGTGCTGCCGGGGCCAGCATGCTGGTGCTGGCCACCGGTTTCGGTTTGGCCCGCGGCTTGAACCTGGCCCAGGCGGTCGTTCTGCTGACGGCGTTCAACCTGACCAACGGCGCCGGCCGGCTGATCAGCGGTTATTTTTCGGACCGTATGGGGCGAACGCAAATGATGGCTTTGAGTTTTGCCGGTGCCGGTGTAGCCTACCTGATCATGCCCCACCTGACGGGATTGTGGCTGTGGGCCGTGCTGGCCGCGGTGATCGGCTTTGCTTTTGGAACCCTGTTTGCGGTCTCGGGTCCTTTAGCCGGAGACTGCTTCGGTATGGCGCACTTCAGCT
>JAWOIA010000048.1:0-30123 GCA_046484885.1 Desulfosarcina sp. | reverse complement strand
ACGCTTCGGGTTCATCACCTCCACTGGAATCAATGGAATCACACCCATGGTTGGAGACCAACTGACACGCGCCTGGTTTGCGCTTCATACCAAAAGCCGTTTTGAGAATGTGGTCAACGAGGGGCTGACCAAAAAGACCGTGGAGGTCTTTCTGCCCAAGATTACGGTGAAAAGCCGGCGGCGGGATCGTCACAAGATGATCCGGGTGCCGCTTTTTCCCGGCTACCTTTTTGTCCGGACCGATTTGAACCCTTACCGGCATGTGGAGATTCTCAAAACCACCGGGGCCGTCCGGCTTATCGGCAACATCCGGGGTCCGCTGCCCATTGCCGACGCCACGATCGATTCACTCAAAATCATGGTCTGCGCCGACGGGGATGTGATCACCGGAACCCGCTTTAAAAAAGGGGACCGCGTGATGGTGATCAACGGACCCTTTGCCGGGGTGACGGGGGTTTTTTCCAGCTACCGTGGCGAGGGGCGCGTCATTGTCAATATTGAGGCCCTGGGGCAGTTCGCGGCGGTCAACGTCGATGCGGCCGATGTGGAGAAACTGCCGGAAAAATTATCATAACTACTTGACTTTTTATAAATTTTCATTCTATAGAACCGCCTCAGACCTTGTATTCACTACCGAGCGCCCAAGGAGGAACCATGAATAAGCTGGAGCTCATCTCCGCTTTGAAGACCGAAGCCGACATATCCAAGGCCGAAGCGGCAAAAGTGGTCCAGATTTTTTTTGACAGCATGGCCGATGCCATGGCCGACGGCGAACGCGTCGAAATACGCGGCCTGTGCAGCTTTTTTGTCAAAGCGTACAGAAGTTATACCGGCAGAAATCCCAAAACCGGTCAGAAAGTAACCATTAAACCCAAAAGGCTTCCTTTTTTCAAAGCCGGGAAAGAGCTCAAGGAGCGGGTGGATCGATAGGTGGTCTGGAGACCCCAGCCCGGGGCCCGTTGCCGACGAGGCCGGGTCACCCAGTGGGCCCTTCTGATTCAACCCTCCGGGATCCATGGAAAATGACGACGGCAATCGGATTCAACGCCATCGTTGGCCAACAGCACCTCATTGGACAGTTAAAGACCTTTATTGTCAACGGGACCCTGCCCCATGCGCTGCTCTTCAGCGGTGACGAGGGGGTGGGGAAAAAAACAACGGCCACGGCACTGGCCATGGCCTGCAACTGTCTGAAGTTGAAACCGGTGATTCGCCGTAACCTGCACCGTGAGGCCGTCGACGCCTGCGGTGACTGCGTCGCCTGCCGAAAGATTGCCGGCAACCATCATCCGGATGTCATTCATGTATCCCCTGCTGCGTCGGTTATCAGAATCGCTCAGATTCGCAGCCTGCTTCAGACCCTGGCCTTGAAGCCCAGTGAGGCGCGGCGGCGGGTGGTGATCCTCTCCGAAGCCCAATTAATGAATCCGGAGGCGGGAAATGCGCTGCTGAAGGCACTGGAGGAGCCGCCCAACCGGACCCTGATGGTGTTGACGGCAGCGCGCGCATCCGATCTGCTGCCGACGATTGTTTCACGCTGCCGGCACCTTCGTTTTTTGCCGCTCGATTCGGCGGCCATAAAGGAGCTGCTGAATCGGGCCGGCGGGACGGAACCGGCTGTGGTGGAGACCGTCGCTGCGCTGTGCGGGGGCAGCTATGTTCGGGCCCAGCGCTGGATCGACGGCCGGTGGCTGCAGCGCCGCGCGTGGGTTGTTCAGGCCTTGGCCGACCGCATGGCCGGCAGTGACGCCACGGACGTTCGCGCCTGGCTGGCGTGGTCCGAAATGGTGGCCCGGGATAGGGACGCACTGGACGCGTCGCTGCAGATCGCTGCCTTGTGGCTCAGGGATTTGCTGGTGGCGCCGTTCGCCCCGCAGCTCGTTTTGGACCAGGGGCGGCTGGAAGCATTGACCAATGCCGCTCAGCGCCACAGTTCGGCGCAGCTGATCGATCAGATCGAGGCCGTGGAGAGCGCTTTGACGGCCCTGCGATCCAACACCAACGTCAGATTGACTGTGGACGCCTTGGCCCTGCAAATGGCCAGGGTCTGCATGGGATACCCGTTGATAACCGATGAATAAAAAAGTGGGAGTCCGGTTCAAGACCGGCGGCAAGATTTATGATTTCAACTGCGGCGCCTTTGTCCTGAACCTGGGTGATCAGGTGATCGTGGAGACGGAGCAGGGTCTGGGCTTCGGCACGGTGGAGACGGGGCCGGAGCTTCAGGCGGAAACCGAAGCGGCCGTCAAGCCTTTGAAAAAGGTTTTTCGGAAAGCCAATCAAAAAGACCTGAGCCAGCTGATGCAAAATGAGGCCTTGCAGCGCGAGGCGCATGCCTTCTGCGTGAAAAGCATCAAGCAACTGGGGCTTAAGATGAATCTGTTTTCCGTGGAGAGCACCTTTGACGCCAGCCGGCTGACCTTCTTTTTTACCGCCGACGGGCGGGTGGACTTTCGCCAGCTGGTCAAGATCCTGGTCAAGCACCTTAAGGCCCGCATCGAGATGCGACAGGTGGGCATTCGAAACCAGGCCAAGATGTGCGGGGGGCTGGGGCGCTGTGGGCGCGTTTTCTGCTGCTCCTCTTTCATGGAGAAATTCGAGCCGGTATCCATCCGCATGGCCAAACAGCAGGGGCTCTCCCTGAACCCCACCAAGATATCCGGCCAGTGCGGCCGGCTCATGTGCTGCCTGACTTTTGAAGATGAGGTCTACCGCAAACTGAAGCAGGGCTTTCCCAAAATCGGCAAAATGGTCAATACCAAGAGCGGCCGCGGAAAGGTAACCCGCCACAATGTTATCCGCGACTGTCTGACGGTGCAGCTCGAGACGGGTAACGAGGTGGAAATCAGCCTCACGGACATTATCAACGACGGGAATTAGACTATGGCTGCCCCTTTTTACATCACCACCCCCATCTATTATGTGAACGCGCGCCCCCATTTGGGCCATGCCTACACCACCATTGCCGCAGATGTGGTCAGACGCTTTCACGCCATGTCCAGCGATCAAACCTTTTTTCTGACCGGCACGGATGAACATGGGGACAAGATCGTACGGGCCGCCAAAAAGGAAAACTGCACCCCGCGTGCCTACGTCGATCAGATCAGCGGTCTCTTCAGGGATCTGTGGCCCGAACTCAACATTTCCAACGACTATTTTATCCGCACCACCGACCCGCAGCATATGGCCGTGGTGGAGACGGTCCTGCAGCGCATCTACGATGCCGGCGACATCTACTTCAGCGAATACGAGGGGCTTTATTGTTATGGCTGCGAACGTTTTTACACCGAGCGCGAGCTGGTCGACGGTGCTTGCCCGGACCATCAGAGCCCTCCGGAAACAATCAAAGAGTCCAACTACTTTTTCAGAATGAGCCGCTATCAGCAATGGCTGATCGACCACATCCAGCGTCATCCCGATTTTATCCGTCCCGAACGCTACCGCAATGAAGTGTTGGCATTTTTACGCGAGCCGCTCGAGGACCTGTGCATTTCCCGGCCCAAGTCACGCATCAAGTGGGGCATCACCCTGCCGTTTGACCCGGATTACGTGACCTACGTATGGTTCGACGCTCTGCTGAACTATGTGTCGGCCTTGGGCTACCCGGATGGCGAGCGCTATCACACGTTCTGGCCGGTGGCCCAGCACATGGTGGCCAAGGACATCCTCAAACCCCACGGCATCTATTGGCCGATTATGCTCAAGGCGGCCGGGATCCCCGTTTACCGGCACCTCAATGTTCATGGCTACTGGAACGTGGACCAGAGCAAGATGTCCAAAACCATCGGCAACGTCGTGGACCCGCTGGAAATGAAAAAGGTTTACGGCCTGGACGCCTTCCGCTTCTTTCTGATGCGGGACATGGTGTTCGGCCTGGATTCCAACTTCAACGAAGCGGCCCTGGTTCAGCGGATCAACGCCGATCTGGCCAATGACCTGGGCAATCTCTTCTCCCGGGTGCTCTCGATGGCGCACAAGTACTTTGCCGGGGTGGTTCCCGGGCCCGATCCCGATGTGGAAAAGGAGATGGATCTGGGCCTGGAGCGCAACGCCCGCAGAGCCATTGACGCCTACAGCGCCAGTATGGGTGAGCTCGCCTTCCACAAGGGTTTGGCGGCGGTCTGGGAGTTTATCGCCCATATGAACAAATATGTGGATATCACCGCTCCCTGGGTGTTGGCAAAAAATAAGGCCGCCCGACAGCAACTGGAAACGGTGATTTACAATCTGCTGGAAGGGCTGCGCATCATCTCCGGTCTGATCTACCCGGTGATGCCCGATACCGCCGCCACCATGCAAAAACACCTGGGGCTGGGCGGCGACGACGATTTTTTCAAGCTGGATCGGCTGACCTCCTGGAATGGGATCCCGCCGGGAACCCGGCTGCGCAAATCGATATCCCTGTTTCCCCGCATCGAACCGGACCGCGAAAACGGGCAGCCACCGCTAAATGACCCTTGCAGCCAAGACGAGCGCGTCATCAAACCACAGATCACCATCGACGATTTTGCCAAGATCGACCTGCGTGCTGCCACCGTGCTGTCAGCCCAGGCCGTTCCACGGGCCAAGAAACTGCTGCAGCTGGAGGTGGATCTGGGCCATCAGCGAACCATCGTTGCCGGCATTGCCGGCAGCTACCAGCCTCAGGATCTGGTCGGCAAGCAGGTGATCATTGTGGCCAACCTCAAGCCGGCCAAGCTCATGGGTGTGCTTTCCAAGGGCATGCTCCTGGCGGCAACCGATGACGACGGGGCCACCGTGGCGACGCTGGAACGTTGCGTAGCTCCCGGCACCCGGTTGGGCTGACCTTTTTCAGGAGAGACAGTTTCAGCAATGAGCGGTATTTTCCCAGGCGATCGCAAGCCTGCCTCCCAAAGTGGTTGGAAGGCCTACCAGGAGAACCTCAAGCGCCAGAACCGGCCGACCCGCTCGGCCCGAAGACCGCGCCGGGTTTTCTGGCTGGCCGCCGGCATCGGTGTGGTTGTGGCTGCAATCCTCTTCGGGGTCTTCAGCGCCGGCGGCAATGAGGATGCCGGTGGGAGCTCCGCCGCTTCCGCCCGGATCCGGTCGGCTCAGATCGACAAATCGGATGTCCACATTCTTTTGGGTGACAACCGATTGACCAACCCGGATCAACAACCGGTAGCGGTATCCTTCGACGGCCGCCCCTACCAGATCCACACCAGCCTCGATGTGGGGCTGCAGCAATACCTGCTCAACCGGTTGGACCGGGTCAACTCCCGTTATATCGGTATCGTGGCCATGAACCCGCACACCGGACGGCTCGTTGCCATGGCCGGGTTCAACAAAAACGACCCCGATGCGGACCCCTGTTTGTCGGCCGACTATCTGGCAGCCAGCATCTTCAAGATCGTAACGGCGGCCGCGGCTGTTGAGGAAAAAGGGTACACGGCCGCCTCCCAATTCACTTTCAACGGCGACAAACACACCCTCTACAAGCGCCAGTTGACGGACAAGACCAACCGCTACACCCAATCGATCTCGCTGAAAGAATCCTTTGCTCAGTCGGTCAACCCGGTTTTCGGCAAGATCGGTGGGCTCTACCTTGGGCCGCAAGACCTGGAAACCTACGCCCATGCCTTTGCCTTCAACCGCAGCGTCGATTTTGAACTGCCCTGGCCGGTCAGTGAACTGACCGTGACGCAAGAGCCCTACCAGCGGGCGGAGATCGCCAGCGGCTTCAACCGCCAGACCACGCTCTCCCCGCTGCATGCAGCGGTAATCGTGTCGGCCCTGGTCAACGGCGGCAGACCGGTGGAGCCGACCCTGGTGGACCGGATCGTCGATCGCTCCGGCCGATCGGTTTATCAAAGCGCACCCCGATTCATGCCCGCGGTGGTTTCCCCCCAGACCGCCGATGTGCTGGGCCAGCTCATGCACGCCACGGTGGTCTCGGGCACGGCTCGACAGATATTTCGCGGACACAGCCGCAACAAGGTGCTGTCACGCCTGACGCTGGGAGGTAAAACCGGCTCCCTGTTCAACCGCTCCCGCGATGCCCGCTTCGACTGGTTCGTGGGATTCGGCAGCGAGAAGCAAGGATCCGAAAAATTGGTGGTTGCGGTGATGGTGGCCCATGAAGAATATATCGGTACGCGGGCCGGTCAGTATGCCCGCATGGTCATCGAACACTATTTCAAAAACTATTTTGCCAAAAAGGAGCAGGCCGGCGAGGGCCCCAGCGGGTAGGGTGCCGCGCGGGCCGGCTGAGATCAAAGGAGTCTGTGCATGCCCGGTTTTGAGGTGTTCGGCGATGAAGAACGCGCCCAGGTCAACGACGTGCTGCAAACCGGAGTTCTGTTCCGTTACGGCTTTGACGGGGCCCGCCTGGGGCACTGGAAGGCTCGCACCTTTGAAACGGAGCTGGCTCGGCGTCTGGGCGTGGCCCATGCCCATCTTTGCGCCAGCGGCACGGCGGCCCTCTCCACGGCCATGGCCGCCTGCGGCATCGGTGCCGGAGATGCGGTAATCGTTCCACCGTTTACCTTCGTGGCCACGATCGAAGCGGTGCTCATGGCCGGAGCGATACCGGTGTTCGCCGATATCGACGAAACCCTGTGCTTGTCACCCGAACGGCTGGAAGCCGCCCTGACCCCGGCAACCAGAGCCGTTATTCCCGTTCACATGTGTGGGGCCATGGCCCGCATCGACGAGATCAAGGCGGTTTGCGACCGCAGCGGCCTGACACTGCTGGAAGATGCCTGCCAGAGTCTGGGGGCTGCTTACCGGGGAAAGGCGCTGGGCACCTTCGGCAAGGCCGGCTGTTTCTCTTTTGACCCGGTCAAAACCATCACCTGCGGCGAAGGGGGCGCGGTGGTCACCAACGACCGGGACGTCTACCGGACCGCCGATGCCTACACCGATCACGGGCACGACCACATTGGTTCGGATCGGGGCGCCGAAGACCACCGCGTTATCGGCGCCAACTATCGCATCAGCGAGCTCAACGCCGCCGTGGGGCTGGCTCAGTTGAGAAAGCTGGACCGAATTCTAGACATCCAGCGGCGCAACAAGACGGCCGTCAAGGCGGCGATGTCGGGGCTGCCGGGCGTCACCTTCCGGCAGCTGCCCGATCCGGACGGCGATTCGGCAACCTTTCTCTCCTTTTTCATGCCCGATCTCGATAGCGCCCGACGGGCCGTCAGGGCCCTGGCCGCCGCCGGTGTGGACGGCTGCTTTCACTGGTATGACAACAACTGGCACTACATCCGCAACTGGGGCCATTTTCACGCTCTGCGGACGGCGGCCCGGCTGCCCGTGCAGGCGCTGGCCGGCTTCCCGGACTACCGCACCATCTGTCTGCCCGCATCCGATGCCATCATGCAGCGGGCCATCTCCATGCAGATCAAGCTTGGATGGACGCCGCTGCAGCTCGAACAACGCATCCAGGCCATCGTAACGGCCTTAAAGGCCCGGCCTTAAGGTCGGGTCCCTGTGCAGCCGATTCAGGAGCTGAACCCGGTCGGCCGACTGCCGGTACCTGGAAATCCTCGAACCGGCTGCTTCAGAAACGAACCGAATAGCCGATATAGGGGAAAAAATGTTTCGTAATTTTAAAATGGTCTCCAAGGTGGTCTTCGGTCGGGGGTGCTTCTCGCAGTTGGGGGATATTCTGCAGGAAAAACGGCCGGGCCGCGAGGCGGTTATGGTTTTCCTGGTGGATGACGTCTTCGAAAACGGCCGGTTGAAAGACCGTCTGCCCCTCACTGATGCCGACTGCTTGATCTGGGTCAATGTTGACGATGAACCCAAAACCGATTATGTGGACCGGCTGACCCGGCAGATCCACACTTACATGGCCGACCGACCGGATGCCCTGCCGTCGGGGGTGGTCGGCATCGGCGGCGGCAGCACCATGGACCTGGCCAAGGCCGTCTCGCTCATGCTCACCAACCAGGGGTCGGCGGCCGACTATCAGGGGTGGGATCTGATCCGGCAGCCGGCCGTTTATCATGCCGCGGTGCCCACCTTGTCCGGTACCGGGGCCGAGGTGTCGCGCACAACCGTGCTCACCGGTCCCCGTAAAAAACTGGGCATTAATTCCGACCACACCGTTTTCGATCAGATCGTGCTGGACCCGGAAATGATCGCCGGCGCCCCCGACCCGCAACGGTTTTACACCGGCATGGACTGTTACATTCACTGCGTCGAATCTCTGACCGGGACGTACCTGAACAGTTTTTCGCGGGCATATGGTGAGAAGGCCCTGGATCTGTGCCGGGAGGTGTTTTTGGGGGACCCCGCCGATGGCGACGACCGGCTGATGATGGCCTCCTACTGCGGCGGCATGAGCATCGCCTATTCCCAGGTGGGGATTTGCCACGCCCTGTCCTATGGGCTCTCCTTTGTCCTGGGGCTGCATCACGGCATCGGCAACTGTGTGGCCTTCGACACCCTGGAGGCCTATTACCCTGAGGGCGTCAGGGAGTTCCGACAGATGACGGCGCGACGGGGCATCGACCTGCCGCGTCAGCTGACCGCAGGTATCAGCCAGGAACAGATGGAAACGATGCTGGATGTCTCTTTGGTGCTGGAGCCGCTATGGGAAAACGCTTTGGGCAAGAACTGGAAAACCGTCATGACCCGGGACCGCATCCGGGATCTTTACCTGCAGATGTAGCGCGCCCTCGGGTCATGCCGGCGTTATAGAACCGTCAAAGGAAAGCAATGAATCACGACTTAACCGCCGCAATACGCCGTTTTGCCGCATGCTGCGGCCGTTACACCGCCCATCTGATTCAATCGCTGCGGCGCCGAGCGTCGCTGTTGCCGACCCTGCACTGGGGGCGCTGCCCCGGCGCGCTTGCCGGTCCGGCGGTGATTCTCTTTCCCTGTCTGCCCAACCGGCTCTGCTGCGGATTGGCCGGCCTGGTCGCGGTCAAGGGCGCCCGGCGGCCTGAACCGGTCATTGATTTCCACGCTTTGGCAGCGCTTGCCGCCACCGCTGAGGCCGCCGGTCTGGCCGACCGGTCCGCAGCAGCGACCGCCATTGTGGACGACTACCTGGGGGGCCAAGCGACACTGGATGCCCTGCGGGGAGCCATCCAGTCCCTCAAACGCGAAGGGTCCTTTCTGAGCCTCTTCAGGGACCCGGCCGCCCAGGCCCGGCTGGCCGATCTCTCCCTGCGGCTGTCAGCGGTGCTGCAGCGCGAGCAGGCCTGCCTGACCCGGGAAGCGGGTGGTTTGGCGTCGGAGGGGGTGGATGTCATTTCCACGCGCCTGGAGGCTCTCAAGGATCTGATCTGGTGTCTGGACATGGAACTGGCCGACAACATCCGGCGGATCCGCGAACTGATGCCTGTCGCCGCTGCGGAGCCCGACGGCCGCGTCACGGTCTTTCGCCGGATCAATGCGGTGCTCAACAGCATCGACCGGCTTGAGGTGCGCGGTCGGGATTCAGCGGGGATGTCGATTCTGTTTATCTTCGCACCGCAGGTTTTCCACGCGCTCATGCAGGACCTGAACCGCGCCGGCCTCGGCGCCGCTTTTGAGCGCCGCATGGATCGGGATGTGCTGGGCAATGGCAGCATCAGTCTGAACCGGTCGGCCAGCGACGCTGGCGCGCCTGTCGTGGCCCTGACGGTGGTCTACAAAGTTGCCGCGGAGATCGGCAGCCTGGGCGACAATATCCGCTTTCTGCGCCATCAGATCAGGCAGGACCCGATTCTGGACCGCATTGCCGCCGTGCCCCACATCTTTCACACGGTCTCTTCCCATACCCGGTGGGCGTCGGTGGGCGCCATCACCGAACCCAACTGTCATCCGGTGGACAGCACCCTTAGTGGCGCCACGCTCAAGGACCATCCCATCATCCACGCCTGTCTCAACGGCGACATCGACAACTACCTGGAACTCAAGGCGGCCATGCAAGCCTCCGGACGGGCCATACCCGAAACGATCACCACCGATACCAAGATCATTCCCCTGCGCATCGACCACTACCTGGAAACCGGCGCCGATGTGGCCGAGGCTTTCCGGCTGGCGCTGAACGATTTCGAGGGCTCCCATGCCATCGCCATGCACACCGACCTGGCTCCCGGGAAATTTTTTCTGGCGCAACGGGGCAGCGGGCAGGCCGTTTTCGTGGGTCTGGCCGCCGATCACTACATGCCCGCTTCCGAGGTCTACGGCTTTATCGAAGAGACCTCCCGTTTTCTAAAGATGAACGGCGAGCAGGTGGTGGCGGGGAAAAGCGGCAATACCCAGGGCCAGATCTTCATATTGGATCAGCGCTCTGCCGGCGGCCTTGCCGGCATCAGCGCCATGTACTATGACGGCACCCCGATTCGATTCAGCGCGGATGACATCAAAACCACCGAAATCACATCCAGGGACATCGATCGCCAACATTTTGCGCACTATTTTCTCAAGGAGATTTCGGAAGCGCCGCGCTCGGTTGAGCGAACCCTTCTCAATCGCTGGAAAATGGTCGAAGCGGACGATGGTCGGCATTATGTCGTCCATCTCAACCCGCACACCTTTCCCGCACGGCTGGAAACCGCCTTGAGAGAAAACCGCATCCGGCGTGTTTTTTTCGTGGGGCAGGGTACCGCGGGTGTCGCCGCCCAGGCCTGTGCCGATATCCTCAAATCTTATCTGGCCGATCCCGCCGTATACGTTCGCGCGCTCAAGGCCTCCGAGCTCAGCGGCTTCGAATTGAATCACGGCGATGCCAGCGCCTCGATGGCGGACACCCTGGTGATTGCCATCAGCCAGTCGGGAACCACCACCGATACCAACCGCACCGTGGACATGGTCAAGGCCCGCGGCGCCCACACGCTGGCCATTGTGAACCGGCGCGACTCGGACATCACCTTCAAGGTCGACGGTGTGTTGTACACCTCCAGCGGCCGCGATATCGAAATGAGTGTGGCCTCCACCAAGGCTTTTTATTCCCAGATCGTCGCCGGGGCCCTGCTGAGTTTGAAGATGACCGGCATTCAGGGCCGCCGCTCGGCCGAATTCGTGTCGGACCAGATCGCTGAACTGCTGCGCATTCCCGACCACATGCGCAGCGTTCTGGCATTGGGGGAGGCGATTCAAGCCTCGGCGCGGCGCCTGGCGGCCACCAAGACTTACTGGGCCGTCGTCGGCAGCGGCCCCAACAAGTCCGCCGCCGACGAGATCCGGATCAAACTCAGTGAATTGTGCTACAAGACCATCTCATCGGATTATGTGGAGGACAAAAAGCACATCGACCTCTCCTCCGAGCCGCTGATCATCGTCTGTGCGGCCGGGGCCAAGGGCACGGTCATCGGTGACATCATCAAGGACACGGCCATTTTCAAGGCCCACAAGGCTGCGCCGGTCGTTATCGCCGATGAGGGCGAGGAGCGTTTCGGGCCCTACGCCGAGGATGTCTTTGCGGTTCCCCGGGTCAGCCCCCACTTTGCGCCCATCCTCAACACCCTGGTGGGCCACATCTGGGGCTACCACGCCGCCTTGGCCATTCACGAGGGCTCCCGATTCCTGCACGGGTTCCGGGAATCGATCCACCAGACCCTGGATGATCTGGCCGATCAGGGCCTGGATGTCTACGAAGTGATCCTGGAGAAAACCTTCCGCGAGCAGATCGCCGCCTTCTATCAGGCCTTTCGCAGCCGCCGCCAAGCCCGGCAGTTCCCCGCCGCCATCACCCACGCATCGGATTTGACGCTGCTTTTCAAATACCTGGCGGGCCGGCTGCCGCTGTCGGATTTCGAAATGGATTTCGGTATCAAAGGCACGGCCAAAAATGTGCTCGACACCTTGTTCCGGGTATTGGGAGAGTCGATCAACCTGATGTCCCGGCCGGTGGATGCCATCAAACACCAGGCCAAAACCGTCACGGTAGGGACCAGCCGCATCAGCGAGCGGGTAACGGGCATTCTCTTCGACAGCCTGGCCGAGCATGATCTGGAGATCGATCAGGTGGTCAACCGCAATGTCATCGTCATGAAAAATATCCAGGGCGTGGTCGATCATGTCAAGGGCAGCATCCTGTACCGCATCGACGGTCTGGGGCTGCTGGGCGACCCCATGGATCAGACCACCATCACCATCCTGAAAAAAACCGGCATTCTGGCCCAGCTGCCCTCCCGCGTGGAGCAGGACCCGGTTCTCAAAGGCACCAAGCGCATCATCGTGGGTCAGGGCAATCTCTATATCGGCAAGGGCAGAAAGGATGACCGCAGCATCGTGGTGATTCCGGCCACCTCCAAAGACCCCACCGACGGCAGCCGCATCCGCTACCTGCTGCTGCTCAACATCGGGTTCAAGGCCGCTTTCCCGCTGGAGACGAAAATCAAGGCCCTGGGCGGCAAATACGAGCACATCAAAAACATTGTCCAGGAAAACAGCATCCCCTGGATCGACGATTATCTGGACCAGGTGGCCGTGGATGACCTGTTCGGGCGTTCCGCGGAAAAGCTGGCCGAGGAGATGGTGGCGCGGCAGCGGCTATAAGGATTTGATCCAGTCGCACAGCAGCCGCACGCCGAAACCGGTGCCGCCGGCCCCGCAGTAGTCCGAGGCCTTCTTGGCCCAGGCCGGCCCGGCGATGTCGATGTGCGCCCAGCGCGTACTGCCCACAAACTCGGAGAGAAACAGGGCCGCCGTGATCGCACCGCCCCAGCGACTGGGGCCGACGTTGTTCAGGTCGGCAAAATCATTTTTGAGCAGATCTTTGTAATCTTCGGGCAGGGGCAGCTGCCAGCAGCGTTCGTGGGTCTTTTCTCCCGAAGCCACGATGGCGGCGGCCAGGGCCTGGTCGTTGGAAAAGACGCCGGCGATCTTTTCACCCAGCGCGACCACGCAGGCGCCGGTGAGCGTGGCCAGATCGATCAGGGTCTCGGGCTGGTAATGCCGGATGGCCCAGGCGATGGCATCGATCAGAATCAAGCGCCCCTCGGCGTCGGTATTGCCGATCTCGACGGTTTTGCCGCTGAAGGAACGAATGATGTCCCCCGGCCGGATGGCCGTTCCCGACGGCATGTTCTCCACCAGGGGCATCACGCCCACCACCTTGACGGCCGGCTGAAGCCGGGCCACGGCCAGCAGGGTGCCCGCGACCGCGGCGGCACCGGACATGTCCATCTTCATGGTTTCAATGCTGCCCGAAGGCTTGAGGTTGAGGCCGCCCGAATCGAAGGTGACCCCCTTGCCGACCAGCACCACCGTTTTTGCGGCCGTTTTGGGCGCGTATTCCACCGTGACCAGGCGGGGCTTGGCGCTGCTGCCCTGGGCCACGGCCAGCATGGCGCCGAAGTGCTGTTTTTCCAGCCAGCGCTCGTCCCTGATCCTAACCTTCAGGTCTGCGGCGGCGGCGGCCTCCTGGATCATCCGGGCGAAGACCTCCGGACGCTTGTCGTTGGAGGGCATCGTCACCCACTCCCGGGTCACCAGGCTGGCCCCGCACACGGTCGACACGGAATCGATCAGGCCGGCACAGCTCTTCTTCTGGGCGGCGCTGGCCGTGAGCACCACGCTGGTGAGCGCTGTCGTCTCCTTCTCCTGCTTGTAGCGGTCGAAGATGTGATTGCCCAGGTAGGCCCCTTCCATGAGGGTCTGGAAAAGGGTTCGGACATCCAGATTGACCGGTCCGGCGGACGGAGTGGCGACGGTCATGGCGGTCAGGCCGGCATCGATGCAGGCTTTGACCGCTTTGCCGGCCAAGGCCCTGAAGGATTCACCGCTCAGGGTCGTGGCTTTGCCCAAACCAAAAAAATAGGCTCGGGTGATCGCGGTGCCGGCGGGCTGAAACAGGGTGGCCTGCTGGCCCTTTTTGCCGTTGAACGTCGCTGTGGCTTTGGCCGCATCGATGAGCGACTTCACGCTGCTGTCGCTGTGAATCTCCCGATCCTCGCACACCGGCACCACCAGGGTGTCGACTGCGGCCCGCTTCAGGTTGATCGTTTGCAATTCAAACATGCATGACCTCTATTGAACCGAACCGTCGCTGCAGGCAACGACGGTGTAGATGGTTGGGGTGGTGCGCCGCTTTCATCGCCGCCAACCGGCCGCCTACCTTCGAATGGTCACGGTTTTCATGATGACCGGTTCCTTGGGCTTGTCCATGGGGCCGGTGGGCAGTGAGCCGATTTTCATCACCACATCCATGCCTGTGGTCACTTTGCCGAACACCGAGTGGCGGTTGTCCAGGTGGGGGGTCGCCGCCAGGGTCACGAAAAATTGGCTGCCGTTGGTTCCCGGGCCGGCGTTAGCCATGGAGAGCACGCCGGCCGCATCGTGTCTGAGGGCGGGGTCGAATTCATCCTTGAACTGGTAGCCCGGTCCACCGGTGCCGTTGCTGAAGGGGCAGCCCCCCTGGATGACAAAACCCTTGATGATGCGGTGAAACCCCAGGCCGTCAAAGTAATTGCCGCCCCGGGGTGTTTTCTGGCGGCCTTCGGCCAGGTTGATGAAGTTCCAGACGGTTTCCGGACACTCCTTGGCGTACAGCTCGGCTTCGAAGGTCCCCATGTTGGTCTCGAACACGGCGGTGGCCCGATCGATTTTCTCCTTGTAGCTCTCCTTTTGGTTCGCCATTGACCGCTCCTTGTGCTGGAAATGGAAAAGCCCCGGCCGCGTGGCAGCCGGGCGGCTTGGATGAAGCGACGCATTCGACTCGTTGCGCGTCCATCAGCTTTGAATGCGGACACTATAGGGATGTCCACCCGGGGTGTCAACGCTGGGGAGTGTGCCGCCCGAAGATAACGCCGGCCGACCGGTCGATCAAGCCATTCCAGCCGCCCGGGCCAGCTGATGAAGGGTTTGGAATTCGACCGCTTCCACGCGGGCGCTGCCCAGGGCTTCGGCAAAAACAAAATGGATCCGCTCGCCCTGGCGTTTTTTATCTTTTTTCATGGCCGCCAGCAGGGATGACAGGTCCACCGGGGGTCGAACGGGCAGTCCGTAACTGTCGACGATCTGTTCAAGGCGATCGGCTTGGCCGGCGGACAGCAGCCCTTTGGATACCGACAGCCTGGCAGCCAGCACCATACCGATCGCCACCGCTTCGCCGTGGGCGATGCCCGTCAATTTCTCAAGGGCGTGCCCGAAGGTGTGCCCGAAGTTCAACTTGCGCCGTTCGCCTGTTTCGCGCTCATCCCGGCAGACCACCCCGGCCTTGATCGCCAACGAGCGGTAAACCAGGTCGGCGATAATGGCCGCATCCAGGTTCAGGGCCCGATCGCGCTGGGTTTCCAGAAGGTCAAGCATGGCGCCGTCGGCGATTACCCCGTGTTTGATGATCTCGGCGAAACCACACCGGATCTGCTGCTCAGGCAGGGTTTGGAGCAGCGTCAGGTCACAGATGACCAGTTCGGGCTGATTGATGAGACCCACCATGTTCTTGAAGCCGCGAAAGTTGACCCCGTTTTTACCGCCGATGCTGGCATCCACCTGTGAGAGCAGGGTCGTGGGGATGAAACCGAAACGGGTGCCGCGCAAGAAGGTTGAGGCCACAAACCCGGTGATATCGCAGACGATGCCACCGCCGATTCCTAAAATGAACGCAGAGCGGTCCGCCTCCAGCGCCATCAGCCGGTCGAAAATGGTCATCACCGTTTCCAGGGTTTTGATTGACTCCCCCAAGCCGATGGAGATGACCGGCCCGTCGGGAAACCGCTGGTGGTAGAGCCCACCCACCGTCGTGTCGGTAATGATTACGGTGCGACGTCCATCCAGGTAGCGCTTGAGATTGGTGACGGACTCTCCCACCACAATTTGGGAAGCGCCGGAGGCACTGTTTATCCACAACGTTTTCATCACGCCGCCTTGCTGGGTTGCGTTTAGGGGGGCCAACGGCATCTGACGTGCGCAGCATCGATGAAATCTGCCTTACCACAGGTTGTCGGGTTGGAAAAGCCCAACTGGGAGCGATGGGTTTATCTTGGCTTGCCCGGGTACCCCATTATGGGGTATATTAACGCAAACCCGATTGATTTACGAGACGATCATGGATCCGGTTATCGTTCCTATCGATGGCGTGCTTGACCTGCACACCTTTGCCGCCGGCGACCTCAAGGGGTTGCTGCAGGACTATATCGATGCCTGTTTGGAATCCCATATCTACGACCTGCGGATCATTCACGGCAAAGGCAGCGGGGTGATGCGTGCCCGGGTGCGGTCACTGCTGGAAAAGGATCCGCGCATCCAGGGCTTTGGGGATGCGCCGGTCGATGCCGGCGGATGGGGAGCAACGCTGGTCAGGCTGAAAAGAAACGAAGCCGCAAAGGATGGTGTGACCATGCTTAAAAAGATTATTTCGGGCGGGCAGACCGGGGTGGACCGCGCGGCCCTGGACGTGGCGATGCGACTGGGCATTGCCCACGGTGGCTGGGTGCCCAAAGGCCGCCTGGCCGAAGATGGCGCCGTGCCGGCCCACTATCGCCTTGAGGAGATGCCCACGCCTGACGGTGACGCACGCACGGAAAAGAACGTGGTGGCTTCCGACGGCACCCTGATTATCTCCCGCGGCAGTCCCAGCGGCGGCACCGACCATACCCGCAAGATGGCCTTAAAGCACGGCAAGCAGCTGCTGCACATCGATCTGGCGCTCGGTCAGCGGCCCTCGGATGCGGGCTCGCTCATTGCGTCCTGGATCGACATGAACCGCATCGAAACGCTCAACGTGGCCGGCCCTCGGGCCAGCCACGACCCGGGCATTTACACGGACACGGTCACTATCCTGACCCTGGCCCTGCAGTGAGTTTGAACCGCGATAGCAAGCGCATTGCCCGCTGCTTGCGGCGGGGTTAACGAGCGAACTGGAAATCGATTTTTTTATCCTTGCGGTGAACCCAGCCCGCGGCTTGCCGCGGGCAGGGTTCAATTGGTTGTGCCTCCCGGTTTGGCAACTTGAACCGTAGTCGATCCCGGGGTGCCCGGAAAGCGAAAAACCGAACGGTTGCGCCCGACGGGCGTAAGGAAGCCGAAAGAGCGGTTACGGGGGTGGCGCGGGTTTGGACGGCCGGCACGCTTCAGGTTTTCCAGGCATCGATCTCTCTGAGCCGGCGCAGCATTCCCATGGGTGACGAGGACTGGGCGATTTTGAGCAGCTGATCCATGCGCCCCGCTTCGATCTGGGTTTTGTTCATGACCCGCTTTTTGTAGGCCTCTTGCAACGCATCCATGAGCTGATCCAGATCGCAGGGTTTTTGGAGGTAGGAGTGAGCCCCCATTTTGGTGCACTCCACGGCGGAGTCGACATTACCGTGTCCGGTCAGAATCACGATTTCCATCCATTTGTGTTCCTGTTTGAGGGCTTTTAAGGTCTCCTCACCGTTCATCCCGGGCATGCGCAGATCAAGCAGGGCGATATCCACCGGGTTGCTGCGGGCCGCCTCCAGCGCCTTATCCCCCCGAGTAACGGCGATTACATGGAAGTCGCGCGCTTCAAGCCGCTTGGTCATGGCTTCCAGAAATTTTTCCTCGTCATCGGCAAAAAGAAGGTTGATTTTGTTTTCCATCTTCTGGGGATCCTTTGCTTGGGGGTTCGCTTAAATTTATTTGAAAAAGTGCTTTCAAGTCAAGAGAAAGAAGTACTTTCAATTTGACATCGGCACCATCTTCATTTAACAGGAGGGGGCGATTCGGACAGACGCATTCAAGCGCAGCGACCCGCACGGGGCAGGGGGCTTCAGGTTCAGGCGTCCCTGGGAAGAGATCCATGACCGATTCCGAAAAGGCCGGTAGTGCGACCAGCCCGTCCGCACCCGCCCGCTCCATCGCCGATGGGGGCTACATATACGCCGACGATTCGGCCCGCAGGAAGCATTTTCGTCGTCTCAGGCGCGTTTTACAGATCGGGCTGCTGATCGCCTACCTGATCCCCATCACCATCCTAACGGTCTATTTCAATTACAAGTTCAACACGTCGGTGCGTGAAAGCGCTATTTTGCACCTGGCGGCCGTGGCCGAAAGCCAGCGCAACACCATCGCGCTGTTCATGCAGAAGCGAATCGTCAATATTTTCAATCTATTTCATCTAAAAGAGTTCAACGTTACCCCCACGCGATTCGAAATGGATTATTTTCTGGCCAATCTGACTCAGGCCGGCGAAGGCTTTGTGGATATCGGTTTTTTGAGCCCGGATGGGATCCAGATCGGCTATGCCGGCCCCTATCCGCACCTGCTGAACAAAGATTACAGCCAAGAGGAGTGGTATGTGGAGCTGACCACGCAGTCCCAGAGTTATGTGGTCACCGATCTCTATCTGGGACTGCGGCGCGTGCCCCACTTTACCATTGGTGTGAAGCAGCTCATCGACGGCCAGTATTACGTGATCCGCACCAGCTTGGACCCTTCCAAACTCTACGAGTTTCTCACCGCCACCAGTCGCGGCAAGCGGGTTGACGGGTTTTTGATCAATCGTTACGGGCTGTATCAGGCCGTGGCCGCCGATTTCGGGGAGTTGCTGGGGCCGGCGGTTTTTTTCCCGCCGCGGGACAACATCTCCGATGTGACCGAAATCCGCTTCAACGGCCAGCAGATGTTGGTGGCCTACACCTGGCTCAAGGAGGTGCCCTGGTGCCTGGTCATGTGGCAGCCCCGGGATGTGGCCTTGAAGGAGATGCAGACCATCCGCAACAGCATGATTTCGGGAAGCGCGGTGCTGGTTTTGGCGCTGATGATCGTCATCTGGCTGATCGTCAAGCGCGTGATCCGCTGGACCGAGTCCCTGGAGCATGACCGGGCCGAACTGAAAACCCAGCTCTACCACACCCACAAACTGGTGGCGGTGGGGCAGCTGGCCGGCGGGGTGGCCCATGAAATCAACAACCCACTGGCCATTATCGCCAGTGAGGCGGGGCTGATCCGGGATATGCTCGATGAACGGCTGGGATTGGACTCCTCGCCCGAGGCCATTGTCACGGAGCTCGATGAGATCGACAAGGCGGTTTACCGGGCCAAGGCCATTACCCAGAAAATTTTGAGTTTCGTGCGGCGCACCGATCCGAAACTCGTGCCCTGCGATGTCGGGCAGTTGCTGGCGGATGTGGTCGCCGGGGTCAAGGAACAGGAGTTCAGCGTCTCCAACATCACCGTGGAGCGCGATTTCGATCCCGCCATACCCAAGCTGCTGCTGGATGCCGATCTGATGCGGCAGGTCTTTCTCAATCTGATCAACAATGCCAGCGATGCCGTCACTGAAGGCAGCACGATCACCCTCAAAACCCGCCTCGATGACGGTTGGGCCAAAATTACCGTGGCCGACAACGGTGTGGGCATGGATGGCGAACAGATTCAGAAAGTGTTCATGCCCTTTTATACCACCAAGGAGGTGGGCAAGGGGACCGGTCTGGGGCTTTCGATCAGCCAGAATATCGTCGAGGGGTTCGGCGGGCGGATCGAGGTTGAAAGCCAACCGGGTGTGGGCAGCGCCTTTACCGTGGTGTTGCCGGTGACCGTCAAAGCCGATTAGGACCTGCCGATTTTAGTTTATCGGGGCGCCCATTGGTGGTAAGAGAAAAAGCATATGCTGGATCCATATCCGGGGAATTTGGCAATGAGCGCGAAAGAAATCCGATTGTTTAGAGGGACTTAAAAACGGCTAAGATTTTAACCCAAAGGAGCGTGCGATGGTTGAGAGCGGCGGCAACCCCCCCCCTAGTGAAAAGCCCACCATATTGCTGGTCGATGACGAGGATCAGTTTCGCAGCGCGCTGGCCAAACAACTGACGGTGCGCGGTTACCATGTGCTGGACGTCAACAATGGCGAGGACGCCATTAAAATCGTGCGGCACGAGAACCCGGAAGTGGTGGTCCTCGACCAGAAGATGCCCAAGATGGACGGCATCCAGACCCTGCGCGAGTTGAAAAACATCCGTCCCGAAGTGCAGATCATCATGCTGACGGGCCATGGCAGCATCGAGTCGGCGCGCTTGACCGGCAAACACGATGTGTTTGGTTACATCCAGAAACCGTGCCCCATTGATGAACTGACCGAAAAGATCGAAGCCGGCCGCCTTGAACGCACCTACGCCATGCTGCGGCATGAAATTCCGCACGTGGAGCAGAAAAGCTTCAAAGACTGGTTCATCGGGGTTCAAAACGCCCGGCCGGGCATCATTATCATCGGGGCCATTATTTTCGCGCTGCTTTACTTCATGCCGCCCTCGGATCGCCTGCGCCTGCTCTTGACCACCCCCAAGGGCAGCGCCCTTGAAGCAATGATCCTGGGTTATTCCGACTATCGCCGTTTGAAGCCGGATCAGACCGTGGCCCAGTACTATGCCGAACGGGCCGGGCTGTATGAAACCGTCAAGGCTCCCGACGGCTCCAAAACCAGGCGGCTGCTGGGGCCGGAGGCGGCCATGAAGCGCGCCCACGTGATGATCGGCGTCTTGTGTGTGGCGGCCCTCTTTTGGGCCACCGGGGCGGTGCCGGTGGGTATCACGGCCCTGCTGGTGGGCGTGCTGATGTACTTTTTCGGAGTTCTGCCGCCGGACGGCGTGGCGCGGGCCTATGCCAAGGACGCGGTCATTTTTATCTTCGGTGTGCTGGCCATGGCCGCGGCCATCTCCAAGACCGGCCTGGACCGGCGCATCGGCATCCTGCTGCTGTATCCGAGCACCTCTCTGGTGCGCATGTCCCTGATCTTCGCCCCCATGGTGGCTGTCACGGCTGCCTTTTTATCCGAACACGCCCTGATCGCCTTCATCGCCCCGATCTTCATGATGGTCTACATGGGGGCCATCAAGGCGGGCGGCATCTCCAAGGACAAGGCCCTGGTGGTGATGATGCTGTTGACCCTCAATTACGCCTGCAATGTCGGCGGTCCCGGTTCGCCGGCCGCCGGCGGTCGCAACGCCATCATGATCGGCATCCTGGGCGATTACGGCATCAGCCTCTCCTTCGGCCAGTGGGTCATGTACGGCCTGCCCTTCGTGCCGGTGGCCGCCGTTATCGTCGGGCTCTACTTCTTCCTGTGGAGCCGCAACAAATTGCAGATCACCAAGCTCGATGTCTCGGCTGCGGTGCGGCGGGAGGCTGAGAAGATCGGCAAGATGACCGGCGACGAGTATAAAACCGCGGTGGTGCTGGTCGGATTGATTTTCATGTGGTCGGCCTTTTCGGCCACCTTCGGCATGGGCGGCCCGGTGATCCTGGCCTTGGTGGTCTTGAACATCCTGGGGATTCTGCGCTGGAAGGAAATCAACTCCATCCACTGGGACGTGGTGGCCCTCTACGCCGCCGCCAGTGCCATGGGCACCGGGCTGGCCTCCACCGGTGCGGCCCTGTGGATCGCCGATACCTTTGTGCGCACGCTGCCGGATTTTTTAAGCACCGGTTCGGGTCTGGCCATCGCCACCTCCCTTTTCACGGGTGTGCTGACCAACTTCATGAGCGACGGCGCCACCGTGGCGGCCATCGGCCCCATCTGCGTGCCCATGGCCACCATTGCCGGCGCATCGCCCATCATGGTGGGCCTCTCGACCGCCTTTGCCTCCTCCTTTGCCCACATGCTGATCATCGGCACGCCCAACAACGCCATCATCTTTGCCTTGGCCAAGGACTACGAGACCGGCGAGCAGTTGGTCACCACCAAGGATTTCTTTGTGCATGGCTTTGTGGTGCTGCTGCTCTCTTTTGCCGTGCTGTGGTTTTGGGTCATCCTGGGGTACTGGCAGTGGATGCACTTTCCGATTTAAGCGCCTCGGCGACCGCCCCGTGCGCGCCACGGATGCGGCCCGCGTTGCCCCGGCGGGCAGCGCGGGTCCCGGCAAGCGGCTTGCGTCGATGAATTTGGATAGAAGCAAGAATTGATGAACTCGTAAAAAGTCGGATTTACAGACGGCGCCGTAAAAAGTTCGCAGGCAAGGCGCGCAAGTCCCGAGGAATGAGGCGTACTTAAAGGTACGCCGCAATGACGAGGGATGCCGCGCAACGCCGCATCCGGACTTTTTACGGTGCCGTCAAGGATTCCAATCGTGGCAGAAGCTAAGATCAACATACTGCTGGTGGACGACGAAGAGGCGCTGCTCGACTCCATCAAGCGACGGTTGCAGATCCGGGAGTTTAACGTGATCGCCGTCAACCGGGGGGAGAAGGCGCTGGAGGTGGTGCGCCAATTCCCCATTGACGTGGCCATTCTGGATTTGAAAATGCCGGGGATGAGCGGCAAGGATGTGCTGGTCAATCTCAAACGGGATCACCCTTGGCTCGAGATCGTTATTTTGACGGGTCATGGCTCCTTCGATCCGGAAAAAGAGACGGTTTACGGGCAGGCCTATACCTATCTGGCCAAACCCTGTGCGCTCGAGACCCTGCTGCACGTGCTGGTGGAGGCTTATAAAAAGACGGTCATGAATCGGAATAAAATCGCTCTCAAGGATATGGAAACGATTCTCAAAACGCCCACCTTGAAATCGGCGCGGGAGGTTTTGAAAAAGTTGCAGGAGTTGGACAAACAATCGCTGGAAACCAAGGGAGGAAATTAATGGAGCCGATTTTGGTCAAAAATATCATGGTGCCCCTGGCTGATTATGCCACAGTTTCGGAAGAAGCCACCCTTTTTGAAGCCGTCGTGGCCCTTAAGGAGGCCCAGAAGGCTTTCGATCAGAGGCGTTATCGCCATCGGGCCGTGCTGGTATTTGACAAAAATCGCAACGTGGTGGGCAAGGTCGACCAGATCGGCGCGCTCAAAGCGCTGGAGCCCAAGTATCGCGGGCTGGGGGATCTGGCGGACATGGAGGGCCTTTACGGGCTCAAGGCAGACAGCATCCGCCGGATGATCGAGGATCACGGTCTGTGGAAAAAACCCATGGACGACATTTGCCGCAAGGCCGCGAACCTGAGGGTAAAAGAGATCATGCACACTCCGGCCCAGGGGGAGTATGTGGCCGAGGACGCGACGCTGGACGAAGCAATTCACCAGCTGATTCTGGGCAACCACCAGTCGCTAATGGTCCTTAAAAACAAGCAGATCATCGGGGTGTTGCGCCTGACCGATGTCTTTGATCACATCAGCGACACCATGGCGGCCTGCGAACTTTAGCGCCAAACCGATCCGGTCGGAGCCTGCATCGGTTTACTCACCCGGAAAGGAAATAACCAGTTGGGCAAAGGGGCCAGTCGACCGCAGCTGCTCATCGAGGATCAGGCCCTCAGAGACGGGCTCCAGATGGAGTCGCGCATCTTCAGCCTGGATGAGAAGCTGCACTTATTCGGGCTGATGCAGCGTGCCGGCATTCCCAGAGTTCAGGTCGGTTCGTTTGTAAATCCCCACATCCTTCCTCAGATGGCCGATACCGACGAGCTGGTGCGAACCATCGGCCGGTGCGATGCACCCGTTATTTCGGCCCTGGTGCTCAACGCCAGGGGACTGGAACGGGCCGTCGGTTGCAACGTCCCGCACCTGAGCATGTCGGTTTCGGTCAGCGACACCCACAGCCGTAAAAACACCCATCAGTCGGCAACGCAAGCCTTGGGGGCCATGACCGGGCTGATTGGTGAGGCCCTGAAGTCCGGTATCGAGGTCCGCGCCGGGCTGCAGTGTGTTTTCGGCTGTGTGTATGAAGGGCGCATCCCGGAAAAAACGGTTCTAAAAGCCTCCGAAAAAATGGTGGCCTGCGGCGTCGGGGAGATCAATCTGGCCGACACCACCGGTATGGCTACGCCGCCGGCGATCCGCAACCTGCTGGCCGCCATCGGCAAAGCGTTTCCCGAAGTGGACCTTTCGCTGCATCTTCACGACACCCGCGGCTTGGGCCTGGCCAACCTGTTGGCCGGGTATGAGGTTGGTGTGCGCTCTTTCGACACCTGCAGCGGCGGTTTGGGCGGGTGCCCCTTCGTCAGCGGGGCCGCGGGCAACGTGCCCACCGAGGATGCGGTGAACCTGTTCGAGTCCATGGGGATTCCCACCGGCATTGATCTGGCGGCCCTCTGCGAGGCGGTGGGCTACCTGGAATCGATCCTGAAACGGCCTTTGCCCGGGCACATGCGGCGCGTCATGACCCAGGCCCCTTCATGTGCTCAGCCCCAATAACCCCAGCTTCGCGGCGCAGTCGGATCATGGCCAGACTCCAGAGTGAAACCACGGTGACCGTCCGAGGCCGGATCATCGGGGGAGAAAAACCCTTGGTCTGCGTCCCCGTGCTGGCGGTGGAAACATCGGCCCTGCTGGATCAGGCCATGGCGTTGGTGCCCACGGCTCCGGACTTGGTGGAATGGCGCGCTGACGCATACGGTGCACTGGAAAATACGCCGGATTGCCTCCACAGCCTGGAGCGGCTGCGGTCCATTATCGGTGACATTCCTCTGATCGTCACCTGCAGAGCCGCGCAGGAAGGTGGCATGCAGGCCGTGCCACTGCAATCGCGCCTGACTTTCATGCAGGCGGCCATGCACTCGGGCCTGCCCGATCTGATCGACATTGAACTGGCCAACCCGCGCGATTTCATTGCCGCGATTCAGGCCACGGCCGCTCGCTGCGGAATCCGGCAGATTTTATCCCATCATGATTTTGCCGGGACCCCGGGCCAGGCGGTGATCGTCGACAAACTGATGCAGGCCCAGGCATGGGGGGCGGATATCGCCAAAGTTGCGGTGATGCCCAACTCGTACCAGGATGTTCTGACGCTGCTCGGCGCGGTTTACCAGGCCCGGTCAGGAGGGTTGAAAATCCCCATGGCCGCCATGTCCATGGGCGGCCGGGGCGTGGTCACCCGCATCGCCGGTGCGCTTTTCGGTTCCGATATCACCTTTGCCGCCGGTTTCGCCCCATCCGCCCCGGGCCAGATTCCCATTGCCGACCTGCGGCTGGCCATGGCGCTGCTGCAGGCGGAGTGAGCCGGGTTGCTGGCGCGCCTGCAGCCAAACAGGAGGCCGGTGCTAGAAGGGCCAGAAGCCCTGGTCGTTCCAGATCCGTTCTTTGAGCTCCGCATCGATGGCGGCCAGGAATTCCAGGTGCTCCGTTTCCCAGTCGGCCAGCCAGCGGTAGAGCGCTTTCTCCTGAGGGTCCTGGGTCTCGGCGCTGCGGGCAGCGTAGAGGGAGATGGCCCGCTCTTCCATGAGCATGGCCGCCGATATGGCTGCGGCCTCGAAATCAGCAGCGGCGATGCGAGCCTGAACCTCGGGTGTCAGCACGTTGGCCGCGATGGAACCTTTTTGGGACGTCTCGGGGGCCAGGAATTTTCCGGTATCCCGGAAGGCCTTGAACTGTTCGGAAAGGATCCGGACGTGCTGAACCTCTTCTGCGGCCATGGTCTCAAAAAATTCCTTGACGGGGCGGTTCGAGGATTGACCCGCCGCGGTGCGGTAAAAGGCCTCGCCGCGCTTTTCGAGTAGGATCGCATTCTTGATAATGTCTAGCGCACTGTCTTGGGTCATTGCCTTCTCCTTGCTAAGTGTCCATCCATAAACAGTTATTTCACCCGATATCTGCGTTATGCTTAAAATTTTATCCTCGGAATATCAACTATATGCCTGTGGTAAAATTTTTCGCATGCCTTGATCTCGACTAAAATTCCTCGTTTCTGGACGGACACTTGCTAACTTGTCGAGGGCACAAACACAGCGGTCACTTCCCGGAAACGAACGACTTTTTCTCAGATCACGGCACGATCAATACAATCCTTGTTTTTTAGTCGCACCATAATCACCTTGACACTATTTCCGGGAGGCATGTACGATCCGGCTGCCGGCGGTCGCTAGCCTTCACCGGGATGGGTCGCACCCGCGCTGTGGCCGGAACCGTCCGTGCCAGGAGCCGAAACCAAGACGAAAGTAAGCAATCCCATGCCGAAAAGCAAGCCGCTCAGCGCCAACATGGAAGATTATCTGGAGACCATCTACCATATCGTCTCCCAAAAAAAAGCCGCTCGCGCCAAGGATATCGCCGTCCGTATGGCCGTCAACAGCGCATCGGTCACTGGCGCTTTGCGGCTGCTGGCTGAAAAGGGCCATATCAACTACGCCCCTTACGATGTGATCACCCTGACTGCCCGCGGCGAAGCCCTGGCCTTGGATATTGTGCGCCGCCATGAGATTCTCAAGGATTTTTTCACCAAAGTACTGAATGTGGAGGCCCAGGAGGCGGAGGAGAACGCCTGCAGGATGGAACATGCCGTTTCGCCGGTGATTATCGACCGGCTGGTGCGCTTTGTTGAATTCATTCAAATATGTCCCCGGGGGGGGGATGCATGGATCGACGGGTTCCGGCGCTTCTGTGAAAAAGACGATCCCCTGGCCGGTTGCGGAAGCGCTCTTTCAGGCTGTCTGGATGATCTGAGAAAACGCCAACAACAGCTTCAGCAGACCGGTCGGGAGACGATAACTTTAGAGCAGCTGGAGGCCGGACAGGTTGCCCGTCTGATTCGCATCAGAGGCCGGGGACCCATCGTGGACAAGCTCAAGGAGCTCAAGATCACCCCGGGCAGCATCATCGAACTGGAGGCGCAGGAGCGCAGCGGCGACGAGATCAGCATCAAGGTCCGGGGGTATCACCTCTGTCTGCGCAAAGATGACTGCGCCAAAATCGAGTTGGAGCTGATCCCGAGGGCCGACAGCGGTTTCCCATAGCGCGGACCCCAGCCAATCCCGGCGGAATCAGGCTTCCACAGAGCGCGCTTGATCGAATCCCCGCCGTTGAAGGCAACGATCCGAGCCGGGTTGGGGTTCTAAACGCTGATGGCGTCGATTACCACTCGCTGTGCAGCTGCCGCTCCACTTCCGGCCAACGGGCCTTGAGGTTGGAAACGGCATTGAGGGCAATTTCCAGGTGGATGGCCATGTGGTTTTTGTAAATATCGTCGTGCATTTTCTTGTCTTTGATTCCGCGACGTTTCAACGGCATGTCCGACACCAGCATGATCGCGCCGATGGGCACTTCATAGCGGTAGCCCACCGCGAAAAGCGTGGCCAGCTCCATTTCGATGGCCAGGATTCGCTGGTGACGCAGGTACTCCACAAAATTTTCATCGAACTCCCACAATCGGCGGTCCGTGGTGTAGACGATTCCGCAACGGGGGATTATGCGACGGGCTTTGACAGCCCCGATGCACAGCAGGTTGACCGACATGGCCGGCAGGGCGGGGAATTCTATGGGCAGGTAGTGCCGGCTGGTTCCCTCACCCCGGATGGCGGCTGTGGGAATCACGAAGTCCCCAACCTCCAAGATGTCGTCGATACCCCCGCACATCCCGAGCATCACCACGGACTTGAGATTATCCAGATAGGCCAGCCCGTTGACCACCAGGGCGGCCTGGGGTGATCCAATACCGAAATCGATCATGGTGCAGTCCAGCTCGGGCGCATTGACGATCCGGAAATTGCCCTCTTGGATCGCGCAGCCGGTCTGATCGGAAAACGCCTTGATATATTGTCGAAAATTGGTAATCAGTATATGACCGCAAAAATCCTCCAGCTGGCAATTGGTGTAGCGTTCCAGAGTTTGTCTGATATACTCATGCTCCTTGAGCCCCATCGCGCGTCTCCGTCCTGGTAGTCATGAAACCGGAGCGATTCAGCTGCACCAACCCCGGCCTGTGCGGTGAATAGACCTGTTTGTCGATCAATTGTCAAGGCTTGATCAAGCCAGAGGGGAAGCCGTTTTTCATCCGGCTCGTCCCGCATTGATCGGAAAAGAGAGGACCAACAGCCAAAAATGGATTCGTGTTTGGCGGCTGCCATAGAGGTGTGGTATTCAAGCAGGGGGTATGGCCGACAGCCATTGATGTAATTAATTGGTGTACTTGATGGGGAGCCCGGGTTTGGACACTGCAGCAATCGATCCTTCAGCGCATGGCCGTGGGGCAGCGGGTGGCCTTGCATGAACGGGCCGGGAGTGTTCCTCTGGATGATGGCCGGTGGCTATGTGGCAGGTTCGGTCAATTTTTCGATTGTACTATTCCGGGTAAGCGGTCGCGGCGATCCACGGCTGCACGGCAGCGGCAACCCCGGTGCCACCAACGTCTATCGCCAGGCGGGTCTCGCATGGGCTGCGTCGGTCCTGCTGCTGGATATGGGCCGGGCGATCGCCGTGGCCCTGGCGGCGGCAGCGGTGTTGCCCGCCTGGCAGACGCCCTGGGTCGGGCTGGGGCTGATTGTCGGCAATCGATTTCCCTGCTTTCATGGGTTTAAAGGTGGCAAGGGGGTGGCCAATTACTTGGGATTCACCGTCGTCATGGCACCATTTTGGGCCGCCACGGGTGCCCTGGCCTGGGTCGCGACCCATCTGGTTTGGCGGACAGCTTTCCTTTCTTCCTTTGCCCTGGTCTTTTTTTTGACCGTTGGAACGGTATTCGCCGAAGGTGTGGGTTGGCAAGGTGGGGTCGGTGCCGGGGCGACGGCCCTGTTTATCGTGGCTTGCCATCACCGCAATATCCGTGACCGATGGGGCGGATAGGGGTGGCCGCAGCGCTGTCTATGGGCTGATGCAGAGTCGGGTGCAGGACAGATGGCAGGCCAGGAGGGACTCGAACCCCCAACACCCGGATTTGGAGTCCGGTGCTCTACCATTCGAGCTACTGGCCTGCAGCGTGCATCACGCGCTCGCTTGTACAACAGAAACGGTGAAAAGTCTGCTCAAAAATGATCCTCTCAAAGCGTCGGCGCCGATTTCTGGCATCTGCCGGCTTGTGGGCCGGTCGCTACCGGAATGACAATAGAAAGAGCTGCCAGATCACCACGCCTCCGAAAACGGCAGCGAAAATGGGCAGCAGTCCGGTTAAGCGCCGGTAGCGCGCGGCAATGGCTTCATTGCACAGGATGACGATCAACACTGATAGCGCGGTAAGTCCGTACTTGACGAGGATAAACACCCGGGGCCCATGGTGGTCGATAAAGTATCGCATTACCGGGTTGATTTCACGGGCCCCTTGGGACAGCAGGACCAGGGTGAACAAGGCATCCAGTAGACTCAGGCCCAGCACGACCAGCGCCGCGACCATGAGGGATGTTCTGTATCGGTCAAAAGCAACGATCCGTTTGCGATCTGCGGAGCGCCGTCCGGTTGCGCGCATGCCCTTGAAGTACAACCATTGCCATAGCGTGAGATTGCGCTGGCGACGATCCTGGCTCGAACGTCGTTCAAATCCGCTGTACGGTGTCATCGATGACCTGCCTTGGCCCAGTCTTGAACGGTTTTTAGCCCGTCTGGGCGATGGTTGCGCGCCGCTGGTGCGCCAGTCCGGGACGCCACCGTGAGGGGTTCAGACCACAGCCTGCCCTTGGCGCTGGTTTTTGTACGAACAGGCAAACAAAATCCGTACCATATTTTTTTTAATAATAATTATGGAAAGTTAGAATTTTAAAGCTTGTTTTCCGGGGGTCGTTGTCTGGAATATTACACAACAACTGTGAATTTTTCTTCTCAATCAGGGTCACCGCTTACCTGCCGATCGCCCGGGTCGGTTGGGTCGGCCGCAAGCGGGTTTTCTATTGCGGAATCGTGTGTCTGGGCCTATTGTGGCCTGGGTTTATCAATGGATTCTATTTTTATCAGGAGCAAAACGATGATGAAGACAGTGTTGGCGGTTATGGGGTTGGCGATGGCTTTTTTGCTGGTTTCGACTTTAGATACCCTGCGGGCCCAAGGAGACGCGGCAGCCCGAGGCCTGGTTCAGGAGCGTTGCGCGGCCTGCCACAACTTGGGCCGGGTCAAGCGGAACATCGGCAAAAATGACGCCCAGGCTTGGGATGCGTTGGTGGACCGCATGCAGAAAAAAGGGGCCAGGGTAACGGATGCGGAGCGGGCGATCATGGCTCAGTTTCTCGCCTCGCTGGAGTCGGGCGACGATCTTTAAAGGGTTAAGCTCATAAAAATGGGGTTTGATCGCCCCGGGCATGCTTCTTTGTACCATCCTCCGTTCCAATTTGAGCTGCGGGTGCAACGGCAAAGGGGCGAACCCGTGGGTTCGCCCCTTGTTATCTCGTGCCCATCCATAAACGGTTATTTCGCCCGATATCTGCGCGACGAGATTCGGACGCTCATCGTGGTCGATGAAGCCAGTCGCTTCGTGCTTTCCGCGCATGTCGTCCACGGCGAGCACTCAGCGCGAATGGCCGCTTTGGCTCTCGCAAAGGTCTTCGGAGGCGCCAGTTTCTCCGGTCGGCCAGGGCTCCCCCGCACACTCACGGTGTGCGATCGGAGGCTTTTCGCCGAAGTCGAGTCGATGG
>JAWOIA010000197.1:0-3885 GCA_046484885.1 Desulfosarcina sp. | reverse complement strand
CAGGCCGATGAGCCGCGTCACGATAAGGCGTGCCAGGAAAAACCCAACAAGACACACCAGCAGACGTTCCCAATGGCCGCCGGAAACATGGTAAAATCCAGCCAGGGAAATGCTTATCCGCAACAGCAGACTGCCCAGGAACCAAAGTGCCGGCTGTCTGGCCGAAAAACCCTTGCGAACGGTCCACCAGAGGCCGCCAAAAAACATCACACCGAGCAGAACCCCCGTTACCATAGCCGATGCCAGACTCAAAGATTCATTCATCATTATCTTCTTGTTCCTCTTGTATGGCCTTGTCTTCCTTGGTGACCCAATGCCACGCATTCAAACACCCGATCGCAAGGCCCACAACCAGCAAAGCCAGCGTCCAGGAATGACCTCCCGGATACCGCTGGTCCAGCCAGATACCCAGGGCCGCGCCGAGCAGTGTCGGAATTACCACTGACCAGCCGATCAGTCCCATCATGCCTAAGCCAAACCAGACGGTTCGGGTGACGTGACGTTGCGCACGGAGCTTGCGCGCCGCTTTGGCGCCGATTTCCCGACTGAGGGAGGTCCGGTCTTTCTCGCCCTTGATTTCCGATTTTTCACTCATGATGAAACTCCGCTAATCGGCGGATGAAACCGCTTTCCATTTTCGCCATCACCGAACGTACGTTCTGCTCCCGTTCGTTCAGAGTCAGAAACTCCTGCGCCACCGAATCGCGCAATTGACCGAGGTCTGTTCCGCCAATGGCGTTGCGCACAGAAACGAGCACGTCCAGGCTGGTCTTGACCAGCACCCCTTCATCCACGGCCACGTATACCTCGCCCAGGGATTTTGTTTCGTAAATCAGAATCCCTGGCCCAAGCGCTGCAGCACAGTCACGCCGGTGTGGCAAGAGACCAAAAGACCCCTCGCGGGTCTCCGCAACGATACGCACCACGCCGGTATTCCGGGCAAAGATCCGGAACGGCAAAAGAACCTTAAGATTCATGAATGCCGTCTGCATGTTCGACCTCCAGATCAGGTTTCGGTTCGGAGCCGGCTTTTTCTTTCTTCTTTGCTTCGTCCACCGCCCCGATCATGTAGAGCGCTCTTTCCGGGTAGTCTTTGAATTCATCACCCAGGATTCGCTCACACCCGTCCAGCCCGTCCTTGAGGCTGACAAGCTTTCCCTTGAGGCCGGTGAACTGCTCGGTCGTGAAAAAGGGCTGGGTGAGGAACCGCTCCAGCCGGCGGGCACGGGCAACCACGTTGCGGTCCTCCGGGGAAAGCTGCTCCAGGCCGAGCATGGCAATGACATCCTTGAGTTCCGCATATTGCGCAAGCGTCTGCCGGATTTTTTGAGCGAGGCGATAATGCCGATCACCAACGATGCCCGGCGTGGCCATTTTGGAACTGGACTGCAACGGATCGATGGCCGGATAAAGACCTTCGCCGGCCCGCTTGCGCGAGAGCACGATGGACGCGGAGAGATGCGAGAAGGTGTGCACCGCCGCCGGATCGGTGAAATCGTCCGCCGGCACATACACCGCCTGAATCGAGGTGATGGCCCCGGTATCGGTGTTGGCGATGCGTTCCTCCAACCCGGACAACTCCGTACCCAGCGTGGGCTGATAGCCCAGACGGGACGGCATCTGCCCCATCAAGCCGGACACTTCCGAACCGGCCTGGATGAACCGGAAAATATTGTCGATCAGCAGCAGTACATCACGGTGCTCGTCGTCCCTAAAATACTCGGCCATTGTCAGCGCGGCGTGGCCTACGCGGAACCGGCTGCCCGGCGGCTCGTTCATCTGACCGAAGAGCATCACCATGTTCGGCAACACGCCGGCTTCCTTCATTTCGCGGTAAAGCTCTTCGCCTTCCCGGCACCGTTCACCAATGCCGCAGAAAATGCTGATGCCCTCCTGCTGCCCGATCATGTTGTGGATCATTTCGGTGAGCAAGACCGTCTTGCCCACGCCGGCGCCACCGAAAAGTCCGGCCTTGCCGCCGCGTTCCAGTGGCATGAGCACATCGATGACCTTGATCCCCGTCTCGAAGATCTCAGACTTGGTGGAACGTCGTGCCAGCGGTGGCGGAGCCCGGTGGATGGTGCGCCACGCCACGTTCGAAACTTTTCCTTCCCGGTCGATGGCATTGCCGAACACGTCGAACATGCGCGAAAGAATCCCCTTTCCGACCGGTGCCTTTAACGGCCCGCCCGTGTCCGCCACCGCCATACCGCGGGCAAGGCCCTGGGTGGGGGTCAGCGCAATGCCCCGCACGCGATGCGCATCGAGTTGAGCTAAAACCTCGATGGCAATCTTGCCCTCCTGTGCATGCAGCAGCGAATAGATGGGCGGCAACTGTTCCTTGAACCGTATATCTACGACACTTCCGCGCACCGAGACCACTTTTCCGATGTTCGAAGGACTGGTTTTACTGCCCATGCAATATCTCCTTTACATAGTCATGCTGAAAGGTCCCGATGACATCTGGATTCATGCTTTCGGCTTTCCTTTTTTGAATGGACTGCGGAAGCGGGTTGGTTTTTTTTCTACACGTTGGCGTAATAATAAAAGGTGGAATTTGGACCGGTCTCATAATCAGCCAGACCGGCACGGCCATCGGTTTCATTTTTATCGAATGTTCTTCCATTTTAAAATACCCTCCAAGTTATATTGCTTTATCAATACACCGATTACTTCATCCGATATAGAACGCTTTTCCGGAAGTCTGTTCATTACTAAATTCATAATCAAGTTTCGGGCCAAACATAACAAATTTTAATTTTTCGTCTTAGTATGTTAAATTATCAGAGAATAATGGCATCAATGGATCATGGCCGGAGAAGAAAATCATCTTAAAGATTGATCGCATATGATCAAATGGCCATATATGACCTATTCGGAATCTTTGCCCGGCGCATAACCCGTCATTCCTGTCATGAACCGGACCAAACCATAGCACAGCCAACTCACCATGCGAAGCCCAATAGGTTGGCGTTTCCAGCGATTGGGTCGGATCTGACGCGCTCCTTCAGCCATAGCCTTTTCCAGGCTGCGTTTCAAAATCCGGGCAAAATTTTTATCATCAACAACCACATTCGCCTCAAGTGAAAGCAGCAGGCTGAACGGATCAAGATTCGAAGATCCCACCGTAGACCATTGTTCATCAATCACGGCAACTTTGGCGTGCATGAGGCTATTGTGATATTCATGGATTTGAATCCCTGCATCCAGAAAACTGCCGTACAGGGCTTTGGAGGCATAGTACAATAACCAATATTCCTTTTTTCCCTGCAAAAGTAAAACAACCCGGACACCTCGCCCGGCCGCATCCATAAGTGCACGGCGAAACCTTGATCCCGGGAAAAAATAGGCATTTGCAATGATGATTTCCAATTGTGACTGTTCAATCGCCTGCATATAGGCATCTTCGATATCACGTCGATGCCGGATATTATCCCGCGCCAGAAAAACTGCGCGCAGGCTGCCGCCTGATTCGGGAAAAGGCGCATGCCGGTCTTGGTTTCGGCCCCACGTAATGAAGGGCCAGATACGAAAACGGGTCTGGATCACCCGGGACCACAACCGCTGGGTGGACACAAGGATATCCCGGACCAGCGGTCCTTTTACATGAACAGTGTAGTCATACCGGGGCGAGGTTTGCCCGGGGGTATCAAAATCATCGACAATATTAATGCCTCCCACGAATGCATCACTTTGATCGACAATCACAATTTTCCGGTGCAATCGACGCAGCCTCCGGCGCCGAAATGTCCAGGGAGATATTTTGGGCCGGAACTTCATCACCATCACGCCGGCTGCATCAAGGGCTTCGACCATGGTTTCCGGCAGATTATCCGAACCGAATCCATCAATCAGCACGCGGGTTTTCACACCGCGCAACGCTGC
>JAWOIA010000166.1:0-9417 GCA_046484885.1 Desulfosarcina sp. | reverse complement strand
AGGGATCTGCGATGGACATATTCCTGCAGGCAATGGGAGAGCTGACGCGACCGTACGTGATCCTTTTGATATTCGGGGGTGTCTCCGCCGGTCTTTTCGTCGGCGCGATGCCGGGGCTGACAGCCACCATGGCCCTGGCCGTGCTTTTGCCATTCACCTTCACCATGACGCCGCTGAACGGTCTGGTCTCTCTGGGGGCCGTCTACATGGGCGCGATCTATGGCGGGTCGTTCGCGGCAATCCTGGTCAACACCCCGGGGACGCCGTCTTCGATTGCGACGGCCTTCGAGGGCTACCCTATGGCCAAGCAGGGAAGGGCGATGGAGGCGATCGGCATTGCCACCATCTCCTCGGCCATTGGGGGCATCGCCGGCGTGCTCTTCCTTTTGTTTCTGGCGCCGCCGCTGGCGGTGCTCTCCATCCGCTTCGGACCGGCGGAGTTCTTCTGGGTAGCCATACTGGGATTGACCCTCATTGCCAGTCTGTCAGAAGGCTCGCTGCTCAAGGGGCTTTTGGGAGGCACCATCGGGATCATGCTGGGAACGATCGGTGTCTCCCCGATCGGCGGCGAGTCGCGCTTCACGCTGGGCTTTCCGGTGATGCAGGGCGGAATCGAAATGATCGTGGCCCTGATCGGCCTGTTCGTTATGCCCGAGCTGTACAACATGGCGGCGCTGGCGCGCACCTCCCTGGGCGCGGTGAGTGTCTCCTCTAAGGAGAAGGCTTCTTTCTGGCGCGTGACGCTGAAAGTGCTTTCCAAACCGGGCAACCTTGTTCGCTCGTGTATCATCGGTGAAATTGTGGCGATCATTCCCGGTGCCGGCGGCAACATCGCCAATCTGGTGGCCTACAACGAAGCCAAGCGCGCCTCGAAGCATCCCGAGCGCTTCGGGACCGGCACCAGCGAAGGGTTGATCGCCACCGAATCAAGCAACAACGTGACAGTGGCCGGGAGCATGGTGCCGCTGCTCACGCTGGGCATACCGGGGGCGCCGCCGGATGCCGTGATCTTGGGGGTCATGCTGCTGCACGGGCTGCGGCCCGGTCTGGAGCTGTTCACCACCAGCGGCGTTCTGACTTACGCGTTTATCATCTCCATGGGGCTGGCCGCCATAGCCATGGTCCCCGTGGGACTGCTGGGCGGCCGGCTTATCTATCGCGTCATTTTCCGCACGCCCTACTATTTTCTTGTTCCGACCATCGGCCTGGCCACCATCGTCGGCACGTTCGCGCTGCGCAACAGCATGGCGGATGTGTTCATCATGCTGATCCTGGGGACGATCGGGTACCTGCTCAAGCAGATCGGCATCATGCCGGCGCCCATTGTGCTGGGCTTGATCCTCGGTGCCATCGCCGAGGTGGGCTACGTGCAGGCCATTCTGGGGGGGATGGCCTACCGCGTTCCGCAGGTGCGCCTGTTCGAGAATCCGCTTTCCTGGATTCTGATTGGCATTGTGGTGGTATCCGCGGCCTGGCCCTTTATATTGATCCTCTTGCGCCGCATGCGCTCCGGTAACAAGAAAGGGGGTGCCCAATGACCCGCAATATCAACACCGACCTGGTGGCCGGCGCTTTCGGCCTGCTCTTGAGTTTCGGTTTCTGGTGGTTGCTCGATCGGGAGCTCACTTTCCTGAGCATCGGTTTTCCGCGGGCCATGATCGCCATCATGACGCTCGTTTCGGCGCTGCTGGTCATCAAGGCGTTCAGCAAAACCGTGGAGCGCACCGACCTCTTCACGGTCGGCAGCAACCGGCGCGTCTTTGTCACGGGCCTGCTTTTTTTCGGTTGGGCGTTTTCCATCAGCTACCTCGGGTTCTTTGTGGCCGGCGTCCTGGCGATCTCCGTCATTGCTCTGTACCTGGCCCTGGCGCGGCGCCGGGTGAGCGTACCGGTCTTTGCCGGCTGGGTGCTGATCGCCGTCCTGGAAGTGAGCTTTTTCTATTTTGTTTTTACAAGGCTTTTGCACATTCCATTGCCGGAGGGCTGGTTTTTCTAGCCCACGCGGAAAGCGAAAAGGAAAAACATGCGCACGTACCGTATTGCCGCCATACCCGCTGATGGTATCGGTTTGGAAGTGATCCCCGAGGCCATGCGGGTGATCAAGGCCCTCGAAGAGAAGATCGGGGCGTTCCACATGACTTTCGAAACCTTCCCGTGGGGGTGCGATTACTACCACTCCCACGCAAAGATGATGCCCGACGACGGGCTGCAAACCTTGCGGGCGTTCGACGCCATTTTCTTCGGCGCGGTCGGTCACCCCACGGTGCCCGACCACATCTCGCTGTGGGGCCTGCGCCTTCGCATCTGCCAGGGTTTCGACCAGTATGCCAATGTCCGGCCCGCGCGCATCCTCAAGGGGATCCGCAGCCCGTTGCGCGACCGCGGCCCGGCGGATCTGGATTGGGTGATCGTGCGTGAAAATTCGGAAGGGGAGTACTCCGGTGTCGGCGGCCGGGCCCACCAGGGGCACCCCGAGGAGACGGCCATGGAGGTGTCCGTCTTCACGCGCAAGGGGATTTCGCGGATCATGCACTTTGCTTTCGAGCTGGCCCGCAAAAGAGAGCGCCACCATCTGACCCTGGTGACCAAATCCAATGCCCAGCGCTACGGGCTGGTGTTGTGGGATGAAATTTTCGAAGAGACGGCCGCCGGTTTTCCGGGGGTCACCACGGACCGCATCCTGGTCGACGCCGCCACCACGCGCATGGTCCTGCATCCGCAAACGCTGGATGTCATGGTGGCCACCAACCTGCATGCCGACATTTTGTCCGACCTGGCGGCCTCCCTGGCAGGCAGCCTGGGGATGGGGGCTACGGCCAACCTGAACCCGGAGCGCAAGTTCCCCTCCATGTTCGAACCGATCCACGGTTCGGCTTTCGACATCATGGGCCAGGGGATCGCCAACCCGCTGGGCACCTTCTGGTCCGCCGTTTTGATGCTCGAACATCTGGGCGAGACCCAAGGGGCGGCGCGCCTCATGGCGGCTATCGAGGCGGTGACGGCCCGCGGAGCGTTCCTGCCTCGCGATCTGGGCGGCCAGGCCACGACCCGTGAAGTCACGGATGCCGTCTGCGCGGCCCTGATCGTCTGAGCGGTCCGGCGCGACGCCCTGTTTGATGCGACAAAGCGTTGACCCCAGTGTTGCAACATTGGGCTAAGGCAAACCAGCAGTGCGCCCCGGACGCTGATTGCCGGTATGCATGTGCAAGGAGATCGACGATGAAAATCACAGCGATCAAGGAAGAGACCGTTTCCATTGCCTCATCGATCAAGAACGCCTACATCGATTTCAGCAAGATGACCGCTTCGGTCCTGGCGCTCGAAACCGATGTCATCCGCCACGGGCGGCCCGTGGTGGGCTACGGGTTCAACTCCAACGGCCGCTACGCTCAGGGCGCGCTTTTGCGCGAGCGCTTCATCCCGCGCCTGATGGAGGCCGATTCGGCTTCCCTACTCGATGAGCGCGCATCCAATCTGGATCCCCTCAAGATCTGGGACGTGGTCATGACCAACGAAAAACCCGGTGGCCACGGCGAACGCAGCGTTGCCGTGGCGGTGCTCGACATGGCGGTCTGGGACGCGGTGGCCAAGATCGCGGGCGAACCGCTGTCACACCTGCTTGCAAGGCGCTTCGGTGGGGGCACGCCCCAGGGCAAGGTGTTTGTTTACGCCGCCGGCGGGTACTACTATCCGGACAAAGGGCTCGATGAGCTCCGGCGCGAAATGGCGGTCTACCTGGACCAGGGCTACGATGTGGTCAAGATGAAGATCGGGGCCGAGTCGCTGGAAAACGACATGGCGCGCATCGAGGCGGTCCTGAAGCTGATCGTGGAACGCACCGGCACGAGCACGCCTGGAAAGCATTTGGCCGTGGATGCCAACGGGCGCTTCGATCTGCCGACGGCGCTGGCGTATGCTAAAGCACTGGAGCCTCTGGGGCTGTTCTGGTACGAAGAGGCCGGAGACCCGCTGGACTATGCGCTGCAGGCGGAGTTGGCACGCAACTATCAAGCGCCGCTGGCGACCGGCGAAAATCTTTTTTCGCACCAGGACACGGCCAACCTGCTGCGCTACGGCGGCATGCGCCCGCAGATGGACTACCTGCAGATGGACCCGGCCCTCTCCTATGGTCTGGTGGAGTACTTGCGCACGCTGTCCGTGCTCAAAGCCCACGGCTGGTCGCCGCAGCGTTGCATCCCGCACGGGGGGCATCAGTTTGCCTTGAACATCGCCGCCGGTTTGGGCCTGGGGGGCAATGAATCCTATCCGGGGATTTTTCAGCCATTCGGCGGATTCGCGGATACCACGCCAATTCAGGGCGGCTATGTCGAGCCGACGCAGTGCCCCGGAATCGGTTTCGAGGAGAAATCCAAGCTCATGGAGTTGTTGCGCAAGCTCTTCGGGTGACAGGGAGATGAGGGACGCCCCATGTATTCTTATATTCAGTACGTCCGATAGCACCGGCCCTTCATCGCTAACGATTTTGTGCCCTTTTTTCACTGCCACGCTAACCGTTGGTCCGGCAATCTTTAATCGATCCGCCACAGTGCTCATTGACATGCCCAGTTCACGTGCAGCCCAGCAGCAACAAAGTGCCCGGGCCTTAACTCGGTTCCGTTCCTGTTTTAAGCAACAGATGAAAATGGTTTGGGATCAGAGCCCAGGCAAGGTACTTTGTCTGTGTCTGGACGATCAAATCGCCAAGCCGAGTGACGAAAAATCACGATCCTGATCGTCACGGAATATCTTGCCGCGCTCAATTCCCCTGGCAATGACATGATGCAACGCGCCCGGTGCGTCAATTCGGGCTTGTCTGGGCATCTATTTGGCTCAGCAGCAGGCTTTGCGCAAATTGTAAATATATAAATATAAGGGGCGTCCCTACTTCTCCTGGACGATATCCAGGGTCAGCTTGGAGGTCACCGGGGCCTCGTCGCCCGCCGGCTCCGGGCTTTTGGTGGTTACGCGGGCCGCTGCGATCCCGCCGGCGGTGGTCAAGCTCGCGACGATGGCCTCGGCCCGGGCGGCGGCCAGAGCGGGCAGGGCGTTTTCGGGGAGGGTTTCAGCGGCCGCCAAGCGGGTGAAAAGCGCCTTGGAAACCAGCCCCGGATCCGGGGCGGCCTCCTGGCCGGCGGGGGCTTTGCCGGGCGGGGGCTCCAGGCCGGCCATGAAGTCCTTCAGGGCATGATGCCCGAAGCGCTCCCGGAACATCTTCTCGAGGCGCCGCTGGGTGGTGGGGTCGCTGTAGTCCACCGGACCCGGGTCCTCCTCCGGGGCGAGCTCCCTATCGCCGGCGAGGGTTGCCAGGGCCCGGCGCAGCGCTAAATTTTGCAGGGCCTCGCTGTCGTGTTGGGGGCTGAAGCGTCCCTGCACCACCAGTTTGAGCTGGGGGCGCTTTTCCATGGCCTGGGCCAGCTGTTGCAGCTTCTCCGCCTCCGGCGGCGGCACCTCGCTTTTGCCGGGTTCGAAAGCCACGATGTCCAGATTTTCGGTTTCCCCGCCCAGCAGCCCGCCCAGGGCACGGAAGGGCGAGGTGACGATCTTGGTGATCAGGTTGACGAACGCCTTCCAGACCAGGTGCCCCACGCTGAACTCGGGGTTGTTCAGGTCGCCCCTGACCGGCAGGCCGATGTCGATCACCCCGTTGCGGTCCTCCAGCAGGGCGATGGCCAGATCCAGGGGCAGGTTGACCGCCTTGGGGCTCTCCACCCGCTCGCCCAGCTTGAGACGGTCCACCACAATCTGGTTTTCGCCCAGGAGTCGGCTGTTGTCGATCTGGTAGTCCAATTTCAGGGAGAGCTTGCCGGAATCGATTTTGCGGCCGGCGAACTGGCCCGAGTAAGGCGTCAGGTTGGCCATCTCCAGGTTCTCGAAGCGCATCTCGACGTCGGTGAAGCCTTTGGGGTCGAAGACGTTCATTTCGCCCCCGATGCGGGCGGTGCCGTAATCGTCCACCTGGCCGTTCAAATCGATCTGGGCGCGGGCATCCTTGGCCGAGGAGGTTCCGATGACCACGCCCGTGAGGCGGTGGATTTGGGTGGCAAACGGAATGATCATGCTCAGGTCGGCAAAGGTCAGGTCCCCTTCCTGGACCCGAATTTTCCTGATTTTGACGGGAAAGGTTCCCGGGCTGTCCTTAGCCGCGGCGGGTGGCGGTGCTTCCCGTTCCGGTTTTTTGAACACGCTGGCCACGTTGATGGACTGGTCTTTGGCGATGATCAGTTTGCCCACTGCCCGGATCAGGTTGAGCTCGTCGATTTCGACTCGATCGGGTTGCAGCCGGAATTTGAGCTGGGAGGTTTGCAAATGCCGCCAGCCGAGAAAGGTTTCCTTGACTCCGGGTTCGGTGAGCACCAGGTTGGCCAGGTCAAAGCCGCCGTCGTAGGCCAGCTCCCCCTTTTCGGCACCCGGGCCATAAGCCAACCGGCCATTGGTGGAGAAAGTGCCGGAATCCAGGTTCAGCCGGACCACCGGATCGAGGTAGGGCTGAAAGGGGGGCAGCGCCAGGTCCACCACCCGGACCTCGGCGTCCACCGTTTTTTTGGACGGGTCGGCGCTGCCCTGGACCGTGACCGTACCGCCCTGGCGGACCTTGAGGTCGACGGCGAAGGCGGTCGGGGAGTTGCCGTCCACTCCGGTCAGCGTGACGTTCAGGGTATCCAGGGTGACCAGCGCCCCCTCGGGCTTCACCGTCTGGTCGCGGAGGGCCACGGTAAAGCCCGACAGGTCGATGGTCTGGGACGCAAACTGCCAGGGGCTGCCCTCTTGGGCGGACTCCTGGGCGCTGCGGCGCACCGCCCCGGCGTCGGGGAGCGCCAGCAGGAGGGCCAGGTTGATGTCGCCCTCGCGGTCGCGGACCAGATCGATCTCCCCGCCTGCAAGCCCGATGCGGACCGCCGTGAACGCCCGGCGGCTCAGGTCGAATTCACCCCCCGCGAGCGTCAGCCGATCCACCCTCAGGGCCGGGTCGGACCCCTCGGCGGCCACCCGGACGTTCGCCAGTTCAGCGGCGATCTGCTCCAGCCGCACATCCGGCGCCCCGGCGCCGAAGCGCCCGGTCAGGGCCAGCCAGGTCCCGAAAGCCTCGATATCGGCCGCGATCGCCGGGGTTCGGCTGGCGTCGCGGTAGGCCAGCGCCATCTCTTTGATTTCGATCGCCCCGACCCCGAGTGTCCAGGGCCGGTCCGCAACCGCCGGTGCCGGTTCTGCGGGCGCCTCTCCGGGAGGGCCGCTGAGGACGATGCGCCGCAGGTCCAGCGTCCCGTCGGGTTCGACGGCGGCCGCCGCGGCGCCGCGGCTCGCGGTCAACTTCCCGACCTCCAGCCTACGGGCGTCCAGGTCGAAGCGCCCGCCGCTGGATTCCAGGCGCTGCAATTCAAAAAACGGTTTCTCGGCCTGCGGCAGGCGAAAAGCGAGATCGGCCAGCCGTAGGGCCGCGTTTTCCAGGGTCAGCTGGAGCCTCGGACCGGCGAGGTCCAGGGTGTAATCGGCTTCCACGCTGAGGGTCCCGGCCGGCGGCGCGATGGTCAGCCGGTCGCGGGCAAACTCCCACAGGCGGCTGAGGCGGATGCCCCCAAAGCTCAGCCGACCGCTGGAGTGAAAGGGGTGCAACGCCAGCTCCCCGGTCGAGGCCAGCGACCCGCCGTCGGCGGTGGTGGCCGCCAGCGAATAGGGCCCCCGGCGCTCGGGCAGGGTGGTGATGTCGGAGAGGTCGATGTCCAGCGGGGTGAGGGTGACCGTCGCCGGCTCCGACTGGCGCTGGTCGGTAAGCGTGATCCGGCCCGCGCTGATCTGGATGTGCTGGAGGATCAGCCGCGGCGGCCGGGCCTCTTTTTCAGGTTCTGGTTCGGGGGAGTCCGGCTTTCGGGGCAGCAGCCGGGCGAAGTTAAGGGTCCCGTCGGGCGCGATCACCGCGTTGGCCTCCGGTTTTTCCAGGCGCAGGTCGCGGAAGGTCCAGGCCCAGCGAAAGAGGCTGCTGACCTCGAAATCGGCGAAGAGCCGGCCGAAGCTCGCGATGGGGCTGCCATCGCGCTCGGCGAGGCGGACGTCGTTGGCCTCGAAGGTCAACACAAACGGGTTGATGCGCACCTTGCCGATACTGGCCGTGCGGTCCAACTTCTCCGCTGCCAGGCGCGGCACGTAGCGGCCCACCAGGTAGGGGGCCAGCAGGAAGCCCGCCAGGGTGTAGAGCAGCAGGGCGGCCGCGACGATGAGGGTGATTTTGCTGCGCAGGATGCGGCGCAGCAGTTTTGAAACGGGGGGCTTCTCTTGGGTGCTGGCGGGAGGCATCGGCGGGCTCCTTGCTCTCTGGTCCGGAAACGTACCTCCAAAACTAAATCCGATGGAAGGTTTTGGCAACCTCTGTCCGGATCGAAAGATGGCGCCCGCGGCGGGTCGGTTAAGAGGGGCTTGCCGGCGGTAGGCGGCGAAGGTCGCGCCGATCATCCCACGAGCCGTACACTTCGGCCCAAACACCCCCATCCGTTGGGCTCGTTCTTTCCGGTTGAGTGAAAACCAGCCAGGGCCGCAACAACGAGCGGGGCTGCTCAAAATATTACTCGGTTGGTTCTGACCCTTGAACCATTTCGATTTGCAGGCACGTAGAGGTTCAATCCAGCTATTCCGGTCCCTGGAAAGTTTAAGCAGAAATTCCCGCTTACGGCAGCGGTGGGTTAAATGCCAGATGTTTCCAGGGATAAAATGTCGATTGGCACGTGCCATATGACAATCTTCTTAAAACACGAATTTTACCCTCAAAACTGAACGGCTAAGATCAATTTGACCCCATTTTTTCATACGGTATCGTATTATGTCAATGGATTGGCCTGGTCCGACCCCCTATCGCAGTTGTCACCGTCTGCAGTTAGCATTGCTGTGGTGCGAGGAAGGAAACTAGCCAGACAGCACAATTATAGTATCTGAAACTGTAAATATGACGTACGTCCCCTATGTGCAGTATTGGTTGACTTTTTCGCTGAATAGTTCCAAAAAAATATGAATGCGATAACTAAAATGATACCCTATTCCTCGACCACCTATCTTTGAAGGGCAGGGTCGGTGGGGGGGTATTGTGAGTGGTGTGACCTCAGAATAAAGGTGCTGTGAGATGACAATGGTTAAGGCAAGACGCGACATTGATGTTCTTGAAAAATGCCCGACGGGCATCAAGGGCCTCGACGAGTTATCGAAGGGCGGTCTTCCGAAAGGACGGCCAACCCTGCTTTGCGGCTGTGCGGGTTCCGGGAAAACACTTTTCGCCATGGAGTTTCTGATGCGCGGCGCCATGGATTACCAAGAGCCCGGGGTCTTCATGACCTTCGAGGAGACTCCGGAGGATCTCGCGAAGAACTTCGCCTCCCTTGGTTTTGATCTTCATGACATGACGTCGCGTGGCCTCATTGCAACGGATTACGTCCG
>JAWOIA010000067.1:0-7378 GCA_046484885.1 Desulfosarcina sp. | reverse complement strand
CTCCATTGAAACCCAGCAGCGCAAAAATTTTTTCCTGATCCACCTGCTCGAGGCCGAGAAGCGGAAAACGGAAGCGGTCAACCGCACCCTCGAAAAACGCGTCAAGGAGCGAACCCTGGCCCTCCAACACATCAACCGGGATCTCAACAAAGAGATTCTGGAGCGAAAACAGGCCGAAAGACGGGTGCGTGCCGGCCACGAGCAGCTCTCTTCGATCCTCGACAGCATCGATGCGGACATCCACGTGTCCGACCTGGAAAACGGGGTCGTCCTGCTGGCCAATCGGCACATGCAGCAATCCTACGGCGCCGAGATCGTGGGCAAGCCGTTTGACGCAGCCATTTTGGGCGGGAGCGACGTCCGACGCCATGAACGGCAACCCCGCCTGGCGAACGAAACGGGCCTTTCCGGGCAGAGCTGGTCCTGGGAAGAGAAGGATCCGCGCACCGGTCGCTGGACCATTGTCTACGCCCGCGCCATCACCTGGGAGGACGGTCGCATCGCCCGCCTGCAAGTGGCCACGGATATCACCGCCATGAAGGAGATGGAGGCGCGGTTGCAGCGGGCGCATAAAATGGAGGCCATCGGCGCCTTGGCCGGTGGGGTGGCCCATGATCTGAACAATATTCTCTCGGGTCTGGTGGGTTACCCGGAACTGCTGCTCATGGATCTGCCCGCAGGCAGCGAGATGCGAGCCATTGTGGAGACCATCAAAAAATCCGGCGAAAAAGCAGCCGCCATTGTCCAGGATATGCTGACCCTGGCGCGGCGGGGGGTGGCCGTGACCGATGTCGTCAACCTGAACCGCGTGGTCCAGGACTATCTGGAGAGTCCGGAACTGGCCAAACTCAGCGCTCTGCATTGCCAGGTAACGATCCATTCCGATCTGGCGCCGGATCTGTTCAACATTGTCGGATCCCCGCTTCACCTGGGAAAAACCGTCATGAATCTGGTCACCAATGCCGTTGAGGCCATACCCGGCAGCGGTACGATCCATTTGAGCACCCGCAATTGCTATGTCGACCGTCCGATACAGGCATTCGAAATCGTTCCCGAGGGGGAATATGTTCAGCTGCAGGTGGCCGATACCGGCATTGGGATCGCCGAACCGGACCTGGAACGGATCTTCGAACCCTTCTACACCAAGAAGCAGATGGGCAGGAGCGGCACAGGCCTGGGAATGGCGGTGGTGTGGGGTACCGTGAAAGATCATGGCGCCTTTATCGACGCCCGCAGCGCCGAAGGTGAGGGGACGGTTTTTGACATCTACTTTCCCGTTACCCGTGAGGATCTGGCCCTGGAGACCGAAGCCCTGCCCATCGACCGCTACCGGGGCGCCGGCGAAACGGTGCTGGTGGTCGATGACATCCAGGAGCAGCGGGATCTGGCCCAACGCATGCTCCAGCGCCTGGGCTACCAGGTGGATACGGTCTCCAACGGACCGGAGGCGGTGGCCTATATCCGTCGCAAACCGGTGGATCTGCTGGTTTTGGATATGATCATCGAGCCGGAAATGGACGGCCTGGACACCTATCGACAGATACTGACCATCGCTCCCGGTCAGAAAGCCGTCATCGCCAGCGGCTTTTCCGAGTCGGAACGGGTGTTGGAAGCCCAGCGCCTGGGCGCCGGTGCCTATATCCGCAAACCGTACCGCCTGGAGGAGATCGGCATGGCCCTGCGGGCGGAACTGGGAGGCACGGACCAACGCTGACGAATCGCTGCAGAATGGTTACCGTTTGGTAATGTTGGCGTCATCTTCGGGTAAGCCTGCGGGGCTATCTTGAGACCGATTGAGCAACCCGGGCGCCGGTATTTAGTGTCCGTCCAGAATCACAGACACCGGTTAATCCCCGGCACCCCCACCACTGAGCACTAAGGAGGTTGGCAATGAACCGATCCGTTCGATCCTTAAACCCGTTTCTCGTTGTTGCACTGGTCGTGGTCATTACCGCTTGCCTGTGGGCTGCCGTTCCAACGCTGCCCAGGGCTCAGGCGGCCTCGATTCCGGAAAGTTTCAGCGAACTGGCCGAGGCCGCGCGCCCCGGCGTGGTCAATATCCGCACCGTCAAAACCATTCGCGGCGGCAGCCCCGTTTTTCGGCATTTTTTCGGCAGCCCCTTTGGCGGTGAACGCCAACCTTTTGAGGAATTTTTCGGGCCGTTCATGGGCGAAGGCCCCCAGCGCGACTTCAAGCAGCGCAGCCTGGGCTCCGGTTTTCTCATTGACGGCGAGGGGTTTATCGTCACCAACAACCACGTCATCGAGGACGCCGACCAGATCAAGGTGATTTTGTCCGACAACCGCGAGTTCGACGCCGAGGTGGTCGGGCGCGATCCCAAGACCGACCTGGCTCTGATCCGCATCCAGGGCGCCCAAAACCTTCAGCCGCTGCAACTGGGCGATTCGGAAGCGTTGAAGGTGGGGACCTGGGTGCTGGCCATCGGCAGTCCCTTTGGCCTTGAGCAGACGGTCACCGCCGGCATTGTCAGTGCCAAGGGTAGAATCATCGGTTCAGGACCCTATGACGATTTCATTCAGACGGATGCCTCGATCAACCCGGGCAACAGCGGCGGGCCGCTGCTCAATATGTCCGGCGAGGTGGTGGGCATCAACACCGCCATCGTCGCCAGCGGGCAGGGCATCGGCTTTGCCATTCCCGTTGACATGGCCAAGGGGATTATCGAGCAGCTCAAGGACAAGGGGGCGGTCACCCGGGGCTGGCTGGGGGTCGGAATCCAGGACCTGACCCCGGAACTGGCCGACTATTACGGCCTCAAGTCCCAAAAAGGGGTGCTGGTGACCCAGGTGTTCGAGGGCGATCCGGCGGACCAGGCCGGAATCCGGGTCAATGACATCATCGTGTCCGTGGACGGCAGGCCGGTGTCCACCGGCCGGGAGCTCTCGAGCCTGATCGCCAACACGGCGGTGGGGCAGCGGACTACCGTCGAACTGATACGCGACGGCAGCACACAATCCGTGACCGTCACCCTGGCCAAACGCGATGATGATGAGACGACCCCTGCACCCGCCCGCAGTCGGGACGGCGACGAAATGGGCATCGAGGTCACGGACCTGGATTCTGACATCGCCCGCCGGTTTGGCATCGATGCCCAGGAGGCGGGGGTGCTGGTGACCAATGTCAAGGAAGACAGCCTGGCCCACAAGGCCGACCTGCGGCCGGGTGACATCATCAAGGAGATCAACCGCACCGTCGTCAACGATCGCAGTGACTATTTGCGGTTGATGAAACAGCACAAGGACAAGGATCCGCTGCAGGTGCTGGTTAAACGGCGCAACGCCGGGTTCCTGGTGATCACCATCGAGCGCCAGTAGACCCCAGCGATCCAGTGGGTGTGATCGGCGGATCCCGAGGCGGGTGATCCGCCGATCTTTTTGCAATGGTTCCCACGGTTGCAGCTGGCGCGATTGGGTCTTGACAGGAGCGCCAAAGGGATTTAGTTTGGCCTCGTCAAACCAACATGTCACCGTTTTTGATTGATAACGGTGCGTTACCCGGAAAGGACCGTCCGATGCCGGTTTACGAATTCCAGTGCACCTGCGGCCAGGTTGTCGAATCCCTGGAGCGCATGGATACCCAAAGCATTGAGTGCCCAAAATGCCACCAGGTGGCCAAGAAGATACTCTCGGTCTGCAGCTTCGAACTGAAGGGCGGCGGATGGTATGCTGACGGCTATGCCTCGTCCAAAAAATAACCGGCGATCTCCCGGCGGCCCCAAGCGGACGCCGCAAGATGGTTGATGGTTTCCCACCTGATCCCTTTTGATCTGCCTGACCATTCGAAAAAACCGCTTGCCATGGCCGATGACGGGTTCAGCGCATTTGCGTCGAACTCGTTTCGGCCGGGCCGCCGGACCCGCACACCGTCGTTGACGCCGGGGTGCCTGCGGCCGTACAGCCGCTCGCGTCGCCGGTGCACCCCACACGTGGACCCTTAACCGACCAGGAGAGGTGAGATGGAACCAGACCCCATTCATGGGATCGACGCATTGAGCGAATTTGCCCTTGAGGCCATTCGCGGCGCCGGGGCGGCGGCCCTGGACAATTATGGCCGCAGTCGGGGGCCGGCCAAGTTCGATTCAGGGTTGGTCACTCGGGCCGAGTTGGAGATCGGCCGGTGCTTTCAGAGCCAGCTGCACAAGCGTTATCCCGACCACCGTCTGTTCACCAGCCACACGCCCGATACCGCCTACACCCATGACAACCGGCGCTACCTGTGGATTTTTGACCCGATCGACGGGGTGGACAACTACCAGGCCGGTATTCCCATCTGGGGGATCTCCCTGGCGCTGTTGGAGAATTTTTGGCCCGTGTTCGGCGCCTTTTACATGCCGGCCACGGGGGACCTCTTCCATGCCCGGGCCGGCGGGGAGGCTTTCTGGGGCGACAAACGCATCCACATGCGTGAGGATGGTGCCATTGACGATGAAAGTCTGATATTCACTTTTTCACGATTCCATCGGCACTACGTGTCGCGCTTTCCCGGAAAGATCAGGAACCTGGGGTGCACGGGAGCTCACATCTGCTACGTCGCCATGGGGCGGGCCGATGCCGCGGTGACCGCCAACGAAACCTTTCAGGACCTGGCGGCCACGCGCATGATTGTGGAGGCGGCCGGCGGGGGTCTGTTCAAGGTCAACGGCGAGAAGTTCTATCTCAGCGATTACCTCAGCGGCGAGCGCATCGAGGAGCACCTGCTGGTGGCCGCACCCGGCAATTGCCGGGCGGTTTGGGAAAGCCTCGAACCCTGTGCCTGACCGCGCCGGGGGGTCAAGGAGCCTGCTGGTCGCCATCCTCGTGGGGCGCTTCCAGACGGTAGATCAGCACGCAGACACACAGGCCGGCGGCAAAAAGGGCGCAGAAGAGCAGGAAGCTGTCTGCAGCCCTTTTCCAGAAGAGAAAAAACAGGCCGGCGATGATCATGAGCAGTTTGGCATTCATGGGGCAACTCCATACCCTGACGGTTTGCGCCGCGGCGCAAGGTCGGCCGCATACCGAACCCAAGTTGAGCGTTTCCCAATTTTGGTATCTTTAGAATGCAAAAGAACACACAGGGGCTGCTTGCGTTTCGGCCGCCAAAATGGAAAACCCTCCGGGATTGCCGATCTTACCGCATCACCGGCGTCAGATGCCTTCCCGCATAGCCGACTATAGCGGAACGTCATCTTCCTTGTATCTGCGGCAAGCTCGACAATCGCTCAACTTAGGTGAATATCGGCGGTTTTTGTGATGACTTGATTGCCTTCTTTAAGAAAATGGCCTGCGCCGGCCCAGCCGGGCCCGGATGCTGCGGCATTCGCAAGCAGGGGCCCAAGGAGCGTTTTCGATGGAGCATGCGACCCGGACGGTCATCGATTATTTTCGGCAGATCAGTCAGATTCCCCGCTGCTCACAACAGGAGCGGCAGATTTCGCACTGGCTGCAGCAATGGGCCGCGGCCCGAAACCTTGAAGCGCAATCCGACTCGGCCGGCAACCTGGTGATCCGGGTGCCGGCCACGGCGGGCTTTGAAGGCGCCCCCGCGGTCGTTCTCCAGGGGCACATGGATATGGTCTGTGAGAAACAGGCCGGTTCCGACCATGACTTTTCCAAAGACCCCATCGCTCTGGTGGTGGATGGCCCCTGGCTCACGGCCCGGGAGACCACACTCGGGGCCGATAACGGAATCGCCATCGCCCTGATCCTGGCGCTGGTCGATCAGCCAGGCCGCTCCCACCCCCCCCTGGAGCTGTTTTTTACGGTGGAGGAGGAGACCGGTCTGACCGGTGTCCTCAACATGGACCCGGCCCTGTTGACGGGTCGGGTTCTCATCAACCTGGATTCCGAGGACGAAGGGGTCTTTGTGGTCGGTTGTGCCGGCGGGCGGACGACGACGCTGGACCTTGACTTGCCCGCTGAACCCCTCGCGGCCGATGACGTGCTGGTCCAGATCGCTGCCGGTGGCATGAAGGGCGGGCACAGCGGGGTGGACATCGCCAAGCATCGTGCCAATGCCAATCAGGTCATGGCCCGCCTGCTGAGCGCCGCCAAGAGCGCGGCGCCGCTGAGACTGGTGGCGCTCACCGGGGGAACCGGCCGGAATGTGATTCCCCGCGCCTGCGAGGCGCTGGTCGGCTGCCGCCGGGAACAGCTCGATGGGCTGACCGCGGCCGTTGCCGCCGCGGCCGGGATCATCCAGGCCGAGTATCGGGTGTCGGACCCGGGTCTGAGCATCCGGGTCGAAGAGAAAGGATCGGCCCGGAGCGGCGGCCGAGGTCTCAACGCCGACCATACGGCCAGGGTGGTTGACACGCTGCTGGCGCTGCCGGCGGGGCCGGTTGAAATGGATGCGGCCTTTCCGCTGCTGGTGCAGACCTCGGTCAACCTGGCCATGGTGGCGCTTGAAGCGGGGAGGTTGGTGGTGACCGCCAACCTGCGCAGCTCGGTGCCTTCGCGGCTCGATGCGGTCCGCCTGGCGCTCGAGGCGCTGGGCCGCCTGGCCGGCGCCCGCGTTGACACCAATCGGGGCTACCCGTCGTGGCCCATGAAGCATAACTCCCCCCTGGTCGCCCGCTGCAGGCAGATCTACCGTGATCTGTTTCAGGCCGACCCCACGGTGCAGATCATGCATGCGGGCCTGGAGTGCGGTGTGATTGGGGAGCGCTGTCCGGGGATGGATATGATTTCCCTGGGCCCGACCACGGAAAACCCCCACTCGCCTTCGGAGCGACTCTATCTGCCCTCGGTGGAGAAGGTGTGGCGGCTGCTGGTGGCGCTGCTGGCGTCTTTGGGACGATAGTGCGCTCACGAAGCGAAAAATTCGACTTTTTACGACATTATCAAGGGGTGGGTGTGCAAAAACGTCGCCTGACGGCTTCCTACTTTGTCTTTTACCTGCTTTTCTCAGATGATTTCTGGCGCATCGGCGCCGGTTTCATTTTGGCTCTGATTCTGGGGCCTCTGGTCACCCAGACCGGAAGTTTGAGCCGGGTCGGCGAGGTGATGGTCTGGCTGATGATCATGGCCATCGGCTGGTCGGTGACGGCCTGGCCGGCCAAAACGATCACCGCCTCCCTGCGCCGCGCCGTGAAACGGGCCGCTGGGGGTTGAGTTGGTTGGAAAAGGGATGAGGGATTAGGGATGAGGACTGAGGGCTGAGTGAAAGAACAGAAGGATATAGCTGTTGAGTTGGTTGGTTGGTTGGTTGGAAAAAAAACAGGACTGAGGACTGAGTGCTGAGGACTGAGTGAAAAAAAAGAAGGACGTAGTTGGTTTGATTGGTTCATTCATTGCCCTTGCCCTTTAATTGGACGTTGAACGTTGGGCGTTGAACGTTGGACGTTCGGTTTTTGCCCTTTGCCCTTCACTTGACCCCTCG
>JAWOIA010000056.1:0-24567 GCA_046484885.1 Desulfosarcina sp. | reverse complement strand
ATTTCATGTACATTTGTAAAAAATTACTTGCTCTTATTATCAATGTACAACAATTCAAAGTTAAGAAAAATATTTATCATATCATTTATCCTTATAGCTTTTATGGGATGTGATGATAATGACGACTGGATACCTAATGTAAGGGTGAATAAAACAATATCGCTTACTCAGCTGGCCAATGTTGGTATTTTGGAGTCACATTTAATTCCTGAAGAAGGAGTTAATGGCATTCTGATATTCCGGCTGGGTGACAGGGAGTTCAATGCCTACGACAGAACCTGCTCATACCGGCCTTCAGAAAACTGCATTGTTGAACCTTTTGATGAAGAATTTTATGCCGGATGCCCCTGTTGCGGATCGGAGTTTGATCTGATCTATGACGGAATACGAAATGGCCCGGCAAACCGTCCGCTGAAAAAATACCAGACCTCAGTTACAGAAGGCTTTCTGCATATTTATAATTAGGAGAAAATAACTCATTTGCCTCTTTTTTCATCCTGTGTCTTTTTACTTTGACTGTGTCGGTTTTCCATGTAACCAACTTAACATTTTGCTGACTTAGTCTGATGAAAAATTTAATTACATTTGCGTTATTTTAAATAATTCTAAATATGCTTTGTATAACACACTCATCTACCGACCCATACTTCAACCTGGCTGCCGAAGAATATGTTCTCAAGAATTTTAATGATGACTGTTTCATGCTGTGGCGCAATGATAATACCATTGTAGTGGGTAAACATCAGAATACGCTTGCTGAAATAAATATTGATTATATCAAAGAAAAAAAGATAAGGGTTGTACGCCGGCTTTCCGGGGGTGGTGCTGTATTTCATGATCTGGGGAACCTCAATTTCACATTCATCATGAACGGTCATGAAGGGCACCTGGTTGACTTCAGGAAGTACACCCTGCCTGTTATTGAAGTGTTAAAGAATCTATCGGTTAACGCCGAATTCCAGGGTCGGAATGATCTGACTATAAACGGAAAAAAGTTTTCAGGTAATGCTGAGCATGTATTTAAAAAAAGGGTTCTCCACCATGGGACACTTCTGTTTTCATCACTAATGGAGGATCTGCATCTCGCCCTCAGAGTAAATCCGCTAAAATATAAAAGCAAAGCAGTAAAAAGTATACGCAGCCGGGTAACAAATATAAAAGATCATCTCCAGCAGGATATGGATGTGACAGAATTCAGGGATATGATTCTTGATCATATTATGAATTTATTCCCCGATTCCAAAGCCTACACGTTTAACAATGAAGACATCAGAAATATCAATAACCTGAGGGAAAAGAAGTACCTCACCTGGGAATGGAATTTCGGATATTCTCCAAAGTATGACTTCGAGAAGTCTTTTATGACAAAGGGAGGCTTCATACAGGTTCATCTTAATGTCTCGGGAGGAGTAATTCAATCAGCAAAGATATATGGAGACTTCTTTAACAAGCTGGATATTTCGGCTGTTGAAGAGATTCTAAAAGGATCAAGACATGACCGGACAGAACTTCTTGAAAAGCTTCAGTCAATTCAGTTCTCCGACTATTTCCATAATATTACCGCCGAAGAGTTTACTGACGGCATGTTTTGAACTACCGCTGTTCGAAAACCTCTGACTCATCTATATATCCATCGGCAATGACCGTCATCCTGATATTTTCGGGATGAACAGAAATCACTGAAGAGAGCTGAATTGAAGGAACCATTACTGCACCATTGTTAACAGATAACTGGGTGTTAGCAATAGGTTCACCCTTTGCAAGAGTCAGGGCTGTTGATGCAGCAACCGTGGCAAGAGTCTCAATATACTTATAGACAGTCATCGTCTGCATGCCGTTCACGATTCGCTGACAAGCTTCAATTTCAGCATCCTGTCCTGAAAGTAATACTTTACCTGCCAAATTGTGCTTCTCAAGAGCCATGAATGCTCCATCAGCCAGGTTGTCATTTGAAGCTACAATTGCGTCAAGTCGCTCAGGATTCTCCTGCAGGTAGGTGTCGATAATTCTAAAAGCCTCCTCACTGCTCCATTCTCTGACATACTGATCAACTACGAGAGATATTCTGCCACTTTCTATAAATGGCATCAGGACATGCATATGTCCGAGACGAAGCAGAGTTGAATTATTATCCCCTGAATCACCTCCAAGAAGTGCATAATATCCATCCGGCTTAATCCTGGTTAGATAATCTGCCTGCATTTCTCCAACCCTCATATTATCAAATGAGATGTAGAAGTCCAGATCGCAATCGTTAATAATACGATCGTAGGCTATCACCCTGACATTATTTTCGTGAGCAAGGCACACTATCTCCGATGCCTTCCTGCTGTCGACAGGAGCTATTACCAGAACATCGATATTTCTTTTGAGCAGATCACGTACCTGCTCCATCTGTTTTTCATGGCTGTTTCCGGCTTCGGCAACAAATATTGAAGCGCCTGAATTAGTTATCCGGGCAGAAAAGTAATCAATATCACGTTGCCATCTCTCATGAGACGGACCGACACTAAATCCGATCTTAATATCTGAAGATTCGCTGCACCCGGTGAATATAAAGACGCCGAGCAGTACTGTAATAATAGCAATAATTCCTTTTTTCATAACAGTTGATTTTAGTGAAAGTGAAATTGTCAGAATAACCGGGAGCTTCATCTCCATGAGTGGTCTCCTTGGGTTTCGGACACAGGGCCTGCGACAGCCCGCCAGGTGTCTGCATTCCACAGACTCGCTGCCGTAGGGGGGATCTTACACAGGTGGTGAATCGGCCCGATTCAACCGGTCAGCTGCGAACTCCCAATCGGCCAGGTTGTCGAGCACGTTCCGGACATAATCTTTACGGCGATCCTGGTAGTCCAGGTAATAGGCATGCTCCCACACATCCACCGTAAAGAGCGGCGTCAACCCGTGGGCCAGGGGGGTATCGGCGTTGGCCGTGGTGACCACCGCCAGCTTGCCTGCATCCAGCACCAGCCAGACCCAGCCGCTGCCGAACTGCCCTGTGGCGGCGCTGAGAAAGCGGTCCCTGAATGCCGCAAAACTGCCAAAAGCGTCGTCCATCATCTCGGCCAGGCGGCCGGATGGCGCACCACCGCCGCCCGGCTTGAGACACTGGAAGAAAAAGGCGTGATTCCACGCCTGGGCGGCGTTGTTGAACAGGGCCGCCCGGGATGGGTCGCCGGCGCTCGCCTGGATCACGGCTTCGGGCGTCCGGCCGGCGTGTTTTGTCTCCCTGATCAGCTCATTGGCCCGTTTCACATAACCGGCGTAGTGCCGGCCGTAATGCAGTTCCATGGTTTCCGCGCTGATGGTCGGCGCCAGTGCATCACGCGGGTAAGGCAGGGGCTCCTGGACAAAGCGGACCGCATCCTCGGCGCCGCAGCCTGCCAGAACGATGAGCGCAGCCGCCCAGGCCGCCAGGACCGACGCAACCCGCGTCTTTGGCTGATTCACAACAGCAATCGTTGTCATGGCCGTACTCCTTGTCGTTGGACCCCACAAGGGATCAGCGACGGTCAGGGGTGATGGCGGCGGACCCGTTGTTTGTGGCCGGATAAGGGCATGCCGGGCAGCATGCCGACCCGCAACCCACGCCCCGGCTCGCTACCGGCGCTCTTTTTTCAACGCCCGCCGCGCAGGCTCTCATACAGGGCGATGCCCACCGCCGTGGAGAGGTTCAGTGATCGAACGGCATCGGTCATGGGGATCCGGTAGCAATCCCGCGGGTGTCGCGACAAAATCGCCGGCGGCAACCCCCCGGTCTCAGACCCGAATACCAGAAACATCCGCCGCGGCGTGGGCAGTTCCCAGAAAACCCGGGAGCCGCCCTTGGTAAACAGGGCCGTTTCACCGTCCAGCGGGTTCAGCCCTTGACAGAAGGCGTCGTAACTGTCCCAGAGGCGCAGGCGCACCCGCTGCCAGTAATCCAAACCGGCCCGCCGGACCTGGCGGCTCTGCAGGGAAAAGCCCAGGGGGCGGATCAGGTGCAGCCGGGCGCCGGCCCCCAGGCAGGTTCGGCCGACATTGCCGGTGTTCCAGTGGATTTCAGGCGCCACCAGGACCACGTGGCGCTCCAAACCGCCGGTCAGGCAGGGGTGGGGATCACTCATGGCCGCCCTATCGGATGTAGCCCCACTCTTTTAAGCGCTGGTAGGCGTACTGGGCCTGTTTCCCCTGCTGAACCTGCTGCAGATAAGCGTTGTACGCCTGGGCGGCCGGTTCGATTCTCTGCATGCCCTCCAGGGAGAGCCCCTTGAAGAACACGGTATTGGGGTTACCGGGCAAACGCCGTTCGTAAATGGCGAAATCTTCCAAAGCCGCCTCGTACTGTTTGGCGCGAATGCGGGTGATGCCGCTGATGTGATAGGCCTGAGCCTCGTCCGGAAAGACCTGTTTGGCCCGTTCGGCAAAACGCCAGGCCTCGGCGTACTTTTTTTGGACCAGCTGGCATTTGGCCATGAGCAGCAAACCCGTGTAATCATCGGGAACGTCAGCCAAGCCTTGCTTGAACAGCCCCTCCGCCTGGCTGAACTGCTCTTTGGCCATGGCCTCCTCGCCTGCCTGCATGCGGTTGATGGCTCCCTCGATCTTTCTCAAAGCGGCGGTGTTGTCCATATAGCGCTCCCGATAGATCGGCTGGCCGCTGAATTGCTGGAAATCGCTGCCGGCCTGGCGCACCGAAGTCTCGTAGCGTTCCGAGGACATGGGATGGGTGGCAAAGAGCAGCTCAGTAACACCGGCCTGACGTTGGTTCATGTTGTTGAGCATCTCCATGAGCGAGACCATTCCCTGGGGGCCGTAGCCGGAGCGGGTCATGTATTCCATTCCCAGGCCGTCGGCCTGGCGCTCGTTCTCACGGCTGTAGGAAGCCAGCAGCGCACCGGACCCCAGGCTTCCCAGCTGCCCGGCAAGGCTGCCGGCTTCGGAACCGACGGTCACGCTGGTGAGAATGGCCAGCCCGCCCACCGCCAGACTGGCCAGCTGAGCGCGGGACATGCTCGCGGCGGTGTGTCGGGCGTTGACGTGGCCCAGCTCATGGCCCAGCAGGGCGGCCAGGGCCGCTTCATTTTCCAGTTCCAGCAGGATTCCCCGGGTGCAGGCAATGGTTCCGCCGGGAAAGGCGTAAGCGTTGACGTAGTTGGCATTGACGCAGTGAAACTGATACGGCATGTGGCTGCGATGGGTATTGGCCGCAATCCGCCGGCCGGTGGCCTGAACATAGTCCTCCAGGGCGCGGTTCTGGACGATGCCGTAATCAGCCGACAACTGGTGGGGCACATGCTGCCGGTCCACGGCGATCTCCTGACGCTCGTCCATGATCATGAACTGCGATTTTCCCGTAACCGGGTTGGTGGCACAACCCATTGCCAGACCGGTGGCCGTCAGAGAGGTCATGATCAGAAACTCCCGACGACTCAATCCGGTTAGCGCTCTTTTCGAACTACCCATATCTATCCACCTCCGCAAGGAAAGGGCCCTTTTCAGGCCCGCTGCCCGCAATGAGGGCAATACTTGAAAGATCGATCGAAGCTTCGTTTACAGGCCACGCAGACGGTGGATTCACCCGTCTCCCGAACCGTCTGCAGCGGTGCCTGAGAGGCATCCGTGGGCCGCCGGCATCCTTCGCACAACAAAAACGCCTCCCCCTGCCGGACCCGGATCAGGGGAATAAAAAAGAGGCTCAGGTAATGATCCACGCGGGTGGTATACGCTTGCGCCAAGCCGCAGGCGGGGCAGCGCTTCGGGTTTTCATCCACCCGTCTGGTTTTGGGTTGAACGCCGGCGATCAGAAACATGGTGTCCTTGGTTAACTCGTAAAACAGGCAGCCCTGGTTGGCTCTTGCCCACGTGGGTTGCATTGTATAAAAAAGAGCGCCATAGTCAATAAGCAAACCATATCTGAGGAGTCGATATGATCATCGATTTTCACGTACACACCTTTCCCGACGCCATCCGAAATCATCGCGAACGCTTTTTCGACGACGAACCCGAGTTCAAGCTGCTCTACGAAGCCCCTCAGTCCAGACTGGTTTCGGCTTCGGACATCGTCGCCATGATGGACGACCAGCAGGTGGATCTGTCGGTGGTGTTCGGTTTTCCTTGGCGCGATCCGGAAACCTGTCGACGCAACAACGATTATGTCATCGAAGCCGTGGCCCGCTACCCGGACCGCCTGCGGGGTCTTTGCTGTGTCGACAGCCTCAACCCGGAGGCGGCCGAAGAGGTGCAGCGCTGCCTGGAAGCCGGCTTGAGCGGCGTGGGGGAGTTGGCTTTCTATGGCTGCGGTATCGACGGCGAATGCCAGTTGAGCCTGGATCCCATCATGACCCTATGTCGGGAACGGGATGTGCCGGTGCTGCTGCACACCAACGAAGAGGTGGGCCACCACTATGCGGGTAAAACCCCCAACACCATGATCCAGATCTACGAAACCATGGCGCGGTTTCCGAACAACACCATTGTCCTGGCACATTGGGGGGGCGGCATCTTTTTCTTCAATCTGCTGAAAAAAGCGGTCCGGCAAACCCTGAAAAACGTCTATTACGACACCGCCGCCTCCCCGTTTCTCTACGACAGCCGGATCTACCGCTACGCCCGCGACCTGGCCGGCCTGGACAAGGTGCTGCTGGGCACGGACTACCCGCTGCTCAAACCCGCCCGCTACCGCCGGGAGATGACCGAAGCCGGATTGACTGCGGCCGAGATGGGCCTGGTGTGCGGACAAAACGCCGCGCAACTGTTGAAGCTAGCGCGTTAGGTAATGCCCCACTGCTTGGCGTTGTGAGCAGTGGCCCCTTGATTGCAGCCACTGTCTGTGGCCTCCGCTGCCCGCCGTCAGACCGCGGCGCCCGCCAACAGCACCTCATCGTTTTCAAACGCCTTGCGGCGGATGCCAGCGAATCGATCCAGCAGTTTCGGTACGGTCAGCTTCGCTTTTTCCGCCCCCGCAACGTCGATGATGATCTCGCCGGCGTCCATCATCAGCAGCCGGTTGCCGTAGTTGATGGCGTGGTTCATGTTATGGGTGATCATCAGCGTCGTCAGGTGGTGATCGCTGATGAAGCGGGTGGTCAGGTCCATGACGATGGCGGCGTTGCTCGGATCCAGGGCCGCGGTGTGCTCGTCCAGCAGGGCGATGTCCGGTTTGGAGAGAACCATCATCAGCAGGGTCAAGGCCTGACGCTGGCCACCCGAAAGGGAGCTGATGTTCTCCTGCATGCGTGATTCCAACCCCATCTTCAGTTGCGCCAGCTGGCTTTTGAAATGGGCGCGCATCTTGCTGTTGAGGCTGATCACCGGCCACTTGAACCCCTTTTTGAAGGTGATCATCATGTTGTCTTCCAAGGTCATGTTGGAGGCGGTGCCCGCCAGGGGATCCTGGAAGATGCGACCGATGGTTCTGGCCCGTTTGTATTCCGGGTGGGCGGTGACATCCTCGCCCTTGATGACGATGCGGCCCGCGGTGGGCGCCAGGTTGCCCGAAACCAGGTTCAGAAGGGTGGTCTTTCCGGCACCGTTGCTGCCGATGATGGTGACGAACTCGCCGGCGTCGACGGTCAGGTTCAGATTGCGGATGACCGTTTTGGCATTAGGCGTCCCCGCGTGAAAGGTGCAACTGAGCGCTTGAAGACGGATCACGCGGTGGTTCCTCCCTTACCGCGGATGCGGCGGTAGTTGGTGAGCGCCAGGGAGGCGATGATCAGAATGCCGGCGATCAGTTTCAGATCGTTGGGCGTCATGTTGACATAGTAGCCGTAAAAGCGGCCCAGATACATGATGGCCTTGAACAGGATCGCACCCAGAATCACCCGCAGGGTCAGCATACCGATGCGGTTGGACTTGATGATGAATTCACCCAGCATCACCGAAGCCAGTCCGGATACCACGATTCCCTGCCCCAGATTCACATCGGCAAAGCCCTGATACTGGGCGGCAAAAGCGCCGGAGAGTGCCACCAGGCCGTTGGAGAGGCCCACACCGATCAGCTTGAGGGTGGCCGGGTTCACCCCCTGCACCCTAACCATCTGCTCGTTGTTGCCCAGAGCGCCGAAAACCAACCCCAGGTCGGTGTGAAAAAAGAGGTCCAGCGCCAACTTGATGGCCAGGACCACCAGCCCAAAAAAGATCAGCGCGGCCCAGTCGGCGGGAATCAAACCCTGGCTGACGGCGGTGACGTGGGTCAGAATCGTGTCCACCCGCAGCAAGGGCAGGTTGGCGCGGTTGTCCAGGATGCGGATGTTGACCGAATAGAGCATGGTCATGGTGAGAATGCCGGCCAACAGGTGGGGCACCTTGAGCCGGTTGTGAATAGCGGCGGTGACGAACCCCGCCAGCACGCCACCGCCAAAGGCCAGCAGCAGCCCGCTCACCGGGTTCAGGCCCGCGGTAAGCGTTGTGGCCATGATCACCGCACCCATGGGAAAGCTGCCATCCACGGTCAAGTCCGGGAAAGCCAGAATGCGGAAGGTAAAAAACACCCCCAGGGCCATGATGGCGTAGATCAGCCCTTCAACAAAAATGCCTTCAAGCATGATTGACTGTTGGCGTCACGGTTGTTTTGAACGCGGGTTTGGGCCTTGAATGCGGACCCCACCCAACCTCCCACCCGCCAGGGCACCCGGCAAATTTAGGGTTTGATCAGCTGGCCGTCCTCGACGATGGTGGTGGCCGTGGCGAGCACATCATCGGGCACCGTCAGCCCCAGTTCCCCGGCCACATCCAGGTTGATCAGCAGGTCCACATCGGAGGCCTCGGTCATGAAAAGGGTGGGAATCGCTTCCGGCTTCTCGCCTTTGAGGATACGAACCACGAGGCGGCCGGTGGCCCGGCCCATCTTGTAATAGTCAAACCCCCAGGCCGCCAGCACCGGGGTGGCTTCGGCACTGCTGGGGTCAGCGGACATGACCGGAATGCGGTGTTTTTTCGCCACATCGGCCACGGCGGCCAGGGCTGAAACGACGGTGTTGTCATTGGAAATGTAGATGCCGTCCACCCGACCGGCGATGGTCTGGACGGCCTGTTTGACTTCGGCGGAGTTAGAGACGGTGGTCTCCACGAAGGTGATGCCCATCTCCTGGCACACCTGGCGGGCGATGGCGGCCAGACTGACCGCATTGGCCTCACTGCTGGTGTAAACATGTCCCAGGGTGCGGATGGGTGTAAGGCGGTTGAGCAGCTCGATCTGAGCCCTCACCGGGGTCATGTCGGAAATACCGGTGACATTGGGCTCGCCTTTTTCTAATGAGGCGATCAGCCCCGCGCCGACCGGATCGGTGACCGCGCTGAAAATCACCGGCCGGTCCTTGATGGCATTGACCAGGGCCTGAGCCGTGGGTGTGGCGATGCCGATGGCCAGGGTGACCTTTTGTGATTTGAATTTTTGGGCGATGGAGGAGGCGGTCGAGATCTCGCCGTTGGCGTTTTGCAGGTCGAAGCGCGCATCGGGGTACTCACCCGTCACCACTTCCTGGATACCCCGCTCAATGGCGTCAAGAGCCGGATGGGCTACAATTTTGGAGATACCGATCAGGATCGGATCGGCGGCGGCAACCGGCGCGGCGGCGATCACCGCGAAAAACGCAAACCAAGCGCTCAGGGTACGACAGATGGGTTTCATAAATTTTTCCCTTTCCTTTCCAGCGGATTTTATCTATGTATCGTCAAATAGAAACAAACGCGAACGCCCCTTACCTATACAGCGGTGCGGTCAAAATCAAGCTCTTTTTCCGATCCACGCCCGTGCCGAGGAAAGCGACGGCATTTCGACGTAAAAAGGTCACGACCATGCGCGATGCAACCAGGGAACTGATCGACGTCTTTGCCCGGACCCACGACCCCGCGGAAATGGCGGTGCTCTTCCGGGAGATCTTCACCCCCGGCGAAATCGACACCCTGACCCTGCGCTGGCAGCTGCTCAAGGACCTGTATGAAGGCAAAACCCAGCGCAAAATCGCCGCTGAACGCAAAATCAGCCTCTGTAAAATCACCCGCGGATCCAAGCTGCTCAAAGCCAAAGGGAGTTATCTGAAGAAAGTGCTCGATGAGCGCTACCAGGCCCAGTCAAGCGGTTAGCCGGTTATTGGGACGGCATTGACAGTGCCACCCCACACGCTACCGGGTTGTTACACGCTGGTCACCAATCATTGTTTTCCCTCAAGCCTTTTCCCATCCGAGCCATTCAAGGCCCAATCGTTCTAAATACAATCGCGTTCCTGTCACGTTGCGCAGACGAATTGACATTCCGCCATCAGCAGTTACTTCTTTAGACCATATTTGGCGGTGGCTAACTTGTGTCCATCCAATAACTTGCTGATGAAGGGGCGTCGTGATGGGCTATATTGGTTTCCTGGCAACCGGGTTGGGTTTGTTCCTGTCCGCCGAGAGCCTCATAGTGCTGGGCAACGGCGTTGGACGGACAGGCGCCTATTTGCTGGTTGGTGTCGTGCTGGCGGCCGGTATTCATCTCCTTGGGGCCTACCATCTCTTTGGCCGTTTTTCCGGCCCAGCGGATGAAATCGGCCTGCTGAGGCGAACACTCGGGCCCACAACGGCCCTGGCCGCCCCCATCGTGGCCCGGGTTAGCGTGACCATCCTGGCGGCCACCGCCCTGCTGGCCAGAGCGGGCTACGTTTTCAGTGAAGTCTTTGTCTTCGGTTTTCCCAATTTCCTGTTTACGTTTCTTTTCCTGGCTCTGATCACGGCGGTCAACCTGGCCGGCAGAAATATGTGGCAAGGATTCCAGGTGGCGGCCATGCTGGCAACGGTAGGCGGCTTGGGAGCTCTGATCGTTGCCGGCAGCCTGCTGACCCCCCAACCCGCAGCTGCGCCGCCCCCACCGGTGCCGGTCCCGCTGTTGCCGGCGGCGCTGCTTTACGCCGCCCTGCTTCCCATCGGCTATGACCTGGCGCTGCTGGCGGCCGCCAAAGGCGCCGCGCCGTCGCCGCGGGGGCCGGTCGTGGTGATCGTTTTGGGCGGTCTGCTCCTGATTGTCTTGGGCATGGTCTCCCTGCGCTGGGTACCCCAGGCCGTCCTGGCTGAAACCACGATTCCTTACACCATCGTTGCGCGCACCATGCTGGACCAAACGGGGCGGGTCATTTCTGGGGTTGTCATCCTGGGGGGGATCGGCGCCGCCGTCAATGCTCTCTTCGGGGGCGTCTCCCGCATGATGCAGGCCATGAGTGGCGCCGGACTGCTGCCCGCCGTGATGGGGGCGGGTCGGTTCAAGGGGCGGCTGCCGGTGCTTCTGCTGGCCGCCGCCACGGCTGCCATGCTGCTGGCCGGTATGGCCGGGTCCGAACACCTGGTCGTTTATCTGCGCGCCGGGCTGATCGTGTGGCTTCTGCACTACGCCCTGCTGCACCTGGCAACCTTGATCTCGGGCCGGCATGACCGTTTGCCGCTCGCGCGCAGAGCCGCCCATGCCCTGGGCGCCCTGGTGCTGGGTCTGGTCGGGGCACTGCTTCTGACCACCGCAAGCGAGGCGGCGGCCAGCCTGATCTTTGTTTCACTGGTTATCGGCAGCGGTTTTGCTCTGGGGTGGTTGTTCACCCGGTGGTCCCGGGGCTCCGATCACGTCCGATAACCGCCACGCAACCCAACACTGGAGGAAATGTTATGATCCCTAATCGATTGATAACACTATGTCTTGCGGCAGGCCTGCTCGCAGCCATCGCTGCCGCCCCCGCCGCCGCCCAGCAGGAGGTTCCCCGCATGACCGTCGAAACGCTGGCGGGTATGCTGGACAACCCCGACCTGGTCGTCGTGGATGCCCGCAGCGGTCAGGACTGGAATGCCAGCGAATTCAAGATCCAGGGGGCGGTGAGACCGGATCAGTCTCAACTGGATAGCTGGGCAGGGCAGTTCGGCCTTGACAAGACCCTGGTGATCTATTGCGCCTGACCCAATGAGGGGACTAGTGCCAGTTTGGCACGAAAGCTCATGCCAAAAGGTTTTACCAAGGTCTACGCACTTAAAGGCGGCTGGCGGGACTGGCACCGGGGAGGATTTCCGGTCGAACCGAAATAGCCGCCGGCAACCCGCCGCCCCCTGCACCGGCTGGGGGCGAGCGGACCCGGCTTTTCCAAACATGAAATAGAAACGGGTGTGGACCCCATCGCTGGGTAAACCCACACCCGTTTATTCAGTCTAGCGTTGCTTCTGGCGTCTACCAGTTTTCACCGAGCAATTCAAAATGCGCCTTGGGGTGGGCGCAGGCCGGGCACATCTCGGGGGCCGCCTGGCCCTCGAACAGGTACCCGCAGTTGCGGCAGCGCCACACGACCGCCTGATCCCTTTGAAAAACCGTGTCGGCCATGATGTTGGCGGCCAGATCCAGGTAGCGCTTTTCGTGCTGCTTTTCGGCCACTGAGATAAACTCCCAGATCATGGCGATTGCCTCGAACCCTTCCTGCCGGGCGACTTTGGCAAATCCGGGATACATTTCGGTGTGCTCATAGTGCTCACCGGCTGCAGCGGCTTTGAGGTTGTCCACCGTAGCGCCGATCACACCGGCGGGAAATGCACCGACGATCTCCACCTCACCGCCCTCCAGGAAGCTGAAAAAGCGTTTGGCATGCTCTTTCTCTTGGTTGGCCGTCTCTTCAAAAATGTCGGCGATCTGGACGTAGCCGTCCTTTTTGGCCTGGCCGGCAAAATAGGTGTAGCGGTTGCGGGCCTGGGATTCCCCGGCAAATGCGGTGAGCAGATTCTTTTCGGTCTGGCTGCCTTTTACACTGGGCATGAACATCCTCCTTCGTCTGTTGAAATTGATATCGCAAAATGGATCGTGAACCGTCCGTTGAAAACGGGCCATCAACCCGACTGGTTTCCCGCGGTTCTGGTATAGGAAAAAGACAATCACAGGAAAACGATTATCATTAACCTCAAATCAGCACGATCTGTCAAGCGGAATCCTGCGATCCAGGATCGCTTTCCAATCAAAGCGGTCGTCGACACGTCAGGCTTTTTTGCGCTCTTCGTCCCTAAGATGGCGGCGCAGCACCTTGCCCACATTTGAGACCGGGATGTCAGTGCGGAACTCAAACTGCTTGGGTCGCTTGTACCCAGCCAAATTGGCTTTGCAGAACTGGTGCAGCTCCTCTTGCGTGCAGGTCTGACCGGGCTTGAGTTGAACGAATGCCTTGACCGACTCGCCGCTCTTGGCGTCCGGCACCCCGACCACGGCGGCCAGAGCCACCGCGGGGTGCGTGAAAAGGACATCTTCGACCTCCCGGGGGTAGACATTGAACCCGCCCACCAGGACCATGTCCTTCTTGCGATCGGTGATCACCACGTAGCCGTCCTCATCCACATGGCCGATGTCCCCACTGAGGAAATAGCGGCGGCCCTCGATTTCCCGAAAGACCGCCTCGGTGTCTTCCGGTTTGTTCCAGTAGCCCCGCATGACCTGGGGACCGCACACGGTTACCTCACCATCCTGGCCCCGCGGCAACTCGGTCAAACCGGTTTCCACATCCACGATCTTGATGTCGGTGCCCGGCATGGGAAAACCGACGGACCCGATGCGGCGTTTAGCGACAAAGGTGGGGTTGGCCGTGGCCACGGGGGCCGTTTCGCTCAACCCATAGCCTTCGTAAATCACCGCACCGGTCTTGTCCTCAAACTGCTTGCACACCTCCGGGGGCAGCGGCGCGCCGCCGGAAAAGCAGCCCATTAACGAGGTCAGGTCGAACTGGTCGAGCAGCGCGTGGTTGGTAAAGGCCACGAAAATGGTCGGCACCGCCGGCATCAGGGTCGGCCGGTGTTTCTGGACCAGCTTAAGCACCTCGGTAAAGGGCGGGTTGCCCGCCCGCGGGTCCGGCACGCAGATCAAGCGACTGCCCGAGACGCACGCCGACAGCATGGCGCAGGTCAAGCCGAAGCTGTGGTACCAGGGCAGCACACCCAGGTAGCAGTGGTAGCCGCCCCTGCGGATCCCTTCCGCCGGGCCCCCCTGACCATAATCCAGCCGCGCCCAGGCGTCCAGCGCCATAAGATCATAGAAAAAATTGGCGTGGGTCAGGGCCGCGCCTTTGGGCACGCCGGTGGTGCCGCCGGTGTAAATGATCAGCGCCAGATCGTCACGCGGCTGGATATCAACGACGGGCGGGGTCGGCTGGGCGCCGCTGACCACCGCGTCGAACATCAAATGGCCGGGAGCGTGTCGCTCGGCATGGGGGATCTTGCCCAGCAGGCCGCCCAGAATCCCCTTCAATTTAGGCAGATAGGATTTGACATTGCAGACCACCACCGTCTCCACCGCGGTCCCCACAATGGCCTTTTCGGTGATGGGGTAGAACTGGGGGTGATCCATGCAGAACAACACCTTGGCCCCGGCGTCGGCGAGTTGATAGGTAAGCTCCTTATGGGTGTAAAGCGGGTTGCAGGTCACGCAGACCGCTCCCGCCTTGAGGATACCGAAAAAAATCGCCGGGTAGTGGGGCAGATTGGGCAGGAAAATGGCGACCCGGTCACCCTTGCGGATGCCCTTGGAATAGAGGAAGCCGGCAACCCGGTCGGCCGTCTGCTTGACCTGGGCGTAGGTCCGGGGCGCGTCATTGAAAAGCGTGTAGGTCTGATCGGGATAATTTCGGGCTGCATCATCCAGCACCTCGAACAGCGGTTTGTTGTAATCGTCAAGGCTGTGGGGTACGCCGTCGGGCCAGTTGGGGGTTTGCCAGGGTCCTGCTGCCATGAGATCTCCTCCTGTGGGTTGGGTGGGTGCCATTGAACCGCCGTGAACCGAGGGGGAGCGCGCCATCACCCCGCCGGCCCCTAAACAGTGCGAGTGGAAACCGGCCTTCAAGCGGCCGACCGTTGTCGCATTCAGCATCCCACCCGGCATCAGTTGCCGCTGCAACAAACACCCGCAAGGCTGCCGGTGACGAGTCCCATCAGCCGGGCAAAACCGTCGCGGGTCAATGATCGGTGGTGGCAAACGGGTAGGATGGAGGGCGATCAGGTCGCATTCAATTTATCCACTTTTGACAAGCCGGTCAAGCGCTTTCGAGTCAGCAACCCCCTCGACCGCCGCGGCCCATCAAAGCCGGCTTTTTACGATTCCATCCATCCTGGCCTGGACATCATCGATGGAATGCACTATTGGCTTGCCAGGTAACCACCAAGCCTTTCAAATGGGTTTTGAATCAAGGAGGGACTTCATGGGAATGACAACGGATGAACTTTACTTCAAACCCCGCCTGCAGGTGGTAAACGACGCCCAGATTGCCCAGATTCACGAGGCCACGTTGGATGTACTGCAGCGCACGGGTGTCAAGATCACCCATCCGCGGGCATTGGAAATTCTCGCCGGAGCTGGTGCAATGGTCATCGGGGACCGGGTCAAGATACCCGGCTGGCTGGTGGAGGATGCAATTCGCAAAGCACCGTCGCGCATTGTTTTGGCAAAGCGCACCGGAGAGCGCACCGTTTTTCTGGAGCGGGACAAGAGCTTCTTCGGGCCAAGCCTGGACTGCGTCGACTACCTGGACCCCAGGACCCACCGGCGTTCCCGCTTTATCAGCGAGAACGTCAAAGCAACCGCCGCCCTGTGCGACGCCCTACCCCATTTCCAGTGGTGCATGACCATCGGCATGGCCGATGACGTACCCGCCGACATCGCCGACCGGGTGATTGCCCGCAACGTGTTCGAGAACTGCGAAAAGCCGCTGGTTTTCTGCTGCAAGGACGTCAACAGCGTCAAGGACATTTACGAAATGGCCCTGCTGCTCTGCGGTGGGAAGGAGACGTTCGATCAGGCGCCCACCGTGGTGCAGTACTCCGAACCCATCTCCCCGCTGGTCTATTTTGATCCGGCCATGGACAAACTCATCTACTGCGCCGAAAACCGCATCCCGTTGATCAACTTCCCGGCACCCCAGTGCTGCGGCAGTTCACCGGCCACATTCGCCGGCGCCCTGGTCCAGGCCAGCGCCGAATCTCTCAGCGGCCTGGTGGTCCACCAGCTGGTGGCCCCCGGCGCGCCCTTCATCTACGGCGCCTTTACCACCATCATGGACATGCGCTCGACCATCTTCTCATACGGTGCCGTGGAGATGAGCCTCATGACCGCCGCCATGGCCCAGATGGCCCAACACTACCGCCTGCCCTTTTTCGGCACCGCCGGCGCCACAGATGCCAAGTTCTGCGACGCCCAGGCCGGTGCCGAAGCGGCGCTGCAGATTCTCTCCGCCGCCACGGCCGGGTCCGGCCTGGTGCACGACTGCAGCAGCTGGATGGACCACGGATCCCTGGCCTCCCCGGAATTCATGGTGCTGGTCCACGACATCGTCGATTCGGTCGATCATTACATGCAAGGCATCCCGGTCACCACAGAGACCCTGGCTCTGGAGGTGATCCACCGCGTCGGACCGGGCGGCCACTATCTCCAGGACCCCCACACCCTCGCACACTTCAGGCGGGTCAAATACTCAGAAATTTTTGAGCGCATGGTCCACGACCAGTGGCAAGCAGCCGGCGCCAAGACGTTCGAAGAGCGGCTCCAGGAAGTGACCTTAAAAAAAATGGAACAGCGGCCTGAACCGCTCACGGCCGAAACCGTCAGAACCTTGGATCAGATGCAGAAAAGCTGGCGTTAAACAATGCCATCCGGGCAACCGGCGAGTCCGACTCCCGCGCCTACCGCAACCGCCTCCGGCGTCCTGGCGGGGTGCCCGTTTCAGGCGGGCGTGTCCAGGCAGCCCCGGCACAGCGCAACCCCGTCCACGCATTCGAGTTTGCTGGCCATGGTGGGTTCCTTGCAGCGCTGGCAGGGCAAAGACGGTTCAATGCGGGCGCGATCGGGCAGGCAGGCGGTCACCGCCACAATGGTGAACAGGTCCTCGGCAGGGGTACTCAACACCTCGGCTGTGCGTTGCCCGCCCAGGGCTTTGAGTTCGACCCGCTCCGCATCGGTTATGCTGCCGTCACGGCTTTTGGCGAACAGTTCGATCTGCCGCTCATTGACGCGGAAAGTACCAGGCTTCATGGCCAGGCGAACACCCTCACCGCTGCGGCGGTTAAAGAAGGTAAACCCCATCTTACCGTAATCTTTAAAAATAAGATTGCCTTTACCAAAAGTGCAGCCGGTCAGCACCTGGATGGCGTCCACGCAGCAGGCATCGGTTTCAACCACGGCAACCAACTCCTCGTCCAGGGCGCGCTTCTCTTTAAGCCAGGCCATCCCGGCCGTGGCCGCCTGGAATCCGATGGCCAGACCGCCGCACACGTGGCCGTGAAAGGCCTCGCAGCGCTTGAAACCCTCACTTTTCAGAACCACTTGGTCATCCATTGCGGCACCCCTTCTCCCCAGAAAATCGGTTAACGGCGAAGTGCTGACGATCCGACGCTGAAACCTGTACCCGGACACCGCGCCAAGCGGGGGACAGGATCGATGCAGAGCGGCAAAAATTGCGGTTCCGGGCGACTTCGCGGCCTCGATTGGCAATGGATTATTTTCTGCTCCGGTTTTTGGTCTGTCAACCCTTTTCCTTGGATCCGCTTGCCGACAGGGGCGCGGTGCGCCCCTACCTGCATCTGCGTGGGCGCTCCCTTTTCAATCAGGCAGGAATGTGGGGGTCGGAAACAAACGCCGGCCGCTTCCGATCCAGGCCGGGGTAGGCCCACACAACCTGCTGTAACTACACCTGCATTGACACCCTGGCGCCAACCCGCTAAACTCGCTCAGAGAAAAAGCACACACTGCTTTTGTGGTACACATGGAAAAGGATGATCGAATCCGGGCGGTTGGCGTGACTCGGTTTCCGTCAACCGATTCCCACCCATCATCATTGCGAAATAAAAATTGGGGTCGCCATGAACCGTGCCACCCATGCCCGCACAGCCATCAGCAGCGCCTATCGCGAAAATGAGGCCCAATGCGTCGAACGCCTCATCAATGAATGGCGCACGATCGCGCCGGATATCGAAAAAACTGCGGCCCGCGCTGCAGCACTGGCGCGGCAGGTTCGGCGGCAACGCAAGGGTGCGGGCGGCGTCGACAAGCTGATGCACGAATTTTCACTCTCCAGCCAGGAAGGCATTGCTTTGATGTGCATGGCCGAAGCCCTGCTGCGCATTCCCGATGCCGCCACCCGGGACCGCCTGATCCGCGACAAGATCGGCCATGGCGACTGGAAATCGCATCTGGGACAAAGCGATTCGCTGTTTGTCAACGCCGCCACCTGGGGATTGGTGATCACCGGCAAACTGGTCGGCACCCACAGCCGGGCCGCTATGGCACGCAGCCTGTCCGAGGCCATCGGCCGCAGCGGCGAGCCCCTGATCCGCCGCGGGGTTGAGTTCACCATGGCCTTCCTCGGCAATCAGTTCGTCATGGGTGAAACCATCGCCGCAGCCTTAAGGCGCAGTCAGAACAACATCAAAAAAGGGTATGCCCACTCCTTCGACATGCTGGGCGAAGCGGCCATGACGATGACCGATGCCGAGCGCTATTATCAGGCTTATGCCAACGCGATCCAGGCCATCGGTCAATCCTCCAGCGCCGGGGTGATTGCCGGTCCGGGCATCTCGGTTAAACTCTCCGCGCTGCACCCGCGTTACACCCGCGCGCAGCGCGATCGGGTCATGCAGGAACTCTATCCCCGCTTGCTGGCCCTGGCGACATCGGCTGCCGACCACGAGATGGGCCTGAACATCGATGCCGAAGAGGCCGACCGCCTGGAGTTGTCACTGGACTTGATCGATCGATTGGCCATGGAGCCCGCGTTGCTGAATTGGCCCGGTTTGGGCGTGGTGGTCCAAGCCTATCAGAAGCGCGCACCGCTGGTCATCGACCATCTGGCGGGTTTGGCCCGCCGGCGCGGCCGGCGCATGATGGTGCGCCTGGTCAAAGGCGCCTACTGGGACACCGAAATCAAACGCGCCCAGGTGGATGGACTGCCGGGCTACCCGGTGTTCACCCGCAAACCCCACACCGATCTGAGTTATCTGGTCTGTGCCGCGCGACTGCTCGATCAGGCCGAGGTACTCTACCCCCAGTTTGCCACCCACAACGCCCACACCGTCGCTGCCGTCGAACAACTGGCGTTTGGCAGCGGTTTCACTGACTATGAGTTCCAATGCCTGCACGGCATGGGCGAAGCGCTTTACGACCAGCCGGTGAGCCGGGGCGAGGTGCGCTGCCGCATCTACGCGCCGGTCGGCCGCCATGAGACCCTGCTGCCGTACCTGGTACGTCGCCTGCTGGAAAATGGCGCCAACAGTTCCTTCGTCAACCGTATCGTCGATGAACAGGTCAGCATCGCCGAACTGGTGGCCGACCCGCTCCGGGAAGCCGAGCATTCCGGCGGCCGGCCGCACCCGGCCATCCCGTTGCCGCGCGACCTTTATGGCGCCGGACGCGTCAACGCCGCCGGTTTGGATCTGTCCGATGAAAACAACCTGCACACCATCACGGCCCAACTGGCCCGGTTGCAATCCTCAACCTGGCAGGCCGCCCCAATCGTGGCCGACCAACAGGACCCGGGCCAAGAACCCACCCGGATCACCAATCCGGCGCAACGAAGCGACAGCGTGGGCACGGCCCATGAAGCCAACCCCGAGACAATTGCGGCGGCACTGGCAGCAGCGCACGGCTATGCCGCAACCTGGTTCGCTCTGCCGACAGCCGACCGCGCCGGGATGCTGTGCCGCAGCGCCGATCTTTTCGAAGCGCGCAAATACGAGTTCATCAGCCTGTGCGTGCGCGAAGCGGGCAAAACCTGGAGCAACGCCGTTGCTGAAATCCGCGAAGCGGTCGACTTTTTTCGCTACTACGCCGATCAGGCCCACACCCTGGCACTGAATCCGGACCATGCCTCCTTGCAGCCGCCGGGCGTGGCCGTGTGCATCAGCCCCTGGAATTTCCCGCTGGCGATTTTCAGCGGCCAGATCAGCGCCGCCCTGGCGGCCGGTAGCACCGTCGTCGCTAAACCGGCCGAGCAGACGCCCCTGATTGCCGCCCTGGCGGTGCAGCTGATGCACCAGGCCGGTATTCCCCCGGCGGCCCTGCAGCTGCTGCCCGGCCGCGGCGAAACCGTGGGTGCCGCCCTCACCCGTGATCCGCGGGTAAACAGTGTGATTTTCACCGGCTCCACCGAGGTGGCCAAAACCATCCAACAAGCCCTGGCGCAGCGGCCATCGTCCCGTGCCCAGGCGGCTGAGGTGCGGTTGATCGCCGAAACCGGTGGACAGAATGCAATGATTGTCGACTCCTCGGCCTTAACCGAACAGGTGGTGCAGGACGTGATCGCCTCCGGTTTCGACAGCGCCGGCCAGCGCTGCTCGGCGCTGCGAATCCTGTGCCTGCAGGAAGAGATCGCCGACGGCGTCACCGCGATGTTAAAAGCCGCCATACAGGAATTGACCATCGGAAATACCGCCGACCTCGCAACCGACATCGGACCGGTGATCGATGACGACGCCAAGCGGGTTCTGGAAGCGCACATCACCTCCATGCGAGGGGCCGGACTACCGGTCTATCAGCCCGACCTGCCGGCCGGCTGCTCCGGAGGCTCGTTCGTGCCGCCGACCCTGATTGAAATGGATCGCATCGACCGCTTGACGCGCGAGGTGTTTGGACCGGTGGTGCATGTGATCCGCTATGCCTCCAAAAACCTGGATCGATTGATCGATGCGATCAACGCCACCGGTTATGGGTTGACCTTCGGGCTGCACAGCCGCATCGATGAAACCATTGCGCACGTGACGCAACGGATTCGTGCCGGCAATATCTATGTCAATCGCAACATGGTCGGGGCGGTGGTGGGCGTGCAGCCCTTCGGCGGAGAGGGTCTGTCGGGCACCGGCCCCAAGGCCGGCGGCCCCTTTTATGTGCCGCATCTGGCCGGCCTGGCCAATCCCGACCCGCTGATGCTGGGGTTGGCAAGGGTGGAGCAACAGGGGCCCGCCACCGGACTCGAAGCCTTTACCGCTTTATCCGCCTGGGCGCATCGGCAAGGCTTGAAGCCGCTGGTGGCAGCGTGTGCCAGATACGCAGCCGCCACCGTACTGCCCTTGCACGGTCAACCGTCCGGGCCCACCGGCGAGGAAAACACGATCACCTTTAAACCCCGCGGCGTGGTGGAATGTGTGGCCGACAGCGATATGGCCTGGCTGCTGCAGGTAGCCGCAACCGTGTCGACCGGCAACACACCGCAATCGTCGCCAATCATGCGCGACAGCGACCTGGTTCAGAAATTACCCGCCGAGGTACGGCAGTGCGTGGCGTGGCGGGAAGCCGGTCAAGCGCCGCCGGCAGCGGCAATCCTGTTCAACGGCGACCGGCAAACCCTGGCGGAACTGCGCCGCAAGGCGGCCAAGCAGCCCGGCCCGTTGATCCCGGTGATCACCACCGACGCCGGAGGTTTTTACCCCTTGTTCCGTTTGGTGCACGAACGGGTGCGCAGCGTCAACACCACCGCTGCCGGCGGCAATGCCTCCTTGATGGTGTTGGCCTGATCGCCAGGAGAGCAATCGGCTGATTCCCCAACCGTCTTTCCCCCGAAAAATTCTATACTGGCAAAGCGGCCCATCGGGATTATGAATTTGACTGTTAATACGGCGGTCCGAACATCCAGCCAGCCCTTTTCCGGCTGCGGAACAGCCAATGGGTTTGCCATCGAAACGGCCCATCGTGTATAAAACAACCCGCTCTACCAGATGCATCTGCCTTACAGCCTCAACCCGGCCCAGCTGGACTTCTGGGCCGATGAGCTGCGTCGCTTCGGCACTTTTCTGGAAAAGCAAACCGGACAGCCGCTCACCGAGACGGCCCTGCAGCAGGAAATTGCCATATCGAAGACGGCGGTGGGATTGTTTTCTGCCACGAAAACTGCACTGTCACCAAGTACTTTGAAGGCCTGGCGGATGAAACGCTGGAACCCTATCGCGCGTTGGCAGAGCGCTATCTGCGCATTACCTGCTCGTGCATGTCCCCTAATAGCGGTCGCTTTGAGCTAATCGGCCGACTGGTGCAACAGTTTGGGGTTGACGGGATCGTTGATCTCACCTGGCAATGCTGCCATACTTGCAATGTGGAGGCACACCTGCTGCGGGAGCATTGTGATGTGACCCTGAACCGGCCCTACCTGCACCTTGAAACGGATTATGCCGAACACGATACGGAGCAGCTTAAAACGCGGATCGAGGCTTTTTTGGAAAAGGTGAAATAGGATGCACAAAGGAGACGTAGCCGGCCTGGACATTGGTTCGCGGTCGGTGGAACTGGTGGTGCTGCAAAACGGCCGGACGGTCCACCGCAACAAACTGCCCACAGCCTTCGATCCTCTGGGTCAGTGTCATCTGCTGATGGCGGAGGTGGCGGTTCCGCTGGTGGTTGCCACCGGTTACGGCCGCAAGCTGTTCAAGGAGCACTTCAGCGGGATCGGCGCCAAGGTGATCACCGAAATTCAAGCCTACGCTGTCGGGGCAAGGGTTTTTTATCCCCAGGCCCGCACCGTATTGGATATTGGGGGCCAGGACACCAAAGCCATCGCTTTGGCGGCCGACGGACGCACCCTCAAATTCGAAATGAACGATCGCTGCGCTGCCGGTACCGGCAAGTTTCTGGAATTCATGGCCACGGCCCTGCAGATTCCGATCGCCGAATTCGGCAATTTTGCCCTGCAAGCCGACCGCCGCATCACCATCAGCAACACCTGCACCGTGTTTGCCGAAACCGAGGCCACATCGTTGATGGCCCGCGGTGAAACCACGGCCAATATCGCCATGGGACTGCACGCGGCCATCATCAGCCGCACCCTGGCCATGCTGAACCGGGTTGGCGCCGCAGCCCCACTGGTGTTTGCCGGCGGGGTGGCACACAATGCCTGCATTGTAAAGCTGCTGGAAGAGAAATTGGGCTATGCCGTGCAGGTGCCGGATGACCCTGACTTTACCGGTGCTTACGGTGCGGCCCACTACGGTCTGGTGTCATAATGGGGTGCACGCAGTGGTTAGTCCCATCGCAAACATCACCTCAGCCGGATTCAGCACACCGTGATACCCGCATGGTCGCTGGCCTTGGTCTGGCCGATGATGGCCGCCTGGGCGATGCCGGCCCCCCGCAACTCGCGCAGAAGCGAATCGGCCTGATCCGCAGGCACCGCCAGCAGCAGACCACCGGAGGTCTGGGGGTCAAAGAGCAGTTCCTCTTGAGCCGCCGACAGCCGCACCGTCAATTCCAGCTTGCCGGCCGCCAGCTTGCGGTTGGCCGTGTTGCTCCCGGTGGTCTCCCCTTTTGCGTACATTTCCAGAACATTGGGATGAATGGGCAGAGCCGCATAGTCGAGTCGGATCATCAAGCGGTTGTCCCGGGCCATCTCCAAGGCATGCCCGGCCAAGGCAAAGCCGGTGACATCGGTACAGGCATGAATGTCGTATTTCAGCGCGATCTCCATCGCCAAGCGGTTGAGAAAAGCAACCTGGGGCAGCACCGGATCGAGCTCCACCCGGGGCAGCCGGCCAGAACGGCAGGCGTTGAAAAGCACCCCCGTCCCTATGGGTTTGGTCAGAATCAAGGCATCACCGGGTAAGGCACCGTTGTTGGTAAGAATCCGCTGCGGCGACACCACCCCGGTGACGGCCAGCCCGTAAACCGGCTCCTCACTGTCTGTAGAGTGCCCCCCGGCCAGGCAGGCGCCGGCCTCGAGCACCTTTTCGTGGCCTCCCTTGAGAATTTCCCGCAAAATATCAGGACCGAGCTGCTTCTGCGGGTACATCACCAGGTTGAGGGCGGTCAGCGGGCGGCCCCCCATGGCGTAAACGTCGGAGAGGGCGTTGGCCGCGGCAATGCGGCCGAACCAGATCGGGTCATCTACCGGCGGGGTGATGTAGTCGACCGTGGAAACCACCGCCAGATCATCGCTCAACCGATAGACCGCAGCATCGTCGCTCGATTCGAAGCCCACCAGCAGATTGGGGTCGGTGGGGGCGGGCAGCCCCTGCAGCGCTTCCGACAGAACTGTCGGACCGATCTTGGCCGCTCACCCGCAGGTGCGGGCCAACCCGGTAAGGGTTTTCTTTTTGCCGAATAGTTTCATGGTCGCCTTCTCTTGCGATTGGGTATCCTTAAAACCGGCAGCATAAGATTATTTTTCAACAAGGTCCAATCGGGATTTTCAATGTTGCGACAAATAACTATCTCTTTTTCCAATAGCACTGACTGCTGCGCGGATCTGCTTTATTTGTGAGGGTTGCGTTGAACCGGGCGATGATTCCTTGACCGAAAAGACGCTTACGATAGCGCAGTAGGGAGGATTTTGCATGGGAACAACTGGATACGAATCATTTGACTGACAATTGCGTCTCTCTTCCTGAAAACCCACAGGTGCAGCACCGCATCCGGTGCCCGCGGCCACTTAGGGCAGAGGTCGCATGCTTTCATGGCCTGATGGCCCAAAAGACGCCCGCCACTGCGGGGTTGCGGCATCGATCATGCCGGGTATGATTCCAACAGCTGCACTGCTACCTAGTGTCCGTCCAGAAATAGGCCAATTTGGTCGAGATCAAGGCATGCGAAAAATTTTACCGCAGGCATATAGTTGATATTCCGAGGATAAAATTTTG
>JAWOIA010000187.1:0-3834 GCA_046484885.1 Desulfosarcina sp. | reverse complement strand
GGCCGGCATGGTTATCGGGATCGATGCCAGGGTCATCCAGGACACCATCGACCGGTTCAAGGGCCTTCCCCACAGGATCGAGTACGTGGGCGAGGTGGGCGGAATCCGGTTTTACAATGACTCAAAGGCCACCAATGTGGATGCGGCCAGGAGGGCGATTGCCAGTTTTGATGATCCCCTGATACTGATTGCAGGGGGACGCCACAAGGGCGCGGATTACGGGCCCTTGGTGGGGAGGGAGCAGGGAGCAGGGAGCAGGGAGCGGGGGAGGCTGAAAGGCGCTGTCTTTTTAGGGGAGGCCGGGGGACTGCTGGCGGAGGCGTTTGAGGGCACCGTCCCCTACGACATGGCCGGTCACATGGAGGAGGCCGTGGCAACGGCCTTTTCCATGGCAGAGCCGGGCGATGTGGTTCTCCTGGCCCCGGCATGTTCCAGTTTTGATATGTTTTCGGATTACCGGCAGAGAGGCGACATGTTCAAGGCCGCAGTGAAGGGGCTTATGCATGGCTGAAAAAAAGGTTTCAGACTCGGGATACGACTACATGATTTTGATTCCGGCCATCCTTCTGATCACCCTGGGTCTGATCGCCGTCTACAGCGCCAGCTCCAATCTGGCGGAACACCGTCTGGGCGACAGCTACTACTACCTCAAGAAACAGGTCCTGTTCTGCATGATCGGGGTGGGCCTGATGGTTGCGGCACGATATATCCCCTGTACCCTGTACGGGAAACTGGTCTACCCGCTGCTCTTGGTCAGCGTCTCCCTCCTGGCCCTCCTATGGGTCCCGGGCCTGGGCCGAAAGGTGGGCGGCGCATGCAGGTGGATAGGGTTCGGAGGCGTTTCATTCCAGCCCTCTGAGCTGGCAAAGTTCTCGTTGGCCGTGTTTATGGCCTACTCCATGTCCAAGAAAGGGAAAGACATGGGGACATTTTCAAGGGGTCTCCTGCCGCATCTCTTCGTTGCCGGGCTGTTCATGGGGCTAATCCTCCTCCAGCCGGACCTGGGATCGGCGGTGATTATCGGCGGGTGGATCCTGATTGCCCTGTTTGTAGGAGGGGTAAGGATGTATCAGCTCTTTTCCATCCTGTTGCTCTCCACGCCGGTCCTTATCTGGCTGGTCTGGCAGGCGGATTATCGCGTCAAGCGGTGGCTGGCCTTCCTGAACCCGTGGGAAGATCCCAGGGGCATCGGTTTCCAGATCATACATTCCTTCCTGGCCTTTGGGTCCGGGGGCGTTTTCGGGGCGGGCCTGGGCAACAGCAAGCAGAAACTCTTTTATCTGCCGGAAGCCCATACCGATTTTGCCCTCTCCATTATCGGAGAAGAGCTGGGCCTCGTGGGGGTCTCGGCCGTTATCGCCCTGTTCGGGTTACTCATCGCAGGGGGAATACGCGCGGCACTCAAGGCCAAGGACCTCTACAGTTCCTATCTGGCGGTCGGTCTGACCTCGTTTATAGGGCTCCAGGTGCTCATCAATATGGGTGTTGTCATGGGTCTCCTCCCCACAAAGGGGTTGACCCTCCCCCTCATCAGCCACCCTGGATTTCGGCGACTATCTCTCCGGCCAACGCGAAGGCTTCGGGGTGCGGTTGTTTAGCGACCTGCCCTTCCCCTGGCGACGGGACCAGCTCCGGCTTGACGACTTTCAGAAAGAAGCCATCGCCATGTTCTCGGCCCATCCGGCCCGGCCAGCCCGGCCCGATGTTCCCTTTTATCGCATCGAACTCATCAACGGCGATCGGGTGCTGCGCTATGCCGTGGCCGACCGCATGCAGGAGAGCTGCGTGAGTTGCCACAACACCTACCCCGGCTCGCCCAGGACGGATTGGAAAGTGGGGGACTTGCGCGGCGTGCTCGAGATTCGCCGGCCGATGACAGCGGCCGAGGCCTCGCTGAAGAGCGGCATCCGCAACGCCGCTTACCTGTCGGGGGGGATGATCAGCATGATCCTGTTGCTCCTGTGGCTGACGTTAAGCGGGCTGCGGCGCTCGATGCGGGAAACCGAAAGCTCCAACCTGCGCCTCCGCGCCGAAATACACCAGCGCGAGCAAGCGCAGAACGAACTGCAAATCAACGAAGGCAAGTTGCGCGCGCTGTTCGACAACATCCTTGAGGCCGTGGTGGTCATCGATGCGTCCGGCCGCATCGTGCAAACCAACCGCGTGGCGTGCGAGATGTTCGGCTACGACTCCGATGAACTGCTGGGGCAGAACGTCAAGATGCTGATTCCCCAGGAGCATGCGCGCCAGCACGATCAGTACATCGCGCGTTACCTGCGCACCGGGGAAAGCCACATCATCGGCGCCGTGCGTACCGTGGAAGGCTTGCGCCGGAACGGCCGGCGGTTTCCCGTCCAGCTCGCCGTCAGCCATGTTGAGGTGGACGCCCAGATTTTTTTCGCCGGCGTGATTGTCGATATCACCGCGCGCATCGAAAACGAACGCGCGCTGCGCGCCGCCCGTGACGAGGCCCTGGAGTCGGCGCGGCTCAAGTCCGAGTTTCTCGCCAACATGAGCCACGAGATCCGCTCGCCGATGAATGGGGTGATCGGCATGAACAGCTTGCTGTTGGATACCCCGCTGACCGACGAGCAACGCTCGCTGGCCGAAACCGTCCGGAAAAGTTCGGAAGCGCTGCTGACCATCATCAACGATATCCTCGATTTTTCCAGGATCGAGGCCGGCAAGTTGCAATTCGAATGCGTCGACTTTGATCCGGTGAGCACCGTCGAGGATGTGTTGGAGCTGTTTTCGGAGCCGGCGGCGGACAAGGGGCTGGATCTGGGTTACACCCTCCTGTCGCCCGTCCCCGGCCGCGTCGCGGGGGACGAGGGAAGATTCCGCCAGGTTTTAGGCAACCTGGTCGGCAATGCCATCAAATTTACCGGCAGCGGACAGGTCGAGGTCAGCATCGGCACCACCCAAGCCGCGCCGCCGCGACTGGAAATCGCCGTCCGCGACACCGGCATCGGCATCCCCGAGGACAAGCAGCATCTGCTGTTCGAGTCGTTCTCGCAGATTGATGGCTCCGTCACGCGCCAGTTCGGCGGCACCGGATTGGGGCTGGCCATCAGCCGCCAGTTGGTTGAACTGATGGGGGGAGAGATCGGCGTCATCAGCCGTGCTGGCGAAGGTTCGACGTTCCGTTTCACCGTCGCTTTCGAACCGGGCGCGGACGATCTGGCACCGGCGGTGGCCCTGCCCGACGGATTCCTGCTGCTGTACCTGGGCGGCGGTCGCCTCCTGCCCGGGCAATTGACCGGTTGGGGTTGTGCGGTCACGGCCTGTCGGGATGCGGCGGCGGCGGTCGATGCGCTGGCCGCGCGGACCTATGATCTGGTCGTGATCGATATGACGCGCGATGGCGCGCCGGTGCATCGTCTCGGTGTCCTGCGCGACGCGTGCGCCAGACGGAGCCTGCCCTTGCCGGCGCTGGCGTTGCTTGCGCGGCGCGGGCAACCGCTCGACGAGGGACCTGAACTCGCGGCGCTCCCCAAACTGTATGTTCCCCTGCGCCGCGCCGCGCTCGCCGCCTTGATCCGGCCGATCGCCGTCACCGCCGCGCCCGACGTCGCCGGACCGGGGGAAGCCAGTGCTCTCACGTTCGCGGGTCGGCGCGTGCTGGTGGTGGAAGACAGCGAGGTCAACCAAATGCTCATCACGGCGCTGCTGAAGAAACTGAACCTTGAGGTCGAGATCGCCGAGGACGGTGAGCAGGGTCTGAAGCGCATGGCCGAAGGTGGCTGGGACCTCGTGTTGATGGACTGCCAGATGCCGGTCCTGGATGGCTTTACCGCCACGCGACGCTGGCGCGAACGGGAAGCGGCGCGCGGC
>JAWOIA010000138.1:0-4245 GCA_046484885.1 Desulfosarcina sp. | reverse complement strand
AATCCAACAGGGACAGGTCCAGATCGGCGGCGTGGGGATCGCCAATGGCCAGGAAGATCCGGTCGCCGCTGTTGAGGAAAACCTGGAAGTAGTCGTCGGGGTCTCCCGCGGTTTTGGAGAACCCTTCCGGACCCGCTCCGGGTGCATTCACATAGCCTCCCAGGGAGATCGGATTGCCAATCGGCTGGGGCGTCCAGGGGCGGTCATTGTCCGGATAGGGTTGGTTGGGTTGGTAGGGCTGGTTGGGGTCGTTGACATCACTGTCCACATCAACACCCCAGGGCACAACCACCGTACCCCCCAGCACAACCGTGGCCACCGGCGGCGCTGTACCGCCACCACCCCCGCACCCCGCCAGGGCCATACCGACGACCGCCGCCAAAAACAGGCTCAGAACCCAGGCATGGTTTCGTTTGCGGCCCAAACCCGCTTGAACGCTCCCGATCATATCATGGCCTCATTTTGAGGGTTGCTCGGCACGAATCCCCAGTGGGGCGGCAGTGGACCATCCGAATTTTAAGTGCCGTGCTGAAAATGATTGTAATTCCGTCAGGTCGAAAAATAAAGGGTCCTGAGCCACCAGGGCCATGTTTTCACTGGCGGACGGATCTCCAATTACGCGGTTGCGCAGCGGTTTTTCCTCTTGACCAACCCCTTTCATAGCTAATATACAGCCAGAATGTGACCGCCCCCTCAATCTACCCGGCCGGCCTGGTGATCGCATGTCAATTCCAGCAACCGCTTCAACGCCGCTAGCGTTGAACGACCATCAAAAGCGGGACGTCACCCTGTTTGTACCGTGCCTGGTCGATGCCCTCTATCCAGAGGTGGGCGAGGCCGTGGTGGCGCTGCTCCAGGGGCTGGGAGTGACCCTGACCTACCCCGTGGACCAGACCTGCTGCGGGCAGCCGGCATTTTCCGCCGGTCATCGAACGGCAGCAACGGCGGCGGCCCGCCGGTTTATCCGGATTTTCGAGCCGGCAACGGTCATTGTCTGCCCATCGGGATCGTGTGTCAACATGGTCCGCAACCACTTCACCGAGCTCTTGGCGCACGACCCCCCCTGGCAACAGCGGGCCCAGCGGACGGCCGACCGAACCTTCGAATTCAGCGAATACCTGGTCGATGTGCTTGGGCTGGACGACCTTGGCGCCCGTTTCGACGGTCGGTTGACCTACCACGACTCCTGCCACCTGCTTCGACGGCTCGGCATTGCCGCCCAGCCCCGCAAGCTGCTCTCGCGGATACGGGGAGCAGCCTTCGTCGAAATGGAAGACCCGGATTGCTGCTGCGGGTTCGGGGGCTCGTTTGCGGTCCAATACGCCGATATTTCCGCGGCCATGACCCGGGACAAGGTCAGGCACATTCTGGCCACCGGCGCCGATGCGGTGGTGGGATGCGACGTGGGCTGCCTGATGAACATTCAGGGACGCCTCAGCCGCATCCAGGCAGCGGTCAAAACCCTTCACATCGCCCAGCTGCTGGCTGGGAAGAAATACCACTGATGGCCGAGATCCGCACCCAACACTACCGCCAAGCAGCCAGAAAGGCCCTGGGCGACACCCACCTGCAGGACGCCTTGAAAAGTCTTCAAAATCGGCTGGGCAAAGGTGCGCTGGCGGCCTACGAGAACCTACCCGAAGGTCCGGAGCTACGATGGACGGCGCATGAGATCCGTCGACACGCCATGGAAAACCTGGATCTGTTGCTGGAAGCCTTGGCTGAAAAGATCCGCCACCGCGGCGGGCAGGTACACTTTGCCGCCGATGCCGATGAAGCCAACCAGATGGTCATCGACATCGCACGGCGCCACCAGGTCAAGCTGGCCGTCAAGGGAAAATCGATGCTCTCGGAGGAGATAGGCCTCAACAAGCGACTGGAGGCCGTCGGCATCGAGACGGTGGAAACCGACCTGGGAGAGTACATCGTCCAGTTGGCCGGGGATCACCCCTCGCACATCATCGCCCCGGCCATCCATTTCACCCGGGACCAAGTAGGCCGGCTGTTTGCCGAAAAGCTCGGCTGCGCCTACAGCGATGACCCGCCGACGCTGACCCAAATCGCCCGAAAAGCGTTGCGCCAAAAATTTCTGGCCGCCGACATGGGCATCTCAGGCTGCAACATCGCCTGCGCCGAAACCGGCCACATCACCACCGTGTCCAACGAAGGCAACATCCGCATGGCCGCCACCCTGCCCCGGGTGCACGTGGCCCTGATGGGAATGGAGCGCATCACGGCACGCCTGAGCGACCATGACAGTTTGCTGCGACTGCTGACCCGGGGGGCAGCCGCGCAGAACATGGCCGCATACGTCAGTTACATTGGAGGCCCCCGGCAGCCCGGCGAGTCCGACGGCCCCCGGGAATTTCACCTGGTGATCATCGACAACGGCCGCTCCCGGATCCTGGCCGACCCCCAATTCCGTGAGATCCTTTATTGCATCCGCTGCGGCGGATGCCTCAACGTCTGCCCGGTTTACGCCAAAATCGGTGGTCACGCCTATGGCTACCCCTATAGCGGGCCCATCGGCGCAGTGGTCACCCCGCTTCTGGTGGGCATCAACCGGGCGGCCGATCTCTGCCTGGGGGAATCGCTGTGCGGGGCCTGCCACGATGTCTGCCCGGTGGCCATCGATCACCCCCGCATGCTGCTGGCCCTGCGGGGAAAACTGGCCGAAGGGGATCCGGTCTGGGATGTCCGGCCGCACCATACAACGGAAACAGTCCTGTACCGGCTGTGGTCGTGGGCCATCAGCGATCGGCGCCGGTATGACGGCATGCTGGCTGTCGCCGCCGCAGCCCAGAAGCTGATGCCGCATCGCCGCGGGATGATCCGTCGCTTGCCGCCGCCCCTTGCCGGATGGACGCAGCAGCGGGACATCAGGCCGCTGGCGACCGAAACGTTCTCCAAACGCTGGAAACGGGTGCTGGCCAAAACGGAAAATCGATAACAAAGCGATAGGGCCGGCGATCACCGGATCAGCCCAAAACGGTAGACGCTGACTGTGGACGCTCGCCCCTTTTCACAACCTAAACAGGCGTTGACCATGCCCGCAAACACTCAGGAGGCATTCATCCGGCGGGTGCAAAGGGCCTTGCAGAGAACCGCCGGTCACCTGCCGCAGGCGACGGTACTGGAAAGCCGGCCGTCCGCCGCAACCGACCGGGCGCTGGCTGCGGTTCGCAACCGAAACCGGGACCAGCGGCTGATCCTGCTCGACCAATTGATCGCGGCCGGCAAACCCATCCACCTCACCGTCGTCGGTCTGCCCAACGCCGCGACGGTGGCCGAAGCCATCGCCCGGCTGGTTCGGGAAAAGGATCCGGAATGGGGGGGTGGCAAACAGGTGGCAGCTTGGCGGCATCCGCTCATCGACCGCCTGGACCTGCCGCAACGGCTGGCCAGCGACGACATACCGGTCATCGTCGAGCACGCAGAGCCGCCCGGAACGCATGCGCAAGCAGCATCGAATTTCCATGACCCGGTGGCGCAGGCCTTCGTCGGAATTACCTCGGCCGATTTCTGCGTAGCCGAGTCGGGCACGCTGGTGCTTAAAACCAGGCCGGGTCAGAGCCGGCGCGTCTCCCTGCTGCCGCTGATCCACGTGGCCGTGATCACCCTGGATCAAGTGCTGGCCAGCTTCACCGAACTGTATGCCTGCCTGTGCCGTGATCCGGTGCACCGGGCAGAGGGGATCACCACCTGCATGACCTTCATTTCGGGGCCCAGTAGGACTGCGGACATCGAGGCGGTGATGGTGCACGGGGCCCACGGACCAAAGGAAGTCTGGTTGTATGTGATAACCTAGTGCCCATCCAGAAACGAGGAATTTTGGTCGAGATCAAGGCGTGCGAAAAATTTTACCACAGGCATATAGTTGATATTCCGAGGATAAAATTTTGAGCATAACGAAGATATCGGGAGAAATAACCGTTTTTGTATAGACACTAACTGGGCCTGCGGTGTCGGTTTGCCGTTCGCCCAACTGGTAAGTATTCGGGAGGAAACTCATGCAATCAAAAAACGTCGTTCTGTTGGTTTTGGTATTCGTTTTGGCTCTGCCGCCGCTATCCACAGCCGGTGACTTTGACGGCACCCGGCCGCTGGTCTGCACATCCACGTAGTCGGGGTTCAATTTGCGGATCGAGCGCAAGAGCTGGGTCATGCGATCGCCCGCATCGAAGCGGACCCGGCCATAGGTCAAGTAGTCGTCGATCGACCGGGCCGCCCGCTCGCCCTGGGCCA
>JAWOIA010000061.1:0-9690 GCA_046484885.1 Desulfosarcina sp. | reverse complement strand
GAGAGCGAAGCCACGCGCGTCTGCCGGTCGCGCGACGATCAGGACCGTCCCGTCATCCTCAAGTGCTCCAGATGTCCCGATTCGGCGCGGGACGTCGAGGACTATTACCGCGAATATTCCATCACGCGCTCGCTGCAGCGTCTTCCCGGGGTGATCGCGGCCTATGGGCTGGACGATCATCGCGGCAGCTTGACGATGGTTCTGGAAGACTTCGCGGCGGTGTCGTTGGATAAGCTGCTCAGCCAGAGACATCTGCCTCTTGAAATGGTCCTGAACCTCGCCATGGCCATGACCGAAGCGCTGGGGACCCTGCACCGGGCCGGGGTGATTCATAAAAACATCAATCCTTCCAACCTGGTGGTCAACCCGACCACAGGTCAGCTCAAAATCATCGATTTCGGTATTGCGGTCAATCTGGGCGACCAGTGGGGGCAGCCCCGGGCGGGCGTTGTTGATGGAACGCTGCCCTATCTCTCACCCGAACAGACCGGCCGGTTGGATCGCCCCATCGACCATCGTACCGATTTTTACGCCCTGGGCGCTTCGCTCTACGAGTTGCTGGCCCACCAGCCGCCGTTTTGCACAAGCGACCCGCTCGAGCTGGTCCATTGCCATCTGGCCCAACAGCCGGCGCCGATTTGTGAACGGATCCCGATGGTCCCGCGGGGCTTGTCGGACATCATTATGAAACTGCTGGCGAAGAACGCGGAAGAGCGCTACGGTTCGGCGCAAAGCATCACGGCCGACCTGATCCGCTGTCGGGGGCTTTTGAAGATCGGGAAAAAGCAATTTTATTTCCAGCCCGGCAGGGACGACCACCCGACTACGCTGGCGATCCCTGCCAAGTTGTACGGCCGCAACGATGAAATAGCCCTCTTTCGGCAAATCTACAGCCAGGTGGCCGGTGGACAAAGGCGGCTGCTGCTGATTAGCGGACCGGCCGGCATCGGAAAAACCCTGCTGGCCGAGGAGATGGAACGGGTCGTCAGAGAACAGGGCGGTCTGTTCGTCGGCGGCAGCTATCAGCGCCTCAACCAGCAGGTGCCCTACTCGGGGATCATCCAGGCCTTGAAGCAGTTGGCGCTTCGACTCTTATCCGAGGATCAGCCCAGCCTTGATCGGTGGCGCTGCCAGATCGCATCCGTGCTCGGCGACCAGGGGCGCGAAATCGTGGAAATGATTCCGGAGTTTGCGCCGGTGATCGGGCCCAAAAGCCTGATTACAGGGTTGACGCTTGAAGAGGATCGCAACCGGTTCTATCTGATGTTTGAAAATTTTATCAGCGTTTTTGCCCAAGCTGTGCGGCCCCTGGTGCTTTTTCTGGATGACCTGCAATGGGCTGATCACGCCTCTTTGGCCCTGACCCAACACCTGATCGCATCTCCGATAAGCGGCGCCCTGTTGATTGCCGGCGCCTTTCGCGACGATGAGCCGGGTACGGCCAACCCCGTTTTCCGGGAGCTGCCTGCCTCCGAGGAGGTACGGGACCGGGTTGACACGATTGCCCTGGCGCCCTTGACCAAAGCCGTTTTCAACGAGTTTTTCGCCGGCTGCCTGAACTGTTCAGCTCGCGGCGCAATGCCGCTGGCCACCTGGGTGCACACGCGTGCAATGGGAAACCCGTTGCACGCCAAAGCGATCATTTCCTCGCTGCACGACCAGAAAATCCTGCAATTTGATCTTTCCCGCCAAGCCTGGCAGTGGTCGATGGCCGATGTGGCCGGCGCCTGCCTGCCCGACAGCGTCAGCGACCTGCTGGCGGAGAAATTCAGGTGCCTTTGCGGTTCGACCCGCAAAAACCTTGCCTACGGCGCCTACATCGGCAGTGTTTTCGCCATTGCCACCTTAGCCAAGCTGGTTGACGAACCTGTCGCAACCGTCACGGCGGCGCTCCAAAAAGCTGTGGATGCGGGTCTGCTGGTCATGCCGGCCCCAACCTTGTTCGAAAACGGCGGCGACCCGCACCGGGATCCGGTGGTCACCTGCCGGTTTGCCCACGATCGGATTCACGCTGCGGCCTACGACTGTATAGCGGCACCCCAGCGCCCCGCGCTTCATCAACAGATCGGCGAGCTGCTGCTGCAGGGGCTGACGGACGACCAGGTCGAGGAAGCCATTTTTGAGATTGTCGGCCATCTCAACCACGCCATACCGGGTCTTGATCGGGCATCGGATCGGGTCCGGCTGGCTACATTCAACCTGTCCGCCGGCAACAAGGCCAGAAGGCGCTTGGCCTTTGACCCGGCCTATCGTTATTTCAGCACCGGAATCGATCTGTTGGAAGGCGGCCATCAGCCGCGCCCGACTCCCCCCTCGGTTCTTGCAGCCCCCTGGAAGGCCCACTACGCCTTGATGCTGGCGCTCTACACGGGCGCTTTGGAGGCGGCCTATCTGACGGCCCGCTTCGACCAGGTTGACCGGCTGTCGGCGCTGCTGTTGTCCCGGGCCGAGGTGCTGTTGGACAAGATACGGGTCTACCAAATCAAGGTTCAGGCCTGCCACGCCCGCAATCAGATCAAAGAAGCCATCGCTGTCGCCCTGCACGCCTTGAGCCTTCTGGGCATTGAGATCCCGGCTGCACCCGGCCGGCGCCATATCGTCATGGAGTATATCAAAACCCGGGCCTTGTTGAAAAACCGGCCGCCGGAATCCCTGGCCGCCTTGCCCGCGGCCACCGACCCGCAACATGTGGCCGCTTTGAACATTCTCCGCAGCACCCTGCTGCCCGCCAATTATGTCGACACCAACCTTTTTCCGATCCTGATTTTAAAAGGCATCCGCATCTCGGTCAAGCACGGCCAGACCGGCGATTCGGCTTTTGCCTACGCCGGATACGGGGTTTTGCTGTGCGGCATCCTCGGCAAACCCGAAGCCGGGTATCAATATGGCTGCCTGGCGACACAGATGTTGGAACGCTTCCAGGCCGTTGAGTTCGGCGCCAAAATACTGACCACCGTGTCCATCTTCACCACCCACTGGCGTCAACACCTTCGCGAAACCTTGGCTCCTTTACTCCGGGCCTACGAAGCCGGGCTGAAAACCGGCGATTTTGAATTTGCCGCCGTTGCCATTCGCAACCACGCCTTTTTTCAGTTTTTGACGGGGGTGAACCTGGCTGAAGTCGACCAGCAGAGTGTGATCAGCCGTCAGGCCCTTCTTCGTCTCAAACAATATACGGCTCTGAATTACCACCACTGCCTCATGCAGGCCGTCAGCAACCTGATAAAAACCCGGCGCCACCCCCAACGGCTGATCGGTGCGCACTACAATGAAAACATTCAGGTTCCGCTCCTGCAAAAAGCCGCCGACGCCCGGGGCCTGTTCTATTTTTACCTGCTCAAGGCGATGCTGGGCTGCCTGTTTGAGCGCCGGGAACCGGCCCTGGAGAGCATCCTTCAGGCCCAGGGGTTTTTGTCCAATATCGCCGGCACCACCGCCATGGTTCAATTTCACTTTTACAGCGCGCTGATTCATTTGAGCGTACTGGCGGGAGCCGGCCAGCCGCTGCGCAGACAGTATCTGAAATCAGTGACCGCTAGTCTCAAACGCCTCAGACAGTCGGCTTTGAGCGCTCCTGTGAATTACGAGAACAAATACCGCCTGGTGCAGGCCGAATACTACCGCTTCAACCGTCAGGAGGGCCTGGCGCTGGACCATTACGGTAAAGCCATTGCCGCCTCCGAAAAGAACGGGTATCTGCACGAGGCGGCGCTGGCCCACGAGTTCGCGGGCCGTTTTCACTTCGCTCGTGGTGAGACGGACCCGGCCGAGCAGCACCTCCGGCAGGCCTGGCAAATATACCACCGCTGGGGGGCGGCGGCCAAAACCGCCGCCATGGAAAAGGCGCACCCCGCGGTTTTCAAAAATGGCGCTCACGACGCCACGGGCGAGGCGGGCGGCCGCGACGCGTGCGATTCTCTGGATCTGGCTTCGGTGGTCAAAGCCTCGGCGGCCATTCACGGTGAAATCCACCTGGATCGGCTGATCGATCAGCTGATGCAGATCCTGCTTCAAAATTCGGGCGCCCTGCGAATGGTTCTTTTTATTGTGCGTGACGGACAGTTGGCGGCGCTGGAGTTCAACCCGGCAGCGGACGGCCATGGATCCGGCTTGGCATCCACCCCCCTGGAGGCGTGCGAACACGTTCCCCGCAGCCTGATTCAGTATGTGCAGCGCGTGGGCCAATGGGTCAGTCTGGACGGCAGCGCACCGGATCCCCTGTTCGCCGGCGACCCCTATCTGAAAACCCGGCAGCCGCGCTCGGTATTGTGCTTTCCGTTGCAGCACAAGGCGCGTTCGGTGGGTATCATCTATCTTGAAAACTACTTGACCGCAGGGGCATTTACCCCCCAGCGGTTGAAGGTCCTTGAAATCCTGGCGGCCCAGATTGCCATATCCCTCGAAAATTCAAGGCTGTATCACGATCTCGAGAACCAGGCCGCTGAAACCAAGGCCGCCAATTTGAAGCTGCAACAAGAGATCGCGCGGCGCTACCTGGTGGAAACCGAATTGCGGACCCTCCGTGACCATCTCAAACAAAAGGTCAAAGATCAGGCTCTCGAGCTGCGACAGAGTAAAAAAGCCCTGGCCGGCGCGGAACAGCAATCCGTTTTCCGCCAACGCTACCGCAACCTGGTAGGGAAAAGTGAATGCATGCAGGCGATCTACACCTTGATCGATGAGCTGGCCGATGTGGGCGCCAACGTGTTGATTACCGGCGAGAGCGGAACGGGCAAGGAACTGGTGGCTGAAGCCCTTCACTACAAAAGCCAGCGCTCCCGCCACCCCTATGTGAAAGTCAACTGTTCGGCCCTGGCCGAAAGCCTGCTGGAGAACGAACTCTTCGGGCATGCCCGGGGCGCCTTCACGGGGGCGGACCGACTCAAAATCGGCCGCTTCGAAGCCGCCGGAAAAGGCACGGTCTTCCTGGACGAGATCGGCGACGTTTCGGCCAATTTTCAAAAACGGCTGCTGCGGGTGCTACAGGAACGCGAATATGAGCGGATCGGTGAGACCACCCCGCGAAAAATGGAGGCGCGCGTGATCGCCGCCACCAATCAAAACCTCTACGAACGTGTGGAGGCGGGCCTTTTCCGATCCGACCTCTACTACCGCCTGAAAGTGGTCGAGATCAAAATGCCGCCCCTGCGCGACCGCAAGGAGGACATCCCGCTGCTGGTTCAACACTGTCTGTCCCGGTTCAATGAAGAGATGGGCAAGTCGATCGCCGTCGTGTCGGATGCGGTGATGCGGCTGCTGATGGCCTATGACTGGCCGGGAAACGTCAGGGAGCTGAAAAACATTCTCGAGCACACGGCCGTCGTTTGCAAAAATGAGACGGTGACGGCGGCCGATCTGCCACAGGACTTTTTCAAACGGCGATGGACGGCGGCGCCAAGCGGCGCGCACGGCCGGGATGATAACGACTCCCTTCTGGAGGCCCTGGAAAAAGCCCACTGGAACAAGACCAAAGCCGCCCGGCTGATGGGTATCAGCCGCCGCACCCTGTATCGCAAACTTCACCGCCTGGAAACCGAATAGGCAAAAACACCCATGCCGGCGGCGCTGCCGCAGCGACCGTGCGCCCCTTTGAAAGCAACAGCCGGGGCGCTGGTGCGTTTCCCGCTTTCTTGATGTGTCATGGCACACCCTTTGCCCGGCACACTTTGTGCCATACTGCTGCCCCGGGCCTTCAACCAAGACGCGGATCAGATATAAGGGTCGTATTTTCATGGTGTTATCTTTTTAACACGTATTTTTTTCCCGGCATGATTGTTGCTAAAAAATCGGCCGGTAGCACGCCTGACTGTTTCCCCCGCCCAATTTTCCGTCGGGCTGATTGTGACGCCTCACCGGCGCCAGATAGTGTTTCGCATCAACCCTTGCAGCGGAACGGCGTCTTATTTGGTCCCGCGGGCCATGACAAAATAACCGCACCAAACGCACCTAGCCGCTGCCCCCGGCAGGCGTGGTCTTCGCCGGTGGGTGGGGGCAGGCCAGGTCAACCGCGATGCGCATCGAAAAAGAGTTCGATCGGGTCCAGCATTCGTTGATCCAATCCTGCAGCGTCCAGGATGAACCCGACTTGCGCGTTATTCATCTCAAGACCTTTCACGATGTCAGCCGGGACATTTACAGCAACACCGATACCCGGACCGTCCTGCGCAATTTTCTGTTGCTGTCCATGGGTTACTTGGGCGCCATAGAGGCCATGATCATCCTGGCCCAGCGGTTTGAAAGCGCTGCCAGGCACGTGGTGCACATCGGCATGGGAATCGACGAGGCATCTCTTTTGGAGCAGTGGGGCATTCAGATGCTGTTGCAACACCCTTTTTCAGGCGAAACAGCGACCTGCGCCATATTGCCCGAAGAACTGCCCCCTGAGATCGCGTTGGCGGTCGCATTCCGAATCGATGATCAATCGGGAGGCCTTTGCGCCTTGGGCCCCAAGCTGGTTGATGACCCCTACCGTGAAAATGACCGGGAATTGCTGCTGACACTGCTCGACAACCTGGTGGTGGCTTTGACAAACGCCCGTTCCTTCGAAGCCGTCCAGCAGCTCAATGCCCACCTGGAAGGCAGGAACACGGAGCTGGAAGCCGCCCTGGCCCAGCTTCAAACCGCCATCCGCAAGGTGGAACTGCTGGAAAGCATCAAAAAAAACCTGCGCAGGCCCGTTCCCGTCACCGTCGGCCGCAGGCGCGATCAATTCCCCGCCGGTGCCATGGCGGAAAGTCGGGTTCAGGATCTGTCGGCCCTGTTTTTGAGTATCGGGGGATACACCGACCTGTGGGAAAAACTGGGCGAGATGAAAACCGGCGAACTGATCGAACGGCACGCTTCCGTTTTCATGGACGCCATTTATGCCAACAACGGGGAAGTCAACGATACCGCCGGTGAGGGGCTGATGGCGCTCTTCCTGAACGAAGACCAGCAGACCAACGCCCTGCAGGCGGTGCGCACGGCCCTGACGATCCGTACCACGACCCAGATGATCTGCAACCCAGGCGACGACCCGTATCGCCCGCTGGACGTCAACATGGGCATCAATTCGGGGACCGCCCTGGTGGCGGCGGCCAGAGCCAACAGCTACACCGGATCCCGCCGGACCTATACCGCCCGGGGCCAGGTCACGGACATCGCGTCCCGGGTGGGTGTCCTGGCGGCCAACGGCAGCATCTACATGACCCAAAACACGGCCAGCCGAGTCTGGGGTCAATATGATCTGAAATCGCTGGGGGTGTTGGATCAGAAGCGTCTTTCCGAAGCGGTGGATGTGTTTTCGTTGTGAGGTCGGAACATGAAACACCAGCCTATTACCGTCCTGTCCAGGATGACTTTCACAGCCAACAAGGGAGGTTCCATCATGTCTGCATGGGTGCCGGATTGGAAGCGTTGTCTTGTGGTTGTTTCACTCGTCATCGGTATGGCTGCGGCTGCGTGGGCTGGCGGGCCGGTGTGCGATCCATGGGCGGCCAAAGCCGTCTCGGTTCAGGGCCAGGTGGAGGCCAAGCCGGCCGGGCAAGACCGGTGGCAGGCGGTCCAACTGGGGGACACCTTGTGCCCGGGCGACGAGATCCGGGTGCTGGACAACAGTCGTGCCGGCCTGGCGCTGATCAACGAATCGGTCCTGCGGCTCAATGCCAACAGCGCCATCACGCTCCAGGAACTCACGGACCGAAAAACCTCCCTGGTTGACCTGTTCAAGGGCGCGGCCCACTTTTTCAGCCGCCGGCCCAGCAGCCTCGAGGTGCGCACGCCCTTCGTCGTGGCCGGCGTCCGCGGCACTGAGTTTTTTATCCGGGTGGAGGACGAGCAGGCCTTTTTGTCGATCTTCGAAGGCGGCGTGCTGGCCTCCAACGCCGCCGGCCAGGTGACCCTTGTCGGCGGCCAGAGTGCCGTCGCCGAAAAGGGGCGGGCACCGGTGCTGCGGGTCGTGGCCCGGCCACGCGATGCCGTGCAGTGGGCCCTTCACTACCCGCCGCTGGTCTACGCGCCGCCTGACAAAGTGGCCCTGCGCGAAGATGCTGCAAACCCCGGTTTTCTGACCAACCGTGCGGCTGAGTCCTTGACGGTGGGGCAAATCGACCAGGCCGAGGCGGATCTTGGCAGGGCCCTGGAGATCGACCCGGTGTTCTCCGCGGCTCTTTCTCTACAGTCCATTGTGGCGCTGGTGAAAAACGACAGGGAGCGCGCCCATGCCTTGGCCGCTCAAGCCGTCGCAGCAGACCCGCGGTCCTCCACGGCCCACATCGCCATGTCCTACGCCCTGCAGGCGCGGTTCGACCTGGAGGGCGCCCGCCGGAGCCTGGTCGATGCCGTGGCGGCGTCGCCCGACGATGCCCTGGCCCATGCCCGGCTGGCCGAGATCCACCTCTCCTTCGGCGAAATGGACAAGGCCCTGCAGTCGGCCCGTCAGGCAGCGGCACTGGCGCCGGGCCTTTCCCGCACCCAGACCGTGCTGGGCTTCGCCTTCCTGACCCAGGTCAGAACCGCCGACGCCCGGGGCGCCTTTGAAACGGCCATCCAGGCCGACCAGGCCGACCCGTTGCCCCGTTTGGGAATGGGGCTGGCCAGGATCCGTGACGGCCAATTGGAGCAGGGGCGCGCCGAGATCGAAATCGCCGCCAGCCTGGACCCCAACAACTCTTTGATCCGCAGCTACCTGGGCAAGGCCTTTTTCGAGGAGAAGCGTATCGGCCTTGATGAACGCGAATACCAGATCGCCAAGGAGCTCGACCCCAACGACCCCACCCCCCACTTCTACAGCGCCATTGCCAAGCAGACCACCAACCGGCCGGTGGAGGCTCTGCGTGACTTCGAGACCGCCAAGGAGCTTAACGACAACCGGGCGGTCTACCGCTCCCGGCTGCTGCTGGACTCGGATCTGGCTGCCCGCAGCGCGGCCACGGCGAGGATATTCAACGACCTGGGTTTCGGTCAGCGCGGCCTGCTGGAAGGCTTCAACGCGGTCAACGCCGACCCGACCAACTTCTCCGCTCACCGCTTTCTGGCCGACACCTACGCCACGCTGCCGCGCCACGAGATTGCCCGGGTCAGCGAGCTGCTGCAGTCCCAATTGCTGCAACCCAGCAACATGACCCCGATTCAACCCAGCCTGGCGGAGAGCAACCTGTTTCTGATCAGCTCCGGCGGGGCCGCGAACACCTCTTTCAACGAGTTCAACCCGCTGTTCAACCGCAACCGGACCGCTGTGCAGGCCGGCGGTATGCTTGGTGAGAACGATACCTGGGGCGGTGAGGGTGTTGTCTCGGGAGTATACGACAAGCTTTCCATGAGTGCCGGGTACTCTCAATTTGCGACCGACGGCTGGCGGACGAATTCCGATCAGGATGATAAAATCAGCAACATCTTCGCCCAATGGGAAGTCAGCTCCAGAACGAGTGTCCAGGCGGAATACAGGTATAGAGAAACAGAAAGAGGTGATACGCAATTGGGTTTCTTTTCTGATAATTTCAGGCCATACCTCCGGCAGGAGGATCAAACCGACACTGTGCGCCTTGGCTTCCGTCACGTCTTCTCGCCGAGTCATACTCTAATCGGCAATTTCCAGTATCAAGATCTAACTGAGAGTCAAAAGGAGTGGGCATCGGACCACTCCCGGGGGGACATCCTTTCCGCCATGACCGAACCTATCAACGAATGGACCTCGACCCCGTTCGGATGAAC
>JAWOIA010000150.1:0-10618 GCA_046484885.1 Desulfosarcina sp. | reverse complement strand
CAAGGGGTCAAGTGAAAAAAATCAACTAACACACAACAACCAACCAATTAAACCAACTAACCAATAAACGCCCCGATCCTTCATTCAAAATTTAAAATCGGTCATCGACCCCACCCATCGCCTATCGCCCATCGCCTATCGCCTATCGCCTATCGCCGCAATGCGCTGCAGCACCGGCGGGTGGGAATAGTTCAGGCAAACCTGCAGCGGGTGCGGGCTCAGGTTGCTCAGGTTGTGGACGCTGAGTTTTTTGAGGGCGTCGATCAAAGGGGTGCTGCGCCCGGTGGTGGCGGCGGCGAAACGATCGGCCGCATACTCGTGGCGGCGGGAAACCGCGCGGGTGATCAGGGACAGAAAGAAATCGACCGGTGCGTAGAGCAGCCCGAAAAAGACCAGACCGGCGTGAACCGACGGTTGCTGGACGAAAAAGGCCTCGAACAGGGCCGGGGTGTGGATCACCAAGGACATGAGGTACAAGGTGGCCCCGGTCTGCACGATGCCCGCCAGCATCATCTTGAGAAGGTGCCGCATTTTGTAGTGACCCATTTCATGGGCCAGCACAGCCACCAGCTCAGCCGTGGTGTGTCCGGCCACGAGCGTGTCCAGGAGCACAATGCGTCGGTGGCGGCCGAATCCGGTGAAAAAGGCGTTGGACTTGGACGAGCGCTGAGAGCCGTCCATGACATAGATGTTGTCCAGCGAGAAGCCGATGCTGCGGGCATAGTTCAGGATCGCATCTCTCAACTCCCCTTGCGGCAGAGGTTCGAAGCGGTTGAACAGCGGCATGATCCAAGTGGGGGCGACAAACTGGACCCCGAGCATGAACAGGGTGATCAGTGCCCAGCACCAGACCCAGGCCATCGCCCCGGCATACTGAAACAAGAAGAGCACCCCGCAAAGCAGGGGCACGCCCAGAAGAATCGCCAGAATCAGGCCTTTGAGCCGGTCCTTGAGCCAGGTGGCCGGCGTGGTGGTGTTGAAGCCGAAGCGCTGCTCGATCCCAAAAGTGGCATAAAGGCTGAAGGGCTGATCGATCAGGGCCTTGAATCCGGCAATCACGCCGATGTACGCCAGGCCGGTTCCCAGCGGCCCCCAGCCGAAAGAGCGGATCCAGGCGTCCACCCACGCAAAGCCGCCGCTGAACCAGAAGAGCAGCAGCACCAGCAGATCCACGCTGGCGACGACCTGCCCGAAACGGGTGTTGGCCCGCAGGTAGGCCTGGGAACGGCGATAGGCTTCGGGGTCAAAAAAACCCTGGAACGGTTCCGGTATCCGGTCGGATGCGGCTTTGAGATTGAGCCGGTCGGCCGCCCGCTGGAGCAGGAAATCGGCGAGCAGAAAACACAAAATGGTCCAGGCGATCCAGTTCATAGCGCACGAAGAGTCAAATTGACCATTTCAACCATTCAACCAACTAACCCATTTAACCAATGAAAAGCAGGAGCCAGGGACTATGATTAAGGTTGCTTAGACTGTAGGCTGTAGGCTTTTGGTTTTTCTCATTGAACGAATTAATCCACCAAGAACCTTTTGAGCTTCGTTCATTTTAGCTTCAAAGTTCGTAGGCTCCGAATCTTTTGTGTACCCCAACCGCTTGGCTAACCCATATTGATAATCCAATTCTCTGAGAGAACCGAATGCAATTTCGAGGAATCGAAGATATTCTGCCTGGCTTTCCCGGGCACATCCTTCGACAATATTGGATGGAACAGAAACAGCCGCTCGTCGCATCTGGGAAGTAAGGCCGTAGATTTCAGACTTAGGGAACTTCAGGGTTTTCTGATATGTCAAAATTGCTAAATCATCAGCCAGTTCAAAAGCTTTTAATTTTGTATGGTCCCGCAAAAGCCCCCCTACAGTCTATAGTCTAAAAGCCTAAAGCCTGCTTTTCTCTCGCCCACCCCCTACCCCCTACTGCGGATCCTGAATCAGCATGGTCGACGGATCCAGAAACTGGCCGCAGGTGTCGGGGTCGACCGGGCCGCCCTTCAAACAGCGAATGTGAATCTTCTTTCCTTCGGGCTGAAGCTGGATGGCGGCATCGAACAGGTCGACCACGGGTGCCAACTGAACCGGCAGACCGTTGGCGGCGGGCGCTTCATGCCGGTGAGTGGTAACGGTGAACCACAGCTGCAGGCAATACGCTTCGGAAAAAGCCTTGAGCCCCGCCAAGGGCGTTCTGAGGTGATCGTCAAAGGGCAGGCCGTCGATGATCACCATGTGCGGGTTGAATATCTGCTGTTCGGTCAGATCTTTGACCCGCTCTTCGAGCTTGGGCACACTGAACCCGTCGACCTTGAAGGTCATAATGAGCCGGTGCATCTGAATCGACTCCCACAACTCCTTGACCTGCCGCACCTGGTACTGGTGAGCCAGGCTGTTGAGCACCTCCTGGTACCACAGCTTGACCTTGTCCACCGGGTCATTGAGACTGACATGCAGTACATTTTTTTGCTGCAGCATGCTGTTAAGGGCCACCTGAACAATCAGGGCGGTTTTGCCCACGCCGGCGCGGGCCAACACGGCACCAAAACCACCCGGCGGAACGATGGCTTCGTTTTCCTGGCCCATCAACCGTAGCGGGTTTCTAAGAATCAGGTCGTGTTTGAGCATCTTCGGGTTTTTCTCCTTTGCAGTCGTAACCCTGACCGGCTTGCGGGGTGAGAACGGTCAGCGCGGGTTTGGTAAAGCGTCCCGCCACCGCCGGTCAAGGCGGGTGCAGGGTCGGCTTGATCAGTTGAGTTTCTTTTTCTCTTCCTGGTGTTTTTTGGCCAGCTCCTCGGCAATCGATTGGGGAACCTGGCGGTAGGTGGCAAACTCCATGGTGAACTGGGCTTTTCCCTGGGTCAGGGAACGCAGAACCGTCGCGTACCCGAACATCTCGGCCAGAGGCACCTGGGACTCGATCACCGAGTGGGGCCCCTCCTCCTGGGAGCCGACGATCATGCCGCGACGCTGGTTCAAGGAGCCCATGACCGGTCCCTGGTGTTCGGTGGGCGTCTCCACAACCACCTTCATGATCGGTTCATGAATCACTGCCGCAGCTTTGGCGTACCCTTCCAAAAAGGCTCCGCGGGCGGCGGCCTGGAAGGCCATGTCCGACGAGTCGACGCTGTGGGACGCGCCGTCGTTGATCACCACCTTGACCCCTGTGACCGGGAAGTCCATTTTGGGCCCCTTGCCCAGGCATTTCCGGAAACCCTTTTCGCAGGCCAGAATATACTGGGTCGGAATGGACCCGCCGGTCACTTCGTTGACAAAGGAAAAATCCCCGTCTTCCAGCGGTTCCATGTAGCCGGCCACCCGGCCGAATTGGCCCGAACCGCCGGTCTGCTTCTTATGGATGTAGTTGAACTCGGCCCGGCGAGTGATGGTCTCGCGGTAAGCCACCCGCGGCGCACTGGTGGTCACTTCGGCATTGTATTCCCGTCGCATGCGTTCGACATAGACGTCCAGATGGAGTTCGCCCATACCGGAGATGATGGTGTCGCCGGTCTCCTCGCTGACGTAGGTGCGAAAGGTGGGGTCCTCCTTGGCAAAGCGGTTGAGAGCCTTGGACATGTTGATTTCGGCCTTGTTGTCCTTTGGCGCGATGGCCAGGGAGATCACCGGCTCGGGAACGTACATGGAGGTCATGGTCACATTGATCCCAGGGGCGGTAAAGGTGTCGCCCGAGGCACAGTCAATGCCGAACAGGGCCCCGATATACCCGGCCGAGATTTCAGAGATGTCTTCCATTTGGTTGGCGTGCATACGAACCAGGCGGCCGATCTTGACCTTGCGTCCCGTGCGCACGTTGATCACGGCGTCACCCTTGGCCAGTTTGCCCTGGTAAACGCGAATGTAGGTCAATTGGCCGTACTGGCCATCCTCCAGTTTGAAGGCCAGGGCCACGGTCGGTTGGGCAGGGTCGGCGCTCAGCGTAATCTGGGCCTCATCCTGGTTCAGATCCAGGGCCTGGTTCTGCACATCGGCCGGGCAGGGAAGCAATTGGGTGACTGCGTCGAGCAGCGGCTGAACCCCTTTGTTCTTGTAAGCCGATCCCATAAAGACGGGAGTCAACCGCCGTGCCAGGGTCCCCTTGCGAACGGCGTCGAGCAGCAGCTCGTCCGAAAACGGGGCCTCTTCCAGGACTGCATCGGTCAGTTCATCGGAAAAGACGGAGGCGGCATCGATGAGGGCCTCGCGTTTTTCCACGGCCATCTCCATGAGCGCTTCCGGGATGGGCTCCACCCGGATGGTTTCACCATTGGGCCCGTCGAAATAGATCGCTTTCATGGAGACCAGGTCCACCACGCCGGCATGGTCGGCTTCCAGTCCCATGGGGATCTGCATGACCACGGCGTTGTGGCCCAGCTTCTCCTTGAGCTGCGCGGCCACTCGGAAGGGATTGGCGCCGCTGCGGTCGCATTTGTTGATGAAGGCGATGCACGGCACCTGGTAACGCTTCATCTGCTGATCCACGGTGATGGATTGACTCTGCACCCCACCGACCGCGCACAGAACCAGTATGGCACCATCGAGCACTCGCAGGCTGCGCTCCACCTCGATGGTGAAATCTACGTGGCCCGGCGTGTCGATGATATTGATTTCATGATGGTTCCACTCGCAATAGGTGGCGGCGGAGGCAATGGTGATGCCGCGCTCCTTTTCAAGCTCCATGGAGTCCATGGTCGCCCCCACCCCGTCTTTGCCCTTGACATCGTGAATGGCGTGAATGCGTTTGGTGTAGAACAGGATCCGCTCGGTCAGGGTGGTTTTGCCTGAATCGATATGCGCGCTGATGCCGATGTTTCTGATTTTGTCGATACGTGTGGTCATGATCTCCTCTGGTGTTGAGCGTGATGCCCGACCGGCGGGGGGCGCCCGCTTTGGATTGACGCCGTCATAAAAAAAGATCCCGCATTTGGCAATAACCACACCAGATGGGGGACCTTCAACCACCGATCAGTTTGCGGGTGCCTGCATATCGGTTATAACAGCAATTGTCAAGACTCTTTTTTGGCTACCCCCTCGGTCAGCCATCAGCCCAGGGGGTGCAGGGGGGTGAGAGATTGGTGCTGAGGGATGAGCGCTTTATAGCGGGAATAGGTGTCGCTGCGCTTGAGCCACCCCAACAAAAACCGTCAGCGGGCCTGAGCCCAAGAACCCGAAGTTGACGAAGGGGGGGGATCCGGTCTATGGATAGTCAAACCGGCCAACCCAAAGGATTGTTTGCGCGCATGGCTCTTCAACCCCACCACCCTGCCACCCCGTCACCATCGGCCACCCTCATACCGCTCCGCAACGGCTCGACCGGAATGGAGGTCTACCTGACGCGCCGCAGCGCCGCCAGTTCGTTTATGCCGGGCACCTATGTCTTTCCCGGCGGCAACCTCGAACCCGAAGACACCGATACGGCCTTCTGGCAAAACCACGTCGACCTTCCCGTCGAACAGTTGGTCCGGGCGCTCGGCGGCACGCTGGACCAGATGCTGCCCGTTGCCGTGGCAGCCATCCGTGAAACCTGGGAGGAGGCCGGTTTGCTGCTGGCCGTTCCGAAAGCACACTTAGGGGCTGTCGGTCGATTTGAAAGCGGCGGCATCCCCTTCAAGCGACGCGTCGCGGAGCACAACCTTTGCCTGCGCATTTCCGAACTGGGATGCTGGCATCATTGGATCACCCCGGTGCGGATGCCGCAGCGCTTTGACACGTTTTTCTTCGTGGCGCCGGTCCCGCAGGATCAAACCGGCCGACCGGACAACCAGGAGACGGTTCACGCCGTTTGGGTCACCCCCCGCCAGGCCTTGACCGAAAACCTGCGCGGCTCCCTGCCCCTGAGCCCCCCGACCCTGGTGACCCTTCACCAAATGCTGGCATTTGGCACGCTTGCGGAGCTGCTCGCCGAAACCCGTGGCCGCCCATGGCCGCCGACGATCATGCCCCGGTTGTGGCCGCTGGAAGCAGGCGCACTGATCGTCGAGCCCTGGGACCCCGATTACAACCGCCGGACCGTGCAGGTTGACCCGGCGCGCCTGGAGCAGGCGGTTCTGCCGGTGGGCGCCCCCTTTTCGCGTTTGTGGCGCCATGGGGGAATCTGCCGGCCGGTGCGCTGAAAGGGAAAGGGCGGAGGGGCGATAGGCGGTAGGCGATAGGCTATAGGCGATAGGCGATAAGAGGCTATAGAATATAGGCGTTAGATTGGTTCAATCATTGCCCTTTAATTGGACGTTGAACGTTGGACGTTGAGCGTTGAACGTTCAATCTTTCGCCCTTGCTTACCAGCTTACCAGCTCAGCAGATTACCAGCTCACCAGCTCACCAGCTATAGTAGGGAATAGGGCTGAGCAGAGGAAAAAACAGCTGGCGAGCGGTTTTTTTTCTAGTTTGAGGATCATGCTTCATGCTGCGTATTTTTCAAAATGACATCGAAGACCCCCAGCGATTCGTCGTGACCCTGGAGCTGGTGCCCGGCCGGGAATCCAGCGGTCGGTCGGTGGACACAGTCATGGCCATCGCCAAAGATGCCTTTGCCGATGGCCGCGTGTCGGCGGTCTCGATCACCGACAACCCCGGCGGCAACCCCTCCCTGAGCCCCGATGCCATCGGGTCGCGGATTTTTTCCCTGGGCATGGATGTCATCGTTCACTTTACCTGCCGCGACGCGAATCGTGTGGGCATGGAGAGCCGGGCCCTGCAATTGGCCATGATGGGTATGAAAAACATTCTGGCCCTCAGCGGCGATTACTCCGGCAAAGGCTTCGGCGGACAAGGGGCGCCGGTCTTCGATCTGGACGCGGTCACCCTGCAGATCATGCTGATGTTCATCAGCCGGCGCATCAACTCGACCGGGGACCCTGACGGCTTCTTCGCCGGTTGCGCCGTCTCGCCTTTCAAGCAGACCGAAGGCGAAACCATGGCTCAGTATGCCAAGTTGAGCCGCAAGGTGGCCGCAGGGGCCCGCTTCATCATCACCCAGTTGGGTTACGATGCCCGCAAGTTTGCCGAACTGATCGCCATCCAGCGGCACATGGACCTCCGGATCCCCACCCTGGGGTCGATTTACCTGCTCACCCCCAAAGCGGCTCGCATCATGAACCGCGGCCGCATACCCGGTGCCGTCGTCCCGGATGCCCTGCTGCAGACGGTCGAACGGGAATGGCGGGACGAAAAGCGGGGCCAGGCCGCGGCCATCGAGCGAGCTGCGGCCCTGGGCGCCGTTCTGCAGGGTCTGGGATACCGGGGGATTCACCTCAGCGGCATTCATCGGGACTTTTCCACGGCCGGGTTGATTCTTGACCGCATGGCTCAAATCCGGAACAACTGGCAGGAGTGGCTTCCCCGGTTCAATTTCCCGCAGCCCGGTGGATTTTACGCCTTTCGGGAATGGCCCCCGACCCCGGCCACGACCCCCCGCTTTGGCCTGCACCCCCAAAAGCCGCCGTTTTTCGACCGACTGATCTACCCTGCAATGCGCCGGGCCCACGACCTCTTTTTCAATTTCGAATCGCCCCTGGCGCCCTTGTTTGCGTCGGTCTGCCGCAGCATGGACACCGGCACGGCCGGCCGGTTGTTGATGCACCTGGCAGAGCACCCCATCAAACGCCTGCTGCTGGGCTGCGTGCAATGCGGCGATTGCGCCATCCAATACGTGGGTTTTCTGTGCCCCGAATCGGGATGTCCCAAACACACCCGCAACGGTGCCTGCGGCGGCAGCAGCCTGGGTATGTGCGAAGTCAACGCCGAGCGTCCCTGTGTCTGGTTCCGTGCCCACCAGCGCCTGACGACTGCCGGCAGCCTGGAACAATTGTGCGACGCGTGCGTACCACCACGCATGTGGGAACTGAACCAAAGCTCGTCGTGGGTCAATTTTCACCTGCGACGTGACCACCAGAGCAGCGGCGGCGAAATTGCCGGCTTTTGCCGCCAAGCCGCCTGCCGGTTGTTGACCCGGAGTTGAGGGGTGGGGACAAGAACAGGTGGTGAGCTGATAAGCTGGTGAGCTGATAAGCAAGGGCGGAAGGACGACGGTCCAAGGGACGAGGACTGAGGACTGAGGACTGAGTAAGGGAAAAAACAGCTGGGGAGCGGGGAGCGAAGGGCTATAGGCTATGGGCATTAGGTTGATTGGTTTGATTGGTTCAATCATTGCCCTTTAATTGGACGTTGGACGTTTAAACATCAGGCTATAGGCTGTAGGCTATGGGCATTAGGTTGATTGGTTTGATTGGTTTTTCATTGGACGTTGGACGTTGGGCGTTGAACGTTGGACGTTCAATCTTTCGCCCTTTCGTCCTTCACTTGAACCCACGACTCCTTGGATCCTCGGCCCCTTGCCCTTTCATTGGACGTTGGACGTTGAACGTTGGACGTTCAATCTTTTGCCTTCTGGCTCCTGGATTCGCCGGAACCGGCGATCGTACCCGCTGCGCCGTTCCCAGTTAGCCCGCCGTTCGTGCGCACAGGGCGCCGAAACCAAAAACCGCCGATCCTGGGTCCGACGCCTGCCGCCGTTATCGGTGGCATCAACGCTTAATAGAATGGTTGGTGGCATGGGTCACCTCCCGCGTCGCATCGGTTGAAAAAGGGAAACAACGGCGGCCTGGGATGGAGTGGGCAAGTGCGGCACAAGAAAAACGGGACAGAACGAGCAAGCGTGGGTTGCGATCAGAAAACAGGCGTTGCGTTGCCTCCAGCTGTTTTACATGGTAAGTGAGTTGCGCATGGCTGTCAAAATAATTTTTCGGAGATGACCATTGAATCAACCGAAAGTACTTGAAACCCGAATTGAGATCCGGTTCAACGACATCGATGCCGCGGGCCACGTCAACAACGCCGTAATCGCCACCTACTTCGAGGAGGGGCGCAAAGTATTGTTTTACACCACCCTTCGGGAGTCGGTTCCCGGTGGGTTCAACTTCATGCTGGCGCATCTGGAATGCGACTTCGTCCGTCCTGTTCGCCTTGAGGACCGGCTCCTGCTGAAGATGTGGGTCAGCGCCATCGGCACGAAAAGTTTTGAGCTGAGCTATCAGCTCATCGACGAAAACGATCAGGAACGGGTTTTTGCCCACGGCAGTTCGGTTCAGGTGTGCTACGATTATGCAGCCGGACGGACCATGGCCGTGCCGGAGAATCTAAGAAAAGCCCTTGCGGGCTATCGCGGACCAGTACTAACCACCCCTTGATGAACTAAATTGAGCGTTTCCCCCGCACCCCCTCCGACCGGGCCGCGGGGAAAACAGGAGGCAACCGATGAAAACCCAGACCTACCTCGATCTGGAAAACGAGTACGGAGCGCACAACTACAAACCACTGGACGTGGTCCTGACCCGGGGCCAGGGCGTCTGGGTCTGGGATGTGGAGGGCCGCAAATACCTCGACTGCCTGGCGGCCTACAGTGCGGTCAACCAGGGCCACTGTCACCCCAAAATCATGCAGGCCATGCTCGATCAGGCCCGCAACCTGACGCTCACCTCGCGCGCCTTTCGCAACGACCAGCTGGGACCTTTTTACCGGGAACTTTGCCAGTTGACCCGCTCCCACAAAGTCCTTCCGATGAACAGCGGCGCCGAAGCGGTGGAAACCGTCATCAAAGCGGTCAGAAAATGGGGCTACCAGGTCAAGGGGATTCCCGCGGACAAAGCCGAAATCATCGTCTGTGCCGACAACTTTCACGGCCGCACCATCACTATCGTCGGTTTTTCCACCGACCCGACCGCCCGCAGCGGCTTCGGCCCCTTCACGCCCGGATTCCGGATCATTCCCTTCGGCGATGCCGGGGCCCTGGAAGCGGCCATCACCCCCCACACGGCCGGTTTTCTGGTTGAACCGATCCAGGGCGAAGCCGGGGTGATCATCCCGCCCCACGGCTACCTAAAAACCGTGCGCGAAATCTGCGACCGTCACAACGTGGTCCTGATCCTGGACGAGATCCAAACCGGTCTGGGCCGCACCGGGCGGCTGCTGGCCGAAGCCCACGAGGGCATCGAGGCCGATCTGACCCTGGTGGGCAAAGCGCTTTCGGGCGGGTTCTACCCGGTCTCGGCCGTGCTGTCCAACAAGGAGGTCATGGATGTGCTGCAGCCCGGTGAACACGGCTCCACCTTCGGGGGCAACCCGCTGGCCTGTGCCATCGCGCGCACGGCCCTGCGGGTGCTCATTGAAGAAAAGATGATTGAAAACGCCGCCGAAGTGGGCGAATACTTCCTCAACGGCCTCAAAACCATCTCCAGCCCGCACATCAAGGAGGTGCGCGGCCGGGGCCTGATGCTGGCCATGGAGCTCTTTCCCGCCGCCGGCGGCGCGCGGCCCTTCTGCTACCGCTTGGCTGAACGGGGTATGCTGTGCAAAGAGACCCATGAAAACACCATTCGCTTCGCACCGCCGCTGGTCATCACCCGCACGGAGGTGGATTGGGCCCTGGAGCAGATCCAGGCGGTGATGGGGGCCTGAAGGGCAGGGGTCAAGGGGCCGAGGATTCGAGGGGTCAAGGGGTCGAGTGAAGGGCGAAGGGCGAAAGATTGAACGTCCAACGTTCAACGTTCAACGCCCAATGAAAGGGCAGGCGGTCCATCGGATCGAGATTCAACTCACCGAGCGCCACGAAGAACTGCTCGCACAGGATGTTCTGGATATT
>JAWOIA010000127.1:0-7098 GCA_046484885.1 Desulfosarcina sp. | reverse complement strand
GGTGCATCTTGTGCGGCCCGCGCCCGTCGGATCTCCGAATCGGCCGAAATCATCATGTTCGACCGCGGTCCCTATGTCTCATTTGCCAACTGCGGACTGCCGTACTACGTGGGCGACGTCATCAAGCAGGAAGAGAATCTGCTCGTCGCATCACCCGAGTTGTTCCGCCAGCGATTCAACATCGATGTGCGCCTGCACACCGAGGTGGTGAACATTGACCCGGCCCAGCGCTGCCTGACCGTCAACAATCGGCAGTCGGGAGAGAACCGGATCGAACCCTATGACGCCCTGGTGCTTTCACCGGGTGCGCGTTCCATTCGGCCGCAGCTGCCGGGTCTGGATTTGCCGGGTATTTTCTCTTTGCGCACCATACCGGACAGCCGCCAGATTCGGAACTGGATCGACCATCATCGGGCCCGCCGCGCCGTAGTGGTCGGCGGTGGGTACATCGGTATGGAGATCACCGACAATCTGCTTAAACGGGGTCTGCATGTGACGGTGGTCGAAAAACAGTCCCAGGTCATGACCGTGGTGGATGCGGAGATGATCGCCGAGGTGCATGACGCCTTGCTCCACGCCGGTGTCTCCTTGTGGCTCAACGACAGCGTGGTCCGTTTTGATCAGGGCCGCGCCCACACCCTCGACGTGACCTTGGCTTCCGGTCAGTGCATCCCAACCGACCTGGTGGTGTTCTGCATCGGCGTCACGCCGGAAACCGAACTGGCTGTGAAAGCCGGCCTCGCCATCGGGGATCACGGCGGCATCCGGGTGGACGCGCAAATGCGTACCAGCGACCCGCGCATATGGGCCGTGGGCGATGCCGTGGAGGTGCAGGACGTGGTTACCCGGACCGCCGGGGTCATCCCCCTGGCCGGGCCGGCCAACCGTCAAGGCCGTATCGCCGCAGACGTGATCCTGGGCCGCGACCGCGCTTTTCGCGGTGTCCAAGGCACCTCCGTGGTGGGGATCCTCGATCTCGTTGTAGCCTTCACCGGTCCCAGTGAAAAACGGTTAAGGCGGCTGGGTCAGTGGGACGAGCTGGAGAAAGTGTACCTTTATCCCGGACACGCGGCGGGGTACTATCCGGGTGCCCAACCGATCAGTATCAAACTGATTTTCGATCGACGCGACGGGCGTGTGGTCAGCGCGCAGGCGGTCGGCAAAAGCGGGGTCGAAAAGCGCATAGACGTGATCTCCATGGCCATCCAAAACCAGGCCACGGTCTTTGACCTGGAAGAGGCCGAACTGTGCTATGCACCCCAGTTCGGAACAGCCAAGGATCCGGTCAACCTGGCCGGGATGATTGCCGCCAATGTGCTGCGCGGCGACATCCGCCTGGCGCACTGGGAGGCGGTCAACGACAGCCGGGCGCTGATTCTGGATGTGCGCACCCCCGACGAGTTCAACCGCGACCACGTGGAAGGGGCCGTGAACATCCCGCTGGATGACCTCCGCCAACGGATGCACGAGCTGCCCAAGGACCGCGAAATCTGGACCTACTGTTTCGTGGGGCAGCGCTCCTACTTCGCCACGCGGGCGTTGATACAATACGGATTTGACTCCAGGAACATCAGCGGCGGATTCAAGACCTTCACCTTGCATGAAAGCAGCAAATACCTGGGTTGACACACCACTTGGCCCGCTAAGGGCGATCCAAAATGCGGCCGCTGCGGTCAGCGTGTCGGTATGGCTTGACAACCCGCATGGTCACCGATAATTTTCCAGTGGGGTGCGATGTCGCCGATCTTGAAAAACCGGGCCCGAAGGGCTCCCGGCAAGAGGCGCGCCTGTGCAGGGTGCAGCCTGAGCCTGGGCCACGGATTGCGATCAGGAGTGCTCGGCCATGAAACAGACCCGCCTGTGGTTGCTCGTGTTGGCCATCGGGGCCCTCCCGTCGATGGGCTGGGCTTGGCACGACGAAACCCACCTCGCCATCGCCCGGGCCGCCGGTTATGTCAAATGGTTCAATGCCGCCGGGGCCGACATGCTCAAGATCAAGGCCGGCGATATCGAAAATAAAAACCACTTTGTCAGCAATCCGCCCGGAACGCTGGTCAAGGCGCAAATGGTTCTCGAGCAGGTGGAGCGCTATGATCGGCCCGATCACCCCCAAGGGCATCTCTACGGTGCCATCATCGCTGCCCTGCGCCAGTACCGCACCACGACCCGAACGGGAAAATACGCCGAATACCACCTGGCTTTTTGTGCCCACTATGTCGGTGACCTCTCCCAGCCGCTGCACAACACCCTTTACAACGTCTACAATCAGCGCTACCACGCCGCCACCGACGCGGTGATCAACGCCGAGGTGCTGGACCACCCATCCCTGATTCGCATTTACCCCATCGCGATCGGTTCGGAAGCCGATCTGGCGCGGGAGGTGGCCCGGATCGCCACGCTTTCCCTGCAGCTCGGCTACCGGTTGGAGCGGGAAGGGCGGATGCTCAGCCGAACAGAGGCCTATGAACAGATCAGCCACAGTGCATCCTTGTTTAGAGCCATATTGTTCTGGTTGGGTCACGCCCCCGTGTCGTCGGTACCTGCTGCGGATTGATCTTCTCGTTGAACCGCGATTCGGAGCGTTTGAGGATGAGCGCGTCCAAAAGGTGATCGAACTGGGAACGCAAGCGGTTCCGCTGTACCTTATTCCGGTTGGGCGGTGAAGCGCGCCCGTGCCTGGGCCGCGCCGCCGTTTTGTGCCATGAAAATAAAGAAAGCCATTCCCCTGGTTGTGGCCGGGGCGATCATTGTCGTTGTCTGGGGCCAAGTTTGCAACGCCGAGGAGGCCATGAACGGGCTATACTTTGACAAAGCCGCCAGCATGCATCGGCTCGAGGGGCACCTGCGCCTGCTGACCGAAGAGATCGGGCCGCGGAGCGTTCTGCACTGGGATGGGCATGGGAGAGCGAGGGATGCCATCTTCCAATTTTTTGATGGCCTCGGGCTTCGACCAACGCTGGAGACCTACGACTACGAGGGCCGGGCCGTGTCCAACGTGATCGCCGAGATCAAACCGGGTGCCGAACCCCTGCGGCGCTATATCGCAGGGGCCCATTACGATACCGTATTCGGCACGGTGGGCGCGGATGACAACGCCAGCGCGGTGGCGGTGCTGCTGGAATTGGCAACCGTTCTCCGGCAAAACCGCGCCCTCTTGCAGAACGGGCCGGCCATTCGCCTGGTTGCCTTCGCTTTGGAGGAGCCGCCCGTGTTCGGGACCGATTTCATGGGGAGCAGGGTCCACGTCCGGGGCATGAAGGCGCGCCGGGAAAGGCTGGACGGCATGATCTGCCTGGAAATGGTGGGCTACACCTGCCATCAGCAGGGGTGCCAGTCCTATCCCTTCCCCTTGAATTTTATGAGTTACCCGAAAAAAGGGGATTTTATCGGCATCGTTGGAAACAGATCGTCCAGACGCTTCACGGCATCCCTGCTGGAGGCCTTTCAAAAAAATCCGCTGCTGCCGACCATCTCGCTCAGCGTACCCTTCAACGGCTGGCTCACGCCCGCCATTCGTCTCAGTGACCATGCCTCCTTCTGGGATCACGGCTTCAAAGCCGTCATGATCACCGACACCGCATTTTACCGCAACCCGCACTACCACCTGGCCTCGGACACCATGGCCACGCTGGATATCGACTTCATGGCGGAGCTGGTCCGCAGCCTGCTCTTTTTTTTCACCGCACCCGACCCGCCTCGCTGATGCCGGCGCCGCGGCGACCAGCCACCCCAGCGGCTGGTCCGACTCATTGGGCCTTTGTGCGGTTTCGGCACGCTTCGCTATAGGGCTGCAGCGCGGCCTGAATGCGTCTTTGGATGATGGCCTGCGGTGTTGGCGTCAGCGCTGCGCTGTTGACGGCATTGTCGAGATCGGGAAGAAATTGCCGCAGCAGCGCCCGGGGGATAGGGCGTTGCAGGTTGGTGATCAGGGTCTCACAAGCCTGGCGGGCGTGGGCGTGAGACCAGTAGTAGCGGATGCGATCGCGCAGGCTGTAGCGGCGCAGATAACGAAGCTCCGCTGCGCTTCCGCGATAGTAAGACCGCCAGTGCCGTGGGTCTTCGCGCATCAGCCGCTGCATGACCGCGATCAAGTTGGATCGACGCTGCAGGCCGGGCAGTGCCTGCTCGATGTGGGCCAGGCTGACGAGGGTCTCACGCAGGGCAAAGGTGAGACAGGGCCCGATCTTGAGCAGGGTGAAGTGATCTCGGACCATTTGGGCCAAGGCGGTCGGGTGTTGGTAATCGACGGCGTGAATTTCAAAAGTCATGGGGTCCGGCAACTGATCGTGAAAAGCCGACAGCGCGGCGGCCGCAGCCGGTTGGTAGGCGGCAGTGCGGTGGTCGTCAAAATCGACACCGGGTTGAACCACCACAGCCACGACCCGTTCCCAGACCTGGGCCACCCCGGCGCGGCGAAAGGCGTTTTGATAGTGGCGCAGTTCATCCTGCAGGTCCTGCGGCTCGGTGATGGCAATGCCCCCGTCCGCTGCCAGGGACCCGCCCGGAGCCGGAACTTCGGTTCCGATCACGTAAAGGGGCGGCGCTGTGCCGGCCTGGCGCGCGGTGGATTCGGCTGTCCGACACAGGGCGGCTGCGCGCTGGGCGGCGATTTCCGGCGGCACACCCCCCTGGGGGTCATCGACGCAGCTTCGGGCGGTGTCCAGATGCAGCTTGTGATACCCGGCCGTCACGACGGCCTGCACCAGCGCCTCGGCCTGGGCCATGGCCTGGTGGGACGGCAGGTGCCGCCACGGATGCGGACCGAGATGATCCGCCCCCAACAGGACGCGACCGGGTGCCAGGCCATGTTCGGCTGCCAGGCGTTGCAGCGACCCGGCAAAATCGACCGGCGTCATGCCGCTGTACCCGCCGCAGCGGTTGACCTGATGGGCGGTGGTTTCCACCAGCAGCAGCGACTGGTCCTTTTGGGCCTGCCGGGCGGCTGCCTGCAGGACCTGGGGGTGGGTTGAACAGACGGCCAGCTGGCCGCCGATATGGCCTTCAAGGTGTCGACTGCGCAGGGTTTTTAGCAATTTTTCCATCCTTGACGCTGCAGCAGACGCGACCATTGCTCAGACCAGCCTGTTCCCGGCCGGCCTGGAGACGCGGTCAGACGGTCGGGAGTATTGAGATGCAGAGCTGCCGAACGGCCCGGTCCGCGGACCGCTCACCAGGCTTTGCTTATCAGAATCTCGCGCACTTCCTGCTCCACCTTGCGCTCGACCAGGATCATTTTGCGCGCCTGGGCCTTTTTGATCTTTTCGGTCAGAAGCTCCAGGTCGGCCGGCTTCTCGATGAAATCCATGGCGCCCTGGCGCATGGCTTCGACCCCTTTTTCAATACTGCCGTGGCCGGTGAGCAGGATCACCTGCAGTTCGGGATGCTTGGCCTTCAGGGTTTTGAGCACCTGGATACCATCCATCTCCGGCATCATCAGATCCAGCACGATGGCATCGTAGGTGTGATCTTCCGTAATCTTGAGGGCATCCGTGGCCGAGGTGGTGGTGTCGACCTCCATGCCGCGGGAGGTCATGCGCTCGCCCAACAGATCCAGAAACTCTTTTTCATCATCGACCAACAGCACCTTGGTGGTCATGGCGTGGCTCCTTCCTATTTGTGGTATGCAAGTCATGGGGGCATTTTCGTTGTTTGGCGCACCACTGTCAGGCATCGATCCGTTGGGGTAAAACAGCGGCCACCGACTGTTGATCGGCAGCCACCTCGATGCGGCCTTCGAGCAGCACCAGCAAATCGTGCCACTGGGACGGGGGGCACTGCCCGGCCCCTGTTTCGGTCAAACCTTCCAATCCCCGGCACACCAGACGCACCGCTCCCGGAACCGGATCGATTTGCAACACCAGCCGTTTGCCGGCGCCGGCGTAATCCAGGCTCCACTCCAGCAAGCGCCAAACCAGGTGGTACAAATAAAAGGGCCGGGTCACGATGGCGATCTCCCGATCAGGCGGGGCGACGGATACGGCGATCCCCCGGGCATCGGTCAGCCGCCGGCAAATGCTCAGGAGCATCTCCAGCGACGATGCCAGACTTATCTCCTTGAGTGGATTGTCAACGGAATGAGCGAATTGGTTCATGTTGCGCACGATGCCGTCGTTGCGTTGGATCTGTCGCTTGATGGTAGCACCCAGCTGGTGAATACGCTGGGGATCCAGCGGTCGACCTTTCTCGGTCAGCAGGGCCAGATCCTCGATCAAACCAGCGCTTTCATTCATAATACTCAGCGTGTTTTTCAGGTCGTGGGATATGGCGGCCGACATTCGACCGAAGAAACGCAACCCATCCTTTGCCGCATTGTTCATTGTGTCCGTCATGGCGATCCATCCTTTTGGGCGGACGACGAATCCGCCGACGAGATTTCACGGATCTTGGCCACTAGCAAATCAATATCCACCGGCTTCAACAGGTAGTACGGGTGACCGGCTTCGGCCGTGCCTTCTTGGAAACTGGCGTAGGAACCATGCCCGGTGATGAAGATGAATTTCATATGGGGAGCCATGCGCTCCATATGCTTCTTGAGTTCAAAACCGCTCATGCGCGGCAGTTTCACATCCAGAACGGCGACGTCGTAGCGCTGATCCTTCAGCAACGCGAAGGCCGCCTCACAGGTGGACACACCGTCGACCGTAATTCCCCGCAATGCCAGTCGTTCCACCAAGGCCGCAACCAGTTCCTCTTCGTCATCGGCCAGCAATACCCGAATGGGTTTCATCGATTTGGACCTCCGGTTCCAATGGCAGGGTTATGGTGAAGCGGGTGCCCTTGCCCACTTGACTTTCGATCGCAATGGTCCCACCCAGCTCCTGGACCAGGCCGTAAGTAATGGACAGGCCCAGACCGGTGCCGCCTTTTTGGGTGCGGGTGGAAAAGAACGGCTCGAACACCCGCTTGATATCCTCGGGGGCGATTCCGCAGCCGTCGTCGACCACCGCGATGGTCACCGTTTTACGAGACCCTTTGTGCCCCACAATCTGCAAATGGCCGCCATCGCTGATGGCGGCAAAAGCATTGTTCATCAAGTTGAGAAAGATCTGTTCAAGCTTGCCGCGATCGCTGGGAAACGGGGGAATATCCGGGTGGATA
>JAWOIA010000115.1:0-4098 GCA_046484885.1 Desulfosarcina sp. | reverse complement strand
ATTTGAGTTCACTTTTAAGGGCTGATCTTTGACAAGCGGGCACGGCAGGTGATTTGGTAATAGACGCCAAAAAATTAATTTTTTAACATAAAAAACAATTTGTTAAAAATTTAAGGCCCGCTGCGTGTTGTTATTCGGAATAGGCTGGCACAGTAGTTGTACTCGGCCTTAAGCAGACTGTCGACCCGGTTGCAGCACGAGCAAGATAGTGTCCTTCCAGGGTAGGGTGAACCGCAGTGGGTCCACGCCGGGGCGATCACCGAAGGATGGATCGTGCGATGGCAGCGACAGCTCCAGGCATCCGAGGCAACTGGCGGGCAGGGCCACTTTGTGGTGATTGAGAACATCGAGCAGTTCGACTTTGACCTGCAAGGGCGCTTGCTGCCCATGCTGGAGAACCATGCGGACAACTCTGGCAACCAGGCAGGTCGCAAGACCTGAGCGGTGAACTGCGACACTTTTTGAACAACAACCGCGACACCTCCTTCAAGCGGGCCAAACAGCATTGCGGCATGAAGTTTGATGAACTCGTAAAAAGCTTTTCAGGCACGCATGGCCACACATCCGAAAGGAACTTTATGTAATAATAAAGAGAGTCTGAATTAAATAAATTGCATTAAATTACAGTTTGTTATGGCGAAATTTGAATATCAAGTTCCTTAGAAGTCGCTGTTGCGACGGGTTCGTAAAAAGCCCAAGATCAAGGCTTGCGAATCCTGAGGAATGAGGCGTACTTTAGGGTACGCCGCAGTGACGAAGGATGAAGCGTAACGCTGATATTGGACTTTTTACGAATCCGTCAAGTTTGACTCCTTTACCGATAATGAAGCTGTACCCGAGTTATTTGAGCCGGCAAGAGTTGGAAACCAAGCTTTGATTGAGAATTCAGCGCATGTTTTGGGGGTGGTTGCCGATGCTTCATTTTCCCACCGATCGCAGGCCGATACCGGCAGCCGGGTTGGGGAATCAGCACCGGTCAATGCCTGCAAGTGTTGACGCGTTTGTATAAAATTTGATTTAAAAACAAATGGTTAAAACTTTTGGAGCCTTGTTATCCAACAGGCGGAGCTGTAGTTAACCTTTTCAGCTGATTTAATTGGTTGAAAATAGCTCATGATCAATTCAATCATAACCAGTTCAACAGCTACCGTGCTCAGTCCTCAGCACCGGGCCTTCAGTCTTTAGCCCTCCGCGCTTCGGCCCTTTTTCTCCAGGCGATACCTTAACCATCAGAAGGGTTATGATCAGCTATGCCGCAAAACCACCAAACAGTGTTAGTCACCGGCGCCGCCGGCTTCATTGGGTTTCACCTCTCGCGGCGCCTGCTGGCCGAGGGCCATCGCGTCGTCGGGGTGGACAACCTCAACGATTACTATGACCCCCAACTCAAGCAGGACCGCTTGGCCCTATTGCAGGCCGAACCGGGTTTTGTCTTTCACCGTGTCGACCTGGCCGACGCCCTCGACCTGGAGGCGATTTTTAAAGGCGAACCGATCCATCAAGTCGTCAATCTGGCCGCCCAGGCCGGGGTGCGCTATTCGCTGACCAACCCGCGGGCCTACGTGGACGCCAACCTGGTAGGGTTTGTCAATGTCTTGGAGTGCTGCCGGCATCACAGTGTCCAGCACCTGGTATTTGCTTCATCCAGTTCGGTATACGGGGCCAATACCAACATGCCCTTTTCAGTGCACCACAATGTCGACCACCCCGTATCGCTCTACGCCGCCTCCAAAAAAGCCAACGAACTGATGGCCCACACCTACGCTCATCTCTTTGGGCTGCCCTGCACCGGGCTGCGCTTTTTCACGGTCTATGGCCCCTGGGGCCGGCCGGACATGGCGCTGTTTCTCTTTACTCGCGCCATTTTGGCCGGTAAGCCCATCGACGTCTTCAACCACGGCAAGATGCGGCGCGACTTTACCTACATCGACGACATTGTCGAGGGGGTGGTGCGGGTGATGAAAAAGATACCGCAACCCAACCCGCACTGGTCCGGTGACGCCCCCGACCCGGCCACCTCCTACGCCCGCTACAAAATCTACAACATCGGCAACAACCAGCCGGTGGAACTGCTCGATTTCATCCGGGCCATCGAAACCGCCCTGGGAAAAACCGCCGTCAAACACCTGATGGACATTCAACCCGGTGACGTGCCGGCCACCTACGCCGATGTGGACGACCTGATCCGCGACGTGGGGTTCAAGCCGGCCACCCCTTTGTCCGAAGGGATTGCCAAATTTGTGGATTGGTATAAAGCGTATTACGAAACGACGGGTAAATGAACTGAGCGTTTCATTTTTGCAAAATGACACCAATGACTTTTGAACTGCGATAGCGAGCGCATTCCCCGTGGCTTGCCGCGGGGAGGGGTCAATGAGCGTTGGGCGTTGAACGTTCAATCTTTTGCCCTTGCCCTTTTCAAACCAATTCAACCAACGAACCCAACCAATTGAGCCAATCAAACCAATCCGACATCACCCATTTAGGCGCCGAAAACGGCGTCACCGGTTCCTGCCACCTGCTGCAGACCAAGGGCCTAAACATCCTGGTGGATTGCGGCCTGGCCCAGGGCAGCGACACGGACCTGCCCATAGCCCAGTGGCCGGTTCCGCCGGCCGGCATCGACTACCTCTTTCTGACCCACGCCCATATCGACCACATCGGGCGGGTGCCGGAGCTGATCGAGGCGGGCTTCACGGGCGAGATCATCTGCTCTCACCCGACCAAAGCCCTGCTGCTGCCCATGCTGGCCGATGCCATGAAGTTCGCGGGCATGCCCCGGCAGCGGGCCGATGGCATCGCAAAAACCATCGACGACCGCTCCTGGGGCTTCGAATTCAACCAACCTTTTGACTTGAAAAAGGGCATTGCCTTTCGCCTGGGTCGGGCGGGACACATCCTGGGGTCGGCCTTCATCCATTTTGCCGTTCAGGACGGCGGGTCGATGCTCTTTTCCGGGGATCTGGGTGCTTCACAAACGCCCATCCTGCGCGACCCCGACCCACCGCCGACCGCCGACCGGGTGGTGCTGGAGTCTACCTACGGCGACCGCCTGCATGCTGGGCGTGATCAACGCATCCGGCAACTGGGCCAAGTGCTGTCCCATGCCCTGGCCGACGGCGGCAAGGTATTCATCCCGGCCTTTGCCCTGGGGCGCACCCAGGAGCTGATCTATGAAATGGATCGCCTCTTTAGCGATCCCGGCTGGCGCGAGGCCTTCCCCGACTTGCAGGGAAAAGGCCGCCCACCGGTTTTTGTCGATTCACCATTGGGGCTGGAAATCACCCGCATCTATTCCGACCTCTTTCCTTTCTGGGATCAAGAGGCTCGTGAGTTGAAGGCCCAGGGTGACCATCCGATCAACTTCAAGGGCTTGTTTGCCGTCAAGGACCATCGCGACCACCTCAAATTGTGCGCCATGGCCGGACCGGCGGTCATTTTGGCCGGCAGCGGCATGTGCAGCGGCGGCCGCATTGTCAATCACCTGCTGCAGGGCATCGAAAATCCCGCCAACGACATTCTGTTCGTGGGCTACCAGGCCGCTGGCACCCCCGGCCGGGCCATTCAGCAGTATGGCGCCAAACCCGACGGTTATGTAGACCTGGACGGACAGCGAAAATCGATTCGGGCTGTGGTCCACACCCTCTCGGGCTACTCTGCCCATGCCGACCAGCAGGGTCTGGTCGATTGGCTGGCCGCCATGCCCCAAAGACCCGGCTCCGTCAAACTGGTGCACGGTGAGACGGCCGCCCGCCGAGCCCTGGCTCAGGTGTTGGCGCAGCAGGGGTACGCGGTGGAAAAAGGGAATAGGACCGAGGACTGAGCAAGGGAAAAAGGGCGAAGGGATATAGCTGGTAAGGGCAAGAACAGGACTGAGGACTGAGTGCTGAGGACTGAGTGAAATAACAGAAGGATGTAGTTGGTTTAATTGGTTTTTCATTGGACGTTGGACGTTGGACGTTCGATGTTGGACGTTCAATCTTTTGGCCCCTTGGCTCCTCGGCCCCTTTTTTCCCATTCGACGTTGGACGTTGGACGTTCGATGTTGAACGTTCATCTTTTGCCCTTGCCCTTTCGTCCTTCACTCGACCCCTCGAC
>JAWOIA010000204.1:0-5822 GCA_046484885.1 Desulfosarcina sp. | reverse complement strand
ATGATAGGGGAGAGGATGAGTGAGATAAGCATCTGGGTCAATGATCGTGAAATGAAGGCCCGTTCGGGCCAGACCATCCTGCAGGCCGCCGACGACGCGGGGATTGTCATTCCCCGCCTCTGCTATCATCCTGCCTTGGCGCCGAGCGGCTCCTGCCGGTTGTGTGCCGTCGAAATCGATGGCTACCGCGGGCTGCCCGCGGCCTGTGCGACTCCCGTCGAAGAAGGGATGCGCATACGGACGGCCACGGAGAAGCTGGTTGAGTTTCGCCGGGAGATGCTGCGGTTGATCCTGCAGGACCATCCCCGGGAGTGTTTGGGCTGTCCGCGCAACGGGACGTGCGAACTGCAGCAGTTGGTGGCCGTCGTGGGCATCGACTTCCCCTATCTGGCGCCTTCGGGAAATGCGCGGCAGGTGCTGCCTGCCGGAGCGTATTTCGAGCGGGATTACGGTCTGTGCGTGCGCTGCGGCCGGTGTGTGCGGATCTGCCATGAAGTCCGCGGGGCCAAAGCGATCGTATTCCGGGAGGCGCAAGGCCGGCAGGAAGTGAGCACGCCCTTTGGGAGGGACCTGGCGGCCGCGGGCTGTCAATTTTGCGGGGCCTGTGTGGACGCATGCCCGGTCGGGGCGCTGCGCGAGCGCGAAGATGGCACCCAGGGGGAAGCCCGACGGGAAATCACGGAGGTCTGCGAAAAACTGAGCGACCTCGTCATGACCCTGTATCGCCGCGAAATCGACCACCGGTGGGTTTCATCCCTGTGTCCGCTGTGCAGCGCGGGTTGCCGGATGATGTTTAATATGAGCGCAGGCGGGAGCATCCTCGAGGTCAAGCCCCATCCCCATGGGCCCGCCAACCGCGGGCAAGCCTGTGTGCAGGGAAGATTCCTGCTGAAGGACTACCTTCAGAATGGCGAGCGCCTGAAAGCGCCGCTGCTGCGCGGCGGTGACGGCTATGCGGCCACCTCGTGGCCGGAGGCCCTCGAGCGGGTGGCTGAAAAGCTCAAATCTTTTGGACCCGGGGAAGTGGCGGTCCTCACCGATGGCCGGGCAACCAACGAGGAACTCTACCTGCTGCAGAAATTCGCCCGCAAGATCCTGCAAACCAACATGATCGGCTGCCTGGGGCCCCCAAGCCGCCTGCAGGCCTCCGAGGTTTTGCGAAGGAACCTGGGAGTTGCGGCGGCCACCAACAGCGTTGACGCGCTCAGGCAGGCGCCGGCCGTCCTGGCGGTGGGGGTCAATCCCGCCGCCACGCACCCGATTGCGGGCACGGCCTTGCGCGACGGCGTTTTGCAGGGAACCAAACTCGTGGTGATCGATCCCTGCCTGGTGAGCATTGCCAGATACAGCGACATGCATCTGCGGCCCTACCCCGGAACCGAAAAGACCCTTTTGCGGGGCTTGATGCGGGTGCTGCTGGACGAGAAGCGCGAGAACCCCGAATTCGCCGCGGCTTACGGATCGGAACTCCAGGAACTGAAAACAAGCCTGGGGCCGTATGACCTGGAGGTAGTATCGCGCATCACGGGAGTGTCCCAGGAGATGCTGGTGGACGCCGCTTGCATCCTGGGAGAGGCTGGCGGGCTTAGCATCCTTTACGGTTTGGGGGTCGCCGATGCGCCGGATGCGGGCGGGATTGTGGAGTCGTTGGTCACCCTGGCGCACATCACCGGAAGTCTGGGCCGGGTGGGCGGCGGCCTGATGCCTCTTTACGGCAACGGGAACCTCCAGGGGGCCTGGGACATGGGCATGGTCGCGCACCTGCTCCCCGGCCAGGTGACAAACCCCGAAAATCCGGACCCCGTCGATGTTTTGGCAGCCATACGCTCGGGACGCGTTCGGGCGGCGGTTGTGGTCCTCGAAAATCTCGAAGGGGCCGCCATGGAGGCGTTGCAAGCCGATTTGGCGCATCTGGATTTCGTGGTGGTCCTGAATGTGCGGGGCCCCATGATGGGCGCCGATGTCGTGCTCCCGATGGCGTCGGTTCCCGAAAAGGGGGGGACACTGACGACAGGCGATCGCCGGGTCCAGTCGGTTGAGGCCGTGCTTCAGCCGCCCGGAGAGGCGCGCGCACTCATCGGCGTGCTGGCCGAGCTGGCATCCCGGCTGGGGGGCGAGGGCTTCGCGTTCGACGGCCCTGAGGCGGTGCTGGCCGAAATCCGGGCGCAGGTCCCCGCGTATGCGGGCGTTCGGCCAGGCGCGAAGACGGTGCAGTGGCCCTGCCCCGATGAGACCCATGCGGGGACCCCCGCGCTGTTTCGCGATGCGCTTCCGCCATGGCTGCCGCCGGTTTTCGACCCGCCGCCGTCCGCCGGCGAAATTGTCGACGAGGAGTTTTCTTTTGCCCTGGTGGCCACGGAAATGCTGACGTCGTCTTTCACCGGGCCGCTCCTGGCCTGCGAAACCCTGGCGGCCTCGCGCCATGCGGGCAAGTTTGAGATGAATCCGGCCGACGGGTTCGGCATGGGCTTGCGGGAGGGCCAGACCATTCGTGTAACGACCCGCAGCGCCCGGTGGGAGGGGCCGCTGGCAATGAACGAGCTGCTGCCTCTGGGGATGATCGCCATTCCCGGCGCGGTCATGGAAGAACAACTCCCCGGCGGGAAATGCCCGGACGGCGCGGTGTGTGCCGCCAAGGTCGAGAAAAAGGTCGCGTAGCCCTGCCGGCAGGGATCTTTTCAACCGGGACAAACAAAGAGGTGGCAGGATGTTTTCTATCGTCGAACACGAAACGCTGGCTCCCCAGGTGCATCGGATGAGCGTCAAGGCGCCCATCATCGCCGAGAAATGCAAACCGGGCCAGTTTGTGATCCTCATCGTCGATGAGCGCGGCGAGCGGGTGCCGTTCACCGTCAGCGGATGGAACCGGGAAGCGGGAACGGTAGAGTTCGTTTACGTGGAGGTCGGCGATACCACGCGCCAGCTGGGGGCTCTGGCGGTCGGAGACAGCCTGGCGCATTTTGTCGGGCCGTTGGGCCTCCCGGCGCAAATCGATCATTACGGGCACGTCCTGACGGTGGTCAGCGGGTATGGGGTTTCGGCCATCGTCCCGATCTTAAAGGCCCTCAAGGAGCGTGACAACCGCATCACCACCATTTTGCAAGCGCCCGACCCCCAAACCGCCTTTGGCCGGGAGCCCCTGGCGGCCGTGAGCGACCGCTTGATCCTGGCCGCGGGCGCCCAGGGCGAAAACGCCGCCACCAGCGCCACCTTGCCCATTCGCGAGCTGCTGGCCGAACATCCCCGCAAGCCCATCGACCGGGTGGTGCTGATGTGTTCCATCTGCCTGATGCGCGTGGTCAGCGAAATGACCCGCCCCTACAACATCAAAACCATGGTGCACCTGACGCCCCTCATGGTGGACGGCACGGGCATGTGCGGCGCCTGCCGCTTGACGGTATCGGGCGCCAACCGCTTCGCCTGCGTCCACGGGCCCGAATTTGACGGCCACCAGGTCCAGGGCTGGGATGTTCTCATGGCCCGCCGTTGCACGTACGCCGACGACAGCCTGTTGCAGCAGGGGTTCCAGTGCCGCGGGTGTTCCCAGTGGTGATGCCCCGGGCGTTCGGTGGTTGCCATGAGCCGCTGGGCCGCCCTGGCGGCGGCGCCGAAGGCCGACGGCGGCAAGGGAGCCGCATTTCGGAGCTCTCTGACCCAAGACCTTGCGCCTGCCGCGTTGGCCTACTTTTTCCACACGAGGAGTTGAATTCATGAGCGAATCAAAAAAATCCCCGACTTCCGGCGAAAATGGGGAAGACCCGGGCAAGTCCCAGGAGCCCGGTCAGGAAAAGCAGGCCAAGCGTGCCAAGGCCAAAATCAATCTAAACCGACTCAAGATGCCCAAGCAGTCCCCTGAAGTACGCCGGCACAATTTTGACGAGGTGGCCACCGGCTACACCTATGAAATGGCCATGGAAGAGGCGCGCCGCTGCATCCAGTGCAAAAAACGCAACTGCCAGGCGGGATGCCCCGTGGGGATCGACATCCCCGATTTTATCAAACAGCTCCAGGAAAACGACGTCGAGGGTGCTTCCCAGGTGCTCAAACGCAAGACCTCGCTGCCGGGCATTTGCGGCCGGGTTTGCCCCCAGGAGCTCCAGTGTGAGAAGGCCTGCACGCTCAACAAGAAAGGCGCCCCGATCGCCATCGGTCGCCTGGAACGCTACATCGCCGATTGGGAGCGGATTGAAGGGACCACGGCCATGCCGGAGATCGCCCCCCCGACAGGCAAAAAGGTGGCGGTGGTGGGTACAGGGCCATCGGGGTTGACCGTGGCGGCGGACCTGGCGGTCTGGGGGCATCAGGTCACCATGTTCGAAGCCCTGCACGTCGCCGGCGGCGTGCTGATGTATGGCATTCCGGAGTTCCGGCTGCCCAAGGACGTCGTCCAGCGCGAGGTGGCGTACGTGGAATCTTTGGGCGTCGAGATCCACCTGGACACCGTCATCGGCATCAACTACAGCCTGGACGAGTTGCTCAACGGGCCCTACGACGCGGTCTATCTGGCCACGGGGGCGGGGTTGCCGATGTTCCTGGGGGTGCCCGGTGAAAACCTCAACATGGTTTACTCGGCAAACGAGCTGCTGACCCGCACCAACCTCATGAAAGGCTACCTGCACCCGCGGTACGCCACCCCCATCAAAATCGGAAAACGGGTGGCCGTCATCGGCGGCGGCAATGTGGCCATGGATTCGGCCCGCTGCTCCGTGCGATTGGGCGCCCGGGAAGTCAACGTCATCTACCGCCGCACCCGGGCGGAGATGCCCGCCCGCCTGGAGGAAGTCGAAAACGCCGAAGAGGAAGGCATCCATTTTCATTTCCTGTGCGCACCCATCGCGTTCATCAGCGACGGTCGCAGCAACGTGGCCGCCATGGAGCTGATCCGGATGCAATTGGGCGAACCCGACGCCAGCGGACGCCGCCGCCCGGTCCCGATTCCCGGCAGTGAATACATCATGGAAATCGACACCGTCGCCGTTTCCCTGGGGACCTCGCCCAACCCCCTGATCGCCTCCACCACCCCGGACCTGGAAACCTCGCGGCGCGGCACCGTGGTGGTGGACGAACTCGGCAAAACGTCCAAGGCCCGGGTGTGGGCCGGCGGCGACATCGTTTCCGGCGGCGCGACGGTCATCAGCGCCATGGGCGAAGGGCGTTTGGCGGCAGTCGCGATGCACCGCTACCTGACCGAGTGAGGCCTTGCGCCGGCAGCGGTCTTTTCCGCCGCGGGCGCTTTTTCGTGGCCCTTGCGGGGCGGGCTGCCGGCGGGGATCAGCACCGGCTGCAAAGCACCCGGGCCAACGACGAAAACAGGGGCTGCCAGAGAAGAGTCGATCCCCCCCGGCGCACCCCTTGCGGGAAGTTTGGGTCACCGGGGGGTTGAGGAAAAAGGTCATTGTCCCTTTCTGATCGAGGATATCCGTTATGATTGAAACCGTTTTGCTCTACCTCGCCCTCGCCGTTTTCGCTGCCGGCAGCGCTTACCGAATCTCGGCCTGGTTCCGCCACGACATCCGCACGGGTGCGCCGCCGGCGTCCCCCCAGGCCCGATTCAGCGCCGCCCTCAAAGGCGTGGCGGCCACGATCTTCAGCCCCAAGCTCTTCACCTTGATCCGCGTTTTTGTGATGGACGTGCTGCTGCAGATCCGGCTCCTGCAAAGAAGCCCGTACCGCTGGGTGATGCACATCTGCCTCTACGGCGGTTTCATGATCCTGCTGCTCTTGCATGCCATGGACGGCTTGATCACCGCCAAGCTTTTCAGCGATTACCAGTCGACGGCCAACCCTTACGTTTTCATCCGCGACTTCGCCGGGCTGCTGGT
>JAWOIA010000193.1:0-15635 GCA_046484885.1 Desulfosarcina sp. | reverse complement strand
TTCGGATGTTTCTGCGACCGTTTATTCCTACCCTGCCGTTCAAGGTCGGCAATACCGTCAAAACGGGTGACCTGCTCGGAAGGGTCGAAGCCATCACCTTCATCAACACGCGGCTGAGAACCTTCGACGGCAAGACCGTTTTCGTACCCAACACCAGAATTTTCAAAGACGTCGTCATCAACTACCACTATACTCAGACCCGCCGCGTTAAAATCAACGTCACTATCCGCTACGATCAGGATCTGCTCAAGGCCAAGCAGGTTCTGGAGGCCGTGATGGTCGAGGACCCCCGGGTGAAAGCCAAACCGAGCGCGGTGGTCTATGTGCTGAACCTTGCCGCCAGTTGGGTGGAGCTGGGCGGGCGCTGCTGGGTGGACAACCAGGATTTCTGGTTCGCCCGTTGTGATCTGCTGGAAAAGACCAAGCTGCGCTTTGACCGCGAGGGCATTCGCTTTGCCTTCCCCCAGCTGGACCTTCACGTCAATGATGATGACCGGGTGCTGGCTGCCGGTAGCGGTGATGCACGCCTCAGCGAGCCAGCGTGGAGCGGCGAACCGGCCCCTGCCCAGGATGACAGGATCTGAAGAGGTGCATCGATGAAGATAGCCGAGGGGTTGAAAATTGTCGAACAGGGGTGGGTGCGAAAACCGAAGGGATTTCGGGTTCGGTTTCATCGACCGACCGCAGCCGGTTTCGAGGTGGTCTATTCACCGCCGCTGGATGATGCGCCACTGACATCGGATGTCACCACCTGGCGCTATGCCTGGAAGCTGGGGCAGGCCACCCGCCAGGCTGCCGAAACCGGGGAGCCGGGCGCTCTGTACAATATTACGGTGGTGGATGACCGGGACAACCCGGCCCGTTTTTTCGGCAGCGGTGAGTTGGAAACGTATAACCCGCGCGACCTGTCGACGAACACAGTGATCCCCATGCCGGGCAAGACAGTCAAAACTGATGAAAGTTAAACCTGATCCACTATTATGTGCGCGCCCACGAGCCCTATTCCCGGCGCGAGCCCATCATGGTGCAGGAGTATCTCAAAAGTGTCAAACAGGATGGCGCCATCCGTATTCTGCTGCTCAACGGCGACATCATCCCGGGCAGGGATGCGGCTCTCGCCTGATCCTGTGTTTTACCGTGGCGCGACTGCCCCCGGGTCGAACCGGTTTCAGGTATGCAAAATAAACGCACTGACGTTAAAAAGAGCCGACCGTGTGCGACGCTATCCGGCAGCCATTGAGGCTCCCAAAAGGTTGATTAGATGAAACATCCGTTTATGATCGCGATCAGCACGCTCATACTGGGCATGGGTTTTTGGAGCTGCAGCAGTGTACACCAGTCGCCCGCGGCCGGTTGGATAGCGCAACCAGAGTATCGAGAAGTGGACGCTCCGCAGTTCACCGCCAGAATCGCGCCTCAAAAAGGAGAGTACGCCTATTTTACCTTTTTTGTGCTCACCCTGAGCAACAAAAGCGATGCCGACCTGGTGATTGACTGGAACGCCAGCCGGTACCTTTACAAAGGTTACCCCCAGGGGGTGTTTGTGTTCGAAGGGATTGATCCGGCAGCGGTTAAAACCGCAACGGTTCCCCCTGAAAAAGTGGCCCCTGGAACGATTTTTTCACGAAAAATCATGCCGATGCGGCTGATCGCCTGGGCCCCGCTAAAAGAGCGGACAGCCTCCGGGCGCAGCATCCTGCCCGGCATGCTGCCCGTTGGGGAAAACGGCATCCTGCTGTCCATTCAACACGCCGACGGGCAGGAGGTGCTGCCGCTTACCGTTACCATTTCCACAACCGTCAGCCCGTGACAGCCTCGAAAAAAGCTTTTCCCGGCCACCGCTTCTTGATCCGGCTTTTGATAGCCGCCATCGTTGCGGGGCTGGTTGCAGGATACCTTCGTCCAAACCTGGGGCCCATCTTGCAGCCGTTCTACCCGGTTTGTCTGTTTGTCATGCTCTATCCCATGATGGTGGGTATCAAACATCGCCGTGGCCCTGGCAGTACTTTTCTTCTCCTGAACGTAAAATGACCGGTATTTTTGAGCGTTATCTGACCGTTTGGGTTCTGCTTTGCTTTGTTGCCGGGATTCTGTTGGGAAAAATCGCACCGGGGTTGGCCGGTTACCTGGACGGCTTGATGAACGGGACATGAACGTTGTGTTGACCGATGGTAGGCACAGAAACGTATGACACGGAGGGCAGATTCATGGTTCTAACGATATCGGATATGGATCTGATGCGGATGACGGCCGCCTTGATGGACAAGGACCGCGACGAGGCGCTGCAAATCATTAAAGAGCTGGTCAAGCAGCTGGAAATACAAGCCGGGAAAAAGCTCAAATCCCATCTGGACGGAAGCTGAAAGGTGGACCCGTATCATCCGCGTTAGGATATGACCACAAAAGGAAATAGAAGCTTCTTGCGCGCATCTTCTGATAACGACGGGGGTCAAAAGACAATCCGCGGCGTGGTGGACGGCTGCGCCGATTGCGACACCTGCCGATTTTTGATGGATGAATCCTGCCTGCTCTTCCCGGAGCTGTACCGCCTGTACGACCGGGAAATGATGCAGGGGGGGATAGCCGTTGGAAAAGACGAGCTGCGACGGCTGTCGGAACTGTGCACGCTGTGCGGTTTGTGCCCCTGCCCCGATATCCCCATGCAGGTGATCCGGGGCAAGACGGAACGGGTGCGGGCCGAGGGCATGCCGTTGGCGATCCGCCTGTTAGCCGATATGCAGCGGGTTGGGCGCGTGGGCGCGCTGGCGCCCGGAGTTGTCAACCGCCTGCTCTCCTTCGGCCCGGTTTGTCGCCTAGCCCAAAAGGCCGCCGGGATCCATCCGCGGCGGCACATGCCGCGTTTGCCGGATGAGAGTTTTTTCGCCTGGGCCCGCCGCAAACGGTTGGACCGCAAGCCGCAAGGGAAGGCCAGGGTCGCTTATTTCGCCGGTTGCACCGCCGGCTATCTGTTCCCGCAGGTCGCCCGTGCTGCGGTGGCGGTCCTGCAGCGCAGCGGCGTTGGCGTCTTCGTACCCCCCCAGCAGTGCTGCGGCATGCCCACCCTGGTCGAAGGCGATGCGAAGACGACGCTGCGCCGCGCGCGGTTCAATCTGACCGTTCTGCTGGATGCGGTGCGGGGCGGGTTCGACATCGTCTGCTCCTGTCCCACCTGCGGCTTTTTGATGAAGATGTTGCTTCAGGACCGGGCTTACTACGCCGATGCCTACCAGTGCAGGGTCAAGGCGGGTGCGGATGAGATCAAGGTGCCGGGAACCCACAATGCCGCGCCGGACGGCTTTGTGCATTTGAAAAAATCGATGTATGCCAAGATCTTGAGAGATGATGGCTATTTCTCAGATCTCGACCCGCTGGAAAGAATCGCGCTGTCGGAAAACATCATGGACCTGGGAGCGTACCTGGACCGTTTGCGGCGGGACGGTTGCCTGCAGCCTTGTTTCGGTGAAGTCAGGGGCCGCATGGTCTACTACCAACCCTGCCATCAGCGGGAACAGAAGATCGGGATCCCCTATCTGGATCTGTTGCGGCGGATTCCCGGCCTGCACATGGAGCCTGTGGCAAGCGCGACGGATTGCTGCGGCATGGGCGGCAGCCTGGGCTTTAAAAAGGACTTCTACGATGCCTCGCTTCGGCTCGCCTCGCCGTTGATCCGCAAAATTCAGGCGGCAGCCCCCGAAGCCATTATTACCGACTGCCTGAGCTGTCGGCTGCAGTTTCAGCATCTGCTGCCTTACAAGGTGTTCCATCCGGTAGAGATTCTCTCGCGTGCATACGCATTAACGTGAAAGTCTCTCGGAAAAAAAAGGGACGCTGTTAGGTTATTAGGTTTCTATCAAATCGAGTTGCTTTTCCTCGGCAATCCTGCGACCGCGAGCGACGGAATCACTGACAGAGGGAACCGACACCTTGAGTTGGCGAGCCAGACAAGACATGGAGACCCCCAGTTCTCTGACTGCCCAGTAGCACAACAGGCTACGGGCCTCCACAATCCGCTGATACTTCCCTTCGGCCCACACCTCCGCTGGCTTGACCTTCAGCACCTGCGATACCCTTGAGGCAACCCTTGCCAAGTCAAAACCGCTTGATCGCAGCGCATAGCGCTTTTCCATCCGCTCTTGGGCAGATGTCAGCGCGCGTCTCACAAAATCCGTGTCCCCCAGAATCCGTTCGTCGCTCCTCTGATAGACGTTCGCGGCTCTGAGGGCCTTCACCCCTTCCCATCCCCCTGCACTCCGTAGCAGGCCCCCTCCCGTGAGATCCTGACGCTTTCCCTCCCCGATCCCCTTTGCCACGAACGCCCGGTAAGACCGCCTCGCCGCGCCCAACTTCTCCCCAAACACCACCAGCACGCTGGTTGTGTCCTGCCAGGAATGTTTCACCTTCCCCATCACCACGCTGTGACCGCAGTATGCGTACCCGCTCAGTTCATCAAGGCCCCCCACAAGGCCCGCTCGAACAGGGTTGAGGTGAATGTATCGTACCAGTTCGAGAAAATAGACATCCTCCTGGCACAAGATCGATTTGAAGCGGTTCTGGAAAAGGTGGCCCTGCCTGCGGTACTTTCGATTGTACCAGAGAGCGTAACCGGTCAAAAGACGCCTCATGACCGTGGAAAGGGGCACAGGCCCTGTTCGCAATAGCAGGTGAAAATGGTTTGGAATCAGGCTCCACGCGCAGCAAATGGTTTGCGTCTCCCGCAGGATTGCCCCCAGTCTTTCCAGAAAATGATCCCTGTCGGCATCGCTTCGAAATACCGTCCCCTTTTCGATGCCCCTGACCATGATGTGGTGCAGCGCACCAGCAGCGTCGATTCGCGATTTCCTTGGCATGACCGTACATTACCGTTTCCAGTCCTTCTCTGTCAACTTAAAAACCTAACAGCGTCCCTTATTATGCCCCGGCGCCTCGACGGGCACCTGCGTCTCTTTTTCTTGACAAGTGGAGAATTCTTGCATAATCCTTGACGCCGATTCAGTAAGGTCTGACTCCTGTTTCAAGCTTGCCCCGTACTTTTTGCCGCAGAAAGGAATGCTCGCCCGCGATCTGCCTGCTGGTCAGTCGGCAATGGTGGATATTGAATTGAAAACAGCCTTGGCAATAATGCTGCACGAAATCGATGAGGAGCGGCACATGGCGGTGAACCGATGAAAATCGCCGTTCTCGGCGGCCTTGGGATTCAGGGAAAAGCGGCGCTTCTCGATCTTGCGAGAAGCGCCCATGTCCGGGAGATCATCTGCGCGGATGTGTCCCTCAAGGAGTGGGAAAAGGCGGCCCGGATCATGGACACCGCCAAGATCCGGCCGCTCCAGCTCGACGCCTCCTCCAAAACCGATCTGCTGGACCTCTTTGGGGCGGGGATTGACGTAGCCATTGACCTGCTGCCCCTGCCGTACATGACCAACGCTTTTGAGGCGGCCGTAGCGGCCGGCGTCTCCCTTGTGAGCACCAACTACGGAAAGCCGATCCGTCATCTTCATGAGGCCGCCGCCGCCGCCGGTGTCGCTCTCATGCCCGAGTGCGGCCTGGATCCCGGGATCGATCTGGTGATTTGCGGCAATGCGGTCAAGCGCTTTGACGAGCTCCATGTGCTCAACTCATACTGCGGTGGAATTCCCGAGAAAAAAGCCTGCGACAACCCCCTCAATTACAAGATCAGCTGGAACTGGGACATGGTGCTGCGTTCCCAAAAAAGGCCGTCCGTCTTCATTCTAAACGGGCGCAAGCTGCAAGTGCCTGATTCGGAGCAGCATGAAAGCCAAATGATCCACACCATCCCGTTTCCCGGTATAGGAGACCTTGAAGCGGTCCCCAACGGAGATGCGGTTTTTTATACCGATCTTCTCGGCGTAACGGCCTCGGTGCAAGAGGCCGGCCGCTATGCCTTGCGCTGGCCGGGATGGTGCGCATTCTGGAAGCCCCTGAAGAGACTCGGATTCCTTTCGGACGACCCTGTGCAAGGCCTGGAGGTTCCTCTTAGCCCCCACCAGTTTCTCGTCAACCATCTTGAGCCCCGACTCCAGTATCGGGATGACGAAAAGGACCTTGTGGCGATGGTCAACGTCTTTAAGGGGGTGAAGAACGGCCGCCAAAAGACGATCGTCAGCACCTTGCTCATGGAAAGAGATTCGAACACGGGGCTCTTCGCCATGAGCCTTGGCGTCAGCTACCCGGCCAGCATCGTGGCCCAGATGATTGGCAGCGGATTGATCGCCAAAAAAGGCGTTTTGAATCCAGCCGTGGACGTGCCGTATGATGCGTTCATGGCGGCCCTGCGCGAAAGGGGCATACACATTCAAGAAGAGATTTCTTCCTAAGTCGTGCGTTTCCCCTTTTGGTCTTTTTAGGATACCAAAGAATCAATGCGGGGTAGGTGCGTTTCAAGGTTTGAGAGCGTCGCAGACATCGGGTTTGGGGGCGCAAGCGGTGAATTTGTCCCCGCAGGTGCCCGCAGGCAAAACAACCTTATCAACAGAGGAGGGTGAAAGATGGCACTGAAGCGTCTGAAAACATTGGTGGCATTGGCTTTGGTGGTGGGGTTCGCCGCTGCGGTCAGTGCAGGAACGCTGGATGACATCGCCAAGCGGGGAGAGTTGCGCATTGCCGTTCAAACGCAAGGTCCTCCCTTCAGCTTTGTGAACGCGAAAGGCGAAAGGACCGGCAGTTCCGTAGAACTCGTCAAGCTGATGGCTGAGGAGATGGGGGTCAAGGCTGTGTTTCTGGACTTCGACTGGGATGGGCTGATCCCCGCCCTTTTGGCCAAGAAGGCCGATGTCCTGGCCGCGGATATGACGCCGACCCTCAAGCGAGCCATGAGAATCGCCTTTTCCGCGCCGTTTATGTACACGGGCAGCGTGGCCTTCACCAAGGCCGACAGCCCTCTGAAAACCCTCGCCGATTTACAGCAACCGGGCCTGAGGGCGGCGGTGCTGCTGGGCTCCACCGGGGAAACGGATGCCAAGAAGTCCTTCCCGGATGCGGAACTGAAATCATACAAGGGAGGCGGACCGCTGCTCATCGATGCGGTTCTTAAAGGCCATGCCGATTTCGGTGTAAACGACTCGTCGGCGGTGACCGGTCAGCAGGCAAGTTTCCCTCCGAACAGCATCAGGATTTTTCCGGACATGCTGTCCAAACTGCCCCTGGCCTTTGCCGTACGCTATGATTCCATGGATCTTCTGGAGTGGATCAACCTGTTCTTTCTCCACATCAGTCTTGACGGACGGCTTCAGGAGAACCTGGATTATTGGGTCAATAGCCAGGATTGGGATAAAGACCACAACTAGCGGCTCACAAACCTCCGAGACGGGCCCGGCTCATGGGCCCGTCTATTCCGATCTCCCGCCAAAGCCGGACCTATGACAGAGCAGGCGCATGCTTGAAGCCTTCAATTTTAGAGTCATCTTCGAATACATGCCGTTTTTCCTGAAGTGTTTCACAGCCACGCTCTGGCTCTCCGGCGCAGGTCTGGTTGGTGCGCTCGCGATAGGCACCTTGGCCTGCGCCATGCGCATAAGCAGCTCCAAGCTGCTTTCGACCGCCGCCGGCGTCTATATTGAAAGCATCCGTTCCACACCCCTTCTGGTACAGATCTATTTCTTCTATTTCGGCCTCCCCTCCCTGGGAATCATGGTGACGGAGGAAATAACGGGCGTGGTGGCGCTCAGCCTCAACAGCGGGGCCTACATCGCCGAGATCCTCAGGGCCGGCGTCCAGTCCATCCCTTTCGGGCAGATAGAAGCTTCCCTTTCCTCGGGCCTCAGCTATTTCCAACGCATGCGCTACATCGTCTTTCCCCAGGCCCTCGGGGTCACGATCCCCCCCATGCTGGGCCAGGCCATTGTGCTCGTGAAGGATTCCGCGCTTTTGTCGCTCATCGCCGTCACGGAACTGACCCGGGCGGGGCAGATTATGACTTCCGAGCGATTCATGCCGGCGGAAGGCTTTTTCACCTCGGCGGTTTTTTATCTGATCATCTACTTTATGCTCAAGAGCCTTGCAGGGTGGTCTGAAAAACGCCTCATTTTTCACGAAAGCCGGTAAAGGAGGGATCCTCCCCGTATGTGGAAGAATTATTTGACGCGGCTGGCGCAAAGCCTGCCTTTTTTCATCACGGGGCTCTGGATGACCATTGCCGTTTCCGCCATCAGCCTTGCGGCCGGCACCCTCATCGGCTTCTTTTTGGGGATATTGCGCACCCGGCCCAACCGACTTTTTCGTTATCTGATCGGGGCCTGGGTGGATGTCATTCGCGGAACCCCCTTTCTTGTGCAGATCTTTATTGTCTTTTTTATCCTGCCGGAGTTTGGCATCCATTTGGATGCCTTTCCTGCGGCGATACTGGCCCTGACCAACCTGGGCGCCTGTTTTATCTGTGAAATAGTGGCCGCCGGGATCCGCTCGGTGCCATGGGGCCAGAAGGAGGCTGCATCTTCCTCGGGCCTTACGGAATGGCAGCAGTTGAGATATGTGGTCATGCCTCAGGCCATGAGGACCATCCTGCCGCCCCTGGTCGGACAGTACGTCCTCCTCATCAAGGACTCCTCGGTGGTCTCCGTCATAGGGGTGACGGATGTGACCCGGGTGGGATGGCTGACCGTGCAGCGAATTCCCCATGGGCTCATGGTTTTCGGGCTAGTGGGACTGCTATATTTCATCATCTGTTACCCCCTCATCCGTCTTTCCAATCTCCTCGAGAAAAAGATGGCCAAGGGCACACGCTGATTCAGCCGTTGACCGGGTAACGGCGCCTGGGCAGGCTCTTTTTCGGTCGGAAAGGTCCCATGATTCGTTTCAAGAACGTCCACAAATGGTTCGGAAAGCTTCATGTCCTAAACGACATCCAACTGGAAGTGGGGGCTGGCGAAGTGCTGGTGGTGTGTGGGCCCAGCGGGTCGGGCAAAAGCACGCTCATCCGTTGTATCAACCGCCTGGAGCCCATTCAAAAAGGGGAACTCATTGTTGACGGCATGGAGGTGCATGACCACAAAACCAATATGAGAAAGCTGAGGGCTGAAATCGGTTTCGTCTTCCAGCAGTTCAATCTCTACCCCCACATGACGGCCTTGGAAAACGTCACCCTTGCTCCCATGAAAGTGAGAAAAATCAGCAAGAAAGAGGCCATATCCGCGGGCAAGGAGGTGATGGAAAAGGTAGGACTGGGCGACAAAATAGATGCCTATCCCGCGCAGCTTTCCGGGGGACAGCAGCAGCGGGTGGCCATCGCCAGGGGGCTGTGCATGCGGCCCAGAATTATGCTTTTTGACGAGCCCACATCAGCGCTGGACCCCGAGATGATCAACGAGGTGCTGGAGGTCATGAAAGCCCTGGCCAGGGAGGGGATGACCATGGTCGTGGTGACCCACGAGATGGGATTTGCAAAGGAAGTGGCTCATCGGGTCGCCATCATGGACGTGGGTCAGGTGATTGAAATTGCCCCCCCCCATGAATTCTTCTCCAACCCCAAGAGTGAACGGACCCGTCTTTTTCTGAGCAAAATCCTCAGCCATTGAAGCCGGGCAACACCTGAGGGTGACAGTGCCTTTGCCACCCGGTGTTTCCACCGGCCGCCCACTCTTCGATTGTAGTTCGTGCCCATCCAGAAAGGAGGAATTTTGGTCGAGATCAAGGCCTGCGAAAAATTTTACCACAGGCATATAGTTGATATTCCGAGGATAAAATTTTGAGCATAACGCAGATATCGGGCGAAATAACCGTTTATGGATGGGCACTAGTTCAGACGCAAGGCCCATGCCCGGGGCAGCAGCCTTGGAGTTGAAAGGGCTAACGTGCGCCGTCATTCCGGTATTTCCGGAATATTTCATAGCTGGCCCGGGGGTGAGGTTTCACGACCGCCGATCGGGGGTGAAGATATGAATGGCGCGGTCGGTTTGCCTGCCGATGGCTGTCGGCGCATCGCCCTCGTCCCAGGGGATCAGGGCCGCCGGATCCGTCACCACCGCCACCGCACAGGCGGCCCGAAAGCCGGTGCGTTCCACAACGCTCCCGGCGTACCATTTACCCTGGTGTTCCTTGGTGTGAGAACCCATGACGATCAGATCGGCCTGGTTTTCCTCCGCGCAGGCGATGATTTCCTGATGGGGCAGGGCCCCGGCCCGAACCGTGTATTCATGAGCCACGTCATCTAAAAAGGCCCCGCAGAAATCCGGCAGCCGCTGTTTGGCAACCGTCAGATCCGCTGCATAATTTTCCCGCGAATATTTGGGATACGGCGGCACGGGAATCATGTGCAGCGCAAAAACGCGCCCTCGCGATTTGCGAGCCAGCTGGACGGCAAAGGCCAGGGCGCATTCGCAGGATACGGAAAAATCAATTCCGACCACAATGCGTTTAAACCCCGCCGTTTGCATGCTAACGGCAGGATTAATAATCATCACCGGGCAGTTTTCCCGCCGAATCACCTCTTCCACGGTGCTGCCGATTTTTCCCGCGACCCGGATCACCCCTTTTTCAGCGGCCCTGCCGGAATGGGGCCCGAGCGCAATCAGTCCGGCATTGAGTTTTTTGGACCATCGCAGGATCTCCTCCCAGGGAAATCCGGGGACCACCCGGATGTCACCGTTGACGGATGAATCCAGAATGGCGCTGTAAATGCGGTGAATTTCGTCCTGTACCTGTTTTTCATAGTCGTCGCTGGTGGCAATCTCCTCAGCGGTGACAAAATGTCTCACCTTGCGCCGATTTTGCGCGTCACCGGATTCAAGCACATGCAGAATATGGAGTTTAGCGCCGAACTGTGCGGCGATTCGTGCCGCGCTGACCACGACATTGTCGGAAACCCGGACTAGGTCCGTAGCAGCCAGAATATCGGTAATCATGGCTCCTCCTTTTACCCTAAATTGAGCGTTTCCCATTTTGGTACCTTTAAACTGCAAAAGCATGAATGGGGTTTAGATCCGTGTCAGCCGCCAAAATGGAAAACCCTTCGGGATTGCCGATCTTACCGCATCACCGGTGTCAGATGCCTTCGCGCATAGACGACTATAGCGCAAAGCCATCTTCCTTGTATCTGCGGCAAGCTCGACAATCGCTCAATTTAGGTTCACCATCCCCCTGAAACGGGGTCGTCTTACAGGGGCGCGATGTATTCATTGTAAAGGATCTGGCCCATGCAGGCATCCACGGCATTTTCCGTATGAACAACCATGCGCTGGTCCGGGCGGATTTCATCCAATGCTTCAAATCGGTTGCGAAATGCATCAAAATGGGTGATGCGGGCGTCGGAGACGCCGGCGTTGCTTTCCCGCCGGATCAGCCGCTTTTTCAGCACCGCTTCCGGGGCCACGCACTCCACAAAAAAAATATTGGCGTCCATGTCCGCAGCCAGGCGCCGGGCCTCCCTGCGAAAATGCCGGGCGCTGAAAGTGGCGTCCAGCACCACGGAATTGCCCTTTTCGATTGTTTCCTGGGCTAGAAGCAACAGACGGCCGTAGGTCAGGGCCGTGACGCCCCGGGAGTAGATGCCTTGTTCATATCCTAAATGGGATAGGTCCGCCGATAGGGAGGCAAAATGCTGTTTGCGGACCACATCGGCCTGAAATACCGGTATGCCAAAGGTCCGGCCGAGGGCATCCGCGATGGTGCTTTTACCCGAGGCCGGCAAGCCGCAGACCACCCAGATGACCGGGCGGGTAAACCCGACCGCGTACCCATAGGCCAGGTTCAGATGCGTCTCGATATCGCAGCGCAAGCGGTTTTTTTCCTCTTCTGAAACATCGGGCTCCTGGACCCGCATGCAACTGACCTTGAACCGCACCATGGCCCGGTAGCTTTTATAAAATTCGATCAACACGAACAGATCGGTATCCTGGGAGCGGCGAACGTATTCGGTGAGCAGCGGCCCGGCCACGTGGCCGTGGCCCCGAAAGTCCAGATCCATGGCCAGAAAGGCCAGATCCGAGGCCACGTCTTCAAAGCGGAAGCGCTGGTTGAATTCAATGCAATCGATGACCCGGACCCCGTCTGCAGTGAAATAAATATGGTCCGCGCGCAGGTCCCCGTGACAGTCCCGGACCTTTCCGGAGCGGACGCGCTGGTCAAACAGAGGCTTGCGCCGCTGCAAAAACGCCATGGTGGTGGAGCGGACAATGGAAAACAGACGCTCGTCAAAAAGCGTCCCGGCCAACCCGGCCGTCTGGGTGAAATTTTCCCTGCAATTCTCCCGTACGGCCGCCCAGGTTCCCAAACCGTCCCCCGGCGGCTCGGCGTCAGTGTGCATATCCGCTGCGGTCCGGGCGTAAAATTGCGCCAGCACCTGAGCCAGGGCCGAGATCTCCTTGGTATGGATGCGGTCTTCATCCAGCCGACGGGCCATGGATGCGGCCTCCGGCAGCCGGCGCATTTTGACCGCAACCTCCACGACCGTTCCCGTTCCGCCCAGGCGATAGGTGCCGTTTTCCAGACAAATGGAGACTACGTCCAGATAAACATCCGAAGCGAGCCGTCGGTTCAGCACCACCTCCTGCGCGCAGTAATATTTCCGTTTTTCCAGGGTGGTGAAATCGAGGAACCCGAGATCAAGGGGTTTTTTGATTTTGTAGACGCGGTTGCCGGCCAGAAACACCTTCGAAATGTGGGTTTCCCGAATTTCGACGGACCCGGCTGGATGGGGATAAAAACCCGGCTGCGCCATCTGTTGAAACAGTTTTGCGGGGACGTGTGATTCCATGCTGACTCGGATGCTCGCTGGTTGATCCGGCCATTATTTTTTGCCCGACCTATTTTGAAAATAGCAGAGAGCCGCGTAAAAAGTAAACCACTAAGGGACGTTGCGGAAATAAGTGCGTCACACCCATAGAGCTGGACGCCTGTTCCGGCAGGATACCATCGTCTTTAGAACTTTTGGGCCGCTTGAAGGGGTTCCGACAATCGTCACGGCGCTGTGTGCGAAGAGGGCAATATTGCGCAGGCGCATTATTTTTCCCGATAGATGGCCGCGGGCGAGCAGCTAAGGTGGCCAGAGGATCGGGAGCAGCCCTACGGAAACCAGCAGTGTGATGATTGTCAGGGGTGCGCCCACTTTAACATAGTCCATGAAGCGATAGCCGCCGGGGCCCATCACGAGCAGGTGGGCGGGGTGGGACAGCGGGCTGGCGAAGCTGGCTGAGGCCGAGATGGCCACGGTCATCATCAGCAGGTGCGGCGAGATACCGAGCGCGCTTGCCGTGCTGAGCGCCACCGGTGCCATCAACACCACCAGCGCGGCGGTGGGGATGACCTGTGTGCCGACCACGGTTACGATAAAGAGCGCGGCAACGACCCAGCGAGGGCCGAAACCACCGACCGCATGGACCAACGCCGTCGCCCCCATCTCAGCCGTCCCCGTGTTTTCAATGGCCACGCCAAGCGGCAGCATGCTGGCGATAAGGAATACGACCTTCCATTCAATGGCGCGATATGCCTCCTCCATGCTCAAGCATCCAACCAGAACCATCAGGACCGACCCGGTCAGAGCGGCAATGGAGATTGGAACCAGTCCCAGGATGGCGCTGAGGATCACGGCGATCATGATCGCCGCGGCAATGTGCGCCTTTTCCAGGCGCGGCGCCTGGGCGGCGGCTTCGTCGAGTACCAGGAAGTTGGGGTCACGGGACACGGCCTCTAGGCTGCTGCGCTGTCCGTACACCAGCAACGCGTCTCCGAATTGCAGGGGAATGTCCTGCAGGCCGGTTCGATGCGCGCTCCCTTTTCTCCAAATGGCCAATACGCTCAGGCCGTAGTGGTCGCGAAAAAGCAGATCTCCCAGAGTTCGCCCCACCAGCGTGCACCGTGGTGAGAGCAGCACCTCGGTGACGCCGATTTGCTGGGACTCCAGCTCGGCGAGCAGACTGGGCGTTTGCTCTGCGATCTCCAGATCCTGAAGGCCTGCGAGAACTTCGAGATCGCGCGGGGAACCCTGGAGTACGATCAGATCGTCGGCCTGCACTTTTTGATCCGGCGAAGGCATGCACAGCAATTCCTCACCGTGCACAATGGCTATCACGGTCAGACCGAACGCATTGCCCAAGCGACTTTCAACCAGGTCGCGATCCGCAAGCACCGACCCAGGGGGAACGCGCACGGACAGCAGGCGGGTGCGGCCGCCGGCGGGGGCGTTCAGCGCATCTTGCGCTAGGGCCTGCAGCTCGCTGACAAAGCCCAGGTGTGCCACCGCTTCCAGTGCCTCCCGTTCCCCCTGCAGCATCAGGCGGTCCCCCAGCGCCAGCTTATGCCGCCGCAGATCCTTAACCACGTCGTCGTTCGGACGCTGCAATGCCAGAACGTGGACCCGGTGTTTGCTTCGCAGCCCGCTCTCTTCCAGCGTCGAACCGATGACCGGCGATCCTTCGCCAACCGACCCCTGGACAACCAGCAGGCGTTGGAGAACCCGTTCATGGGCCAGGTCCGAAGACTCGATCTGCAGGTGCTGGCTGGCGTGAAAGCGTTGCAGATGTTCGGGATGGCCGTGCACGATCAGTCTGTCACCGATTTGCAGGATGTCGGTTGGACGGGGGGCAAGCATCAGTGACCCCTTGCGCTGGAGCGCCACCACTGTCAAATACAAGGCCGATCCCAAGCGGCTTTCGGCAAGTGTGCGACCATCAAGCGGCGAGCCAGGCGCAATGCGGGTGGTGAAGATGTGCGTATCCAGCTGGTAAAACGTGCCAAGCGACAAACGGGTGTCAGCGTCTGCGGCGCGTCTGGGGAGCATTCGGCGTCCGATAAGCACCATGAAGGCGATCCCGGCGGTGACGATGGCGGCCGTGATCGGGGTGAATTCGAAAATGCCGAAAGGGCGTAATCCGGCGGATCGCAGGGCATCGGTCACCAGAATATTAGGCGGGGTTGAGATGCCGGTAAATGGGCCGCCGAGCAGGCAACCCAGCGCCAGAGGCATCAGCAGCCGAGCGGGGGGGCGTCCGCTGCGTCGTGCCAGCTCCATGGTCGCCGGCAGCAGAATGGCAGCCACCGTAACGGTGTTGATGAGCGCCGAAAGCAGGCTGGCAGCCACCATCAAGGCAACTACCAGCAGCGCTTCGCTGCCCTTGGCAAAGCGCTGGAGCGGCTGTCCAAGCTGATGGGCGATGCCGGTACGCGTCAGCCCCGCCGAGAGAGGCGCTTCAGGCTAATCTGGGCGCCTATTACGTGAACGACTTCAACCGCTTCGGCCGCGTATTCCGGGTGATGGTTCAGGGCGAACCGAGCGCCAGGAACACCCCCGAGGACGTCTATCGGATAAACGTGCGCAACAGCAGCGGGGAGATGGTTCCCCTGCGCACCCTGGTGGATGTGCAGCCGATCCTCGGCCCGGAGCGCATCGAACGCTACAACCTTTTCCCCTCGGCAATCATCAACGGCGATGCCGCTGCCGGGTACAGCTCCGGTCAGGCGATTACCGCCATGGAGCAGGTGGCCGACCTCAATCTGCCCGGCGGATACACCTATGAATGGACCGGCATGTCCCTGGAGGAGATCAAGGCGGGTGCCGCCAGCAGCGTGGTGCTGATCCTCTCCCTGATATTCGCTTACCTGTTCCTGGTCGCTCAGTACGAGAGCTGGACCGTCCCCTGGGCGGTCATGCTCTCCGTCGGTGTGGCGGCATTCGGCGCTCTGCTGGGGCT
>JAWOIA010000165.1:0-3303 GCA_046484885.1 Desulfosarcina sp. | reverse complement strand
ATGGCGCGATTGGCATGAATCCAACACAGCGCATGCAAAAGCACGTTAAATTGCCCGGCATCATCACTTACGATCACCAGATGCTCCGATAAGCCGTGCTCGATGATGCTGCCGACCAAAGCGCCTTCTGTGGCGATTTGCACGTGGCGATCTTTGACAACCCCGTTTTCGGCTAAAAAATGACCCCACTGGGCGTCATTGGCAAATACCATTCCCAGATTTCAGCTGATGGCCTCAAGTGCGGTCTGCGGTAGTCTGTTGGCCTGCATATAGCCCACTTTCCACACCTTTATTTCGATCTTTGAACGATTTTTCAATGTATTTTTTCTCGACAAAGCAGATATTTTAATCTGCTCGCGCCCGCGGCAGAGTAAAGGCATCCGGCCTCACTCCCAGTGCCGATAAATACTCCAGTTGCTGAGCTTTGAAGGGCTTGTTTAATCTCCTTTCAGAGCCAATCTTTATGATCATTACTCCCTGGAACTTTGTCATCAGCATAAATGTTGTAGGCCGGGTCGTTCGCCGTCGCTCCCACCCCGGCAGATCCCGATCACCTTTTTCTACAAACAGGCGCATCGATCTTTCTATGAGGCGCCAAATCAATAGTGAAATCAGTAAAACTAAACCCAGCACCTCGATCCGTTCAGGTTTTTTAAGAAACACGCTGTTTACGATGACCGGATCCTTTAAAAATCCAAAGTTCTGCTCAATCCCGTACTGATCTTTATAAGCCTTCAATATGGCTTGGCTGTTGTAGCCGTTTTCACCGTCGGAAGGAACGTTGGTGATCATCACAAAACAACCGGCCTCTTTTTTGAGTTTGGATATGGCCTCTGTCTTTTCTGAAATTTTCCAACAAAGGCGGTAGCGCATTTCTCTGATCTCAGCTGTGCCGTTTTTGGGTCGACCTATTTTGTACTTAGGGCTTTGTTGGATTTCAATCTCGGCCCGATAATACTTCATGTTCAGATCGTTTAAAACCCCGGCGGCAGCCCTGGCATCGGCCTCACAATAATAGCCAATTTTCGCTGCCTCTTGACATTGCTTGACAAGCACTTTTCGTTCTGTTTCCAATTGCCGCTCGATACGTTTCTGCCGGCGCTTGTCATGGGCGCTGGAGTGGATCACGATCGCACGGTAAGGCCTGGCATCGATTATAACCGATGTCTCATAGGCCTTGTAGTGCGCAGCCGGTCGGTTCTTCGTGGGCCGTGTGCTGGAAAGCACGCCAAGATCTTCCCACTGGTCATTCTCGATAGCGGCTGTAATTGCGCTTGAGCATTCCTTAAATGTTGCCGGAAGCCTGCTGATAAAAAGGGTACGATCGCCGATCGTAGATAAATTCTTTGTCGTTACCATGGCTGAATCGGCAATATAGATGAAGGCTTCCGGTTTAATCCCGTGGTTGGCCATGTATTTGGAAATATTTGAAAGAATGGTGTTGTTGATCGTTTTATCGGAACCGTTGCCGTCTTCGGTTCTACCGAAAATGGGAACGGTTCGGTCCACACACAGAAGCGATATCATAAACTGCTTTAGATCCGGTCGGTGATCCTTGCTGTGGCCATAGGTGATTTTAAAAGGATGGCCATGATTTTCGGTGTTATAAAGGTCATAATCTCCTTGGACACTGACCGATGTGGTGTCAAAGCTGACATGTTTGGCATCGACACCAAACACGCTGACGGCGTTGGTCGCGATACTGCTATAGATTTTAAGGGTGCCGACATCATAGGCCTTATCCATAACACGGGCAATATTGTGATCGGAAAAACTGACACGCGCCACCTTCTTTCCGAGTAAAAGCTCGGTATCCTGGCTTTCGAAAAATGCATCCAGGCGGTAAAGGGGGGATCTTCCCGATAGGGTATCCAAGACCATGCCGAGAAAGATCGTGCCCGGATCGATGTCCATTTTACTTGGCACCAGGTGGTTGATTATCGGTACCAGTCCAATCCGGTCGGCATAGGCCCTTATTATGGGTAAGTGATTGACAACGTAGGCATCAATTTTTTCCTGTTCGATTTGCTTTTCAATTTCAAGCGGCACTTTCATGGCATCCTCCTGTCCGGGTCTGCGTGGCTGTCCGAATTTAAATGCCATGAAAGGGGGCTGATGTCCAGCAAAAAAGAGTGATCTGAACCCAAAAACGTCCTACACGTCATACCTCCTTGAAAAATTGTGGGATAAAAATTCGTTGGCAATCAAAAAAAAGGTGTGGAATGTGGGTTACAAGATTCCGCTGCTTGGGAATTCGCGCCCATGCTCCGAAATCCCAGCGAAGGCACTGACCGAATTGGCCGGCCGGCTGGATATTCCGGTATCGACCGTATGTGGCGCGGTCCAAAGAGGTGAACAGTTCGCGAAGCGTGAAAAGCTCAGGTTGACAGCGATCCTAAATATCCCCGGCCGCACCTTATGCGGAGATATTGGCTATTATTCGCCGCAAAAGCAAGAAAGGAAGCGGGGACGCCCTTCGTATTTACACATTTACAAGTCACTGCCCCTTTGGGTTAACAGCGGTTTCAAATGTGAAAATATGAAGGGCGTCCCCTAATTTTTAGAACGGGAATTCGAGGGCCAGCCAGCCGCCGCCGCCGGGGCTGGCGCCAAGGCGCAGGCGGCTGTCCTGGCGCAGGCGGTCGACGAAGGCTTTTTCCTGGCGCCGGTTGAACTTGTGGGCGCTGCTGACCCCGCCGTAGATGTTGCCGGTGTAAAACCCCAGCCCCACCGTGGTCAGGAGGCCGCCCAAGACCGGCAGGTCGTTGTCGAAGGCCTCCCAGGCGGCCGCGGCAAAGGCGCCGTTGACCAGAAAGGCCAACAGGGCGTCGCGCTTCAAACCGGTGTAGAGGTAGCCGCCGCCGGGCACCAGCGAAAAAATGCCTGCGGCCGCCGGGCTTTTGCGGGGAAGATCGTCTGCGCGCTCAAGGCCTTGCTCGATTTCCCCGATGCCCAGCGTTTCCCGGCTCTCCGGCCGCACGCGGGCAAAGGCCTGCCGGGCCGCAGCGAAATCTCCCTGGTCAAGATAGATCCAACCCACCTGCAGCCAGGCCTGGTCCTGCAGGTCGCCGTCGTCCGTGAAAACCAACAGATCGTCGAGCGCCTGCAGCGCCGCCCGGGTCTCCCCCAGGGCCTGGTGGGCGGCGCTGATCTCCAGCAAGGCCGCCTCGGACAGCCGGCCGCCCTCGTTTTCAACCACCTCGCGAAAGGCGCTGATCGCCTCCTGAAACTGGCGGTCCGAAAACAGGGCGCGGCCGATGGCCAGGCGGGCCTCCCCGACGCGCGGGTCGCGGGGAAAGAAAT
>JAWOIA010000128.1:0-3708 GCA_046484885.1 Desulfosarcina sp. | reverse complement strand
GACGATCCCGCCGCCGGCTTTTCACCGTAATCTTGGGCAGAAAGACCTCCACGGTCTTTTTGGTCAGCCCCTCGTTGACCACATTCTCAAAACGGCTTTTGGTATGAAGCGCAAACCAGGCGCGTGTCAGTTGGTCTCCAACCATGGGTGTGATTCCATTGATTCCAGTGGAGGTGATGAACCCGAAGCGTTCCGCCGGTCCAATCCGTTGAGGCCCCAAAGGGTGACTCGTGTACCATTCCCGCGGCCAAAAGGCAATGGCGATCACGGCATGGTTTGCGAATCAGGCTTAACCGGACCATGGGGTGCTATTTCCCGAAACCGCCGATGCCCAGCAGGTCGATCAGGAAGGCGAAGCGATTGTCATCCCCTTCGACGGCGTAATAAAAATCCACCGACCAGCACTGGGCGGTGTAGAGGAAGCCGGCTCCTTTGACAATGTCCACATCGTCTAGCAGATTGCGCTCGTACTCCCCTCGGACGGTGAGGCGATCGCTCAGCCTGAACGAGAGGGTGCCGCGTATGGACTCATTGAGGCTGTCGCTGTAACGGTGCACCACCTGCAGGCGGTTGCCGCGGCGGTCGGCCAGGGCGGCGCCGAGATTGTGGGATGAGAAGCGCGATGCGTAGGTATCGTAGCTGGCGTCCGAATCGAGCCGCAGGTAGCGCCCCAGATTGAATTGCAACTCACCGTAGATATCTGAAAAAGGTTGCGGTCCATCATCCCGGGCGGCGGCAATGTCATAGCTCTGCTGCAGATAAAAGCGGCAGAAGCGATCGTAGTCAAAGGCTGGGGCGACGGGGCGGTCTGCCTGGTGCACCTGCGGCGGGCTCTCCGGCACCGCCGCACGGACGCCGCCCGAGGCGGCGGCGGCTGGGGCCGGTTTGGGCCGGCGGGCCGTAAACAGGTTGGTCAAGGAGTAGGTGACCCGGTTGACCGCAGCGATCCGGTCCACGGCGGTGAAATAAGGCAGATCCGATTGGTCCCGATCGGGGATGTATTCGTATGACACCTCGGGGGTGACACTGTGACGGATCCGATCCACGCCGGCAACCGGAGAGCCCATCACCCGCGAAAACTCGGTGGAAAGGTCCAGGCGGGCATCGTAGATCTGGCGGTAGCTGGAACGGTCCAGGGTGTCGGATTCCCAGCGATCCATCACCCAGGCGGTCTGACGCCAGCCGGCCGATGGCTCCAGAAAGAGGTAGTTTTTCCAGCGCAAAGGCAGATAGGCCCGCGGAGACAGATCCATGCGATGGCCCCGCTCCCCATCTTCGCGGTAGAAGTAGGTATACCCGGAGCCCAGATCCCAGTAGAGATCGCTGCCGAAAAGGGGTTGCTTGAGGCCGCTGAAGGCGATGGCCGGCAGGTTTTGCAAGGTGGTGTCGGACGGTTCCCAGCGCCGGCTGGTCACATTGTCTCTCCAACGCAGATCACTGTTCAAAACATAGCGCGACCAGGTTCGGTTGATGTTGAGCCGATTGGTGCGCGTAGATTGGTCGTGGGTTTCCAGATCCCGACCGAACCGATTCAGAAAGGCGTCGCGGGTCGCGTTGAATCCGCTTCTTCCGTCCCGAAACTCGCTCAGGTAGTCCTGGTCGCTCACCACATCCAGATCCAGTCGCGCCATGGCGCCCCAGGGCAGATCTTGGTCCGCTTTGGCCCTCAGCCAGTAGCGGTCGCGGTTGGGCCGGTCATAGGCATCGCCATCGTAACCCCACCGCCGGGTGGCGTCAGGGGTGCCGTCGTCGACTTGGCGATCCTGAAGACCGTCGGCCATGATGGTACCATAAGCGGTGCCGGTGCGGGCGTAGCGGTATTCGAGCCCGACCGCGGTGCCCCGTTCCTGCATGGGATGGACCAGCAGGGTGGCATCGCTGCTGTCGTTGATGGCCCAGAAAAGCGGCTGATCCCAGTAATACCCTTTGCGACTGGAATAGCCCGCCTCGGGGATCAGCAGGCCCGTCTGACGGTTGGTCTTGGCGGGAAACAGGAGGTAGGGCGTGTAGAACACCGGCACGTCGCCGGCCCTGAAAACGGCGTGGGAGGCCCTGCCGTAGCCCTCGACGGTCACGCTGACCGTGCGGGCGGTAATGACCCAATCCGGGCGCTCACCATCGCAGCTGGTCAGCGCCGCCCCATGGGCGCGGTAGGTGTCCGGCCCGGTTTTTTCGATGCGTTCACCGCGGATGTAAAAGTGGTTTTCCTCAAGGAAGAGCAGGCCGTCGTGCACCACCCCGGTCTGCTGATCGAGGTCCAGATCCAGCCGGTCTCCGGTCAACACATCCCCCCCCACGGTCATCACCACGTGGCCGGCGGCCGAAGCGGTCATGGCCCGATGGTTGAATGAAACCCGGTCCGCCACCAGGCGCGTGGCCTCTTTTTCGATGATCACATTGCCTGTGGCATGATAGGTGGCTGATTGGGGATCGTAGTCGACCGCGTCCGCGCTGATCTGCCACGGCACCCTCGGACTGCCTGTGAGCCGCTGGGTCAGGGACTGGGCCCCGAGATCGGACGCACCACACGCCCAGAAACAGACCGTCCACAACCCCAGAATCCGAAAAACAGCGGTCAGGGTGGTGATCGGACGGCTTTTGGCGGGAACGGGTGGTCTGAACATGAGCGGCCGCATCAGTGGAACCGGGGCATCGACGTTAAGGCAACAGGGCGGCTTCAATACGGGTCCCAACCCAGCGGGCGCAGGATAACCGCTTGCACATAATTGGAAATTTCAATATAAAGCTATCTGGTTTTAAATTGCAACAGCCAATTCGGACGCCGCCCATCGGCCGGGCAGGGCCCCCTGGGGTGGCGGCGATCCACGCATCCAGCGAGTCGGCATGCACGTACTGCTCACCAATGACGACGGGATCCACGCACCGGGATTGTGGGCCCTGCAGCGCGTCTTCTCAGCCCGGAACCAGGTGACGGTTGTGGCCCCGGATCGGGAACGCAGTGCCGTAGGCCACGGGATTACCCTGCACCGACCCATCCATTTCGAAGAAATCCGCCTCGTCACCGGCCAGACCGGCTTGGCCGTCAACGCCAAACCGGCCGACTGCGTGAAACTGGGGCTGGCCGAACTGTTGACCGACCCGCCCGATCTGGTCGTCTCCGGCATCAACCCAGGGGCCAATGTGGGCATCAACCTCAACTATTCCGGCACCGTGGCTGCGGCCAAAGAGGCGGCCATGGCCGGTATTCCCGCCCTGGCGGTCTCGATTGTTGCACCCGGTGAACGGCATATCGATAGCGCCGCTCAATTTGTCGAGTCCCTTGCCCGGCAGCTGATGAGGCACGGGCTGCCCCGGGGAACTTTTCTCAATGTCAACCTCCCCGACCTGCCGATGCGCGACGTCCGCGGCGTCCGCTGGAGCCGCCAGGGGACCGAAATGGTGGTTCAGCACTTTGAAAAACGCCGTGATCCACGGGACCGCATCTACTACTGGCAGGGATGTGACCGCCAGGACGCTTACGCTGAAGCGGATATCGACGGCGTCGTCCTGGCTGAGCGCTATATTTCCATCACCCCTATCAAATGCGACATGACCGATTACGCGACCCTTGGGGAACTGCAGCGCTGGGAGATCCCCCCAGCCCCTGAACCAGCGGATGTCCCCCGGCCCGTGTGCCGGCGGCGCAGCGAGCGTCGGAGCAGCATCATGGCGACGATGACCAGCACGACGACGACCCCGAGGATGGCG
>JAWOIA010000069.1:0-19050 GCA_046484885.1 Desulfosarcina sp. | reverse complement strand
GGTCATTGAGATTTTGACGGGTGACCTGCGATATGACAGCAGGCCCAAGAAGGAAGGCATTGATGGTTGTCGAATAGATTGGGTGACCGCTTTCGGGGTATAGGTGCCGCCTTCGGGTGGCCCTTCGCGCCCAATGGGGGAACAACCGCCGGATGAGATGACCGCCCGTCAGCAACTTCATAGTTTATTTTTGGGCATTAGATTTTCGAAAAGTTGTACAGGAGTTGTACAAACTGCCCGAATGTGGAGAAACAGGAAAATATTATCTTTGTAAGTCATTAATTTTATTGGTACGCCCGGCCCGATTCGAACGGGCGGCCTACGGATTCGAAGTCCGGTGCTCTATCCAGCTGAGCTACGGGCGCACAAGCGGTAAAGGCCATTGCAAAATGGTGCGGAGCAATGGCCTTTTGTTTGTTATGGGGTGAGTGATGGGATTTGAACCCACGACCCTCAGGGCCACAACCTGATGCTCTGCCAACTGAGCTACACCCACCATAATAAGAAACATCTGATAACAAATGCCATGCTTTATTTCAACCTTAATCTGGATGGCGCCTAAAAAAGTTTCGGGCCGGTTAGCGGCGGTAGACCGACCTTTCGCATGCCATTCACGACATGGCTCCGGATGGGTTTGAAAAACCTTGCGCCGGGGGTGGTGCTATTGACCGCGATGACCTTATCATATAGTATCCGTGGACTCTGCGGGCCGTCCGATCAAAAAGAGGAAATACCGTGACCCCATTTCACGTTTTCATCATCAGGGCTCTTTTGGGTGCCGTTTTTGCCGTGATCCTCTCGCGCATGTTCTACCCCGAGGCCAATGTGATCTACGTGGCCGGGTTAGGCCTCATCCTGGTGGGCCTGGCCTATTTCGTTGAATACCTCAGAAACCGCAAGCGAGAGAAACCTTGACCCCAGCCGGAGCACGTGGATTGTGAAACCGATCATTCTCGGCACCGCCGGCCATATTGACCACGGCAAAACCAGCCTCATCAAAGCCCTTACCGGCACCAACACCGACCGGCTCAAGGAGGAACAGCTTCGCGGCATCACCATTGAACTGGGGTTTGCCGCCCTGGATTTGCCCAGCGGCCGGCGCCTGGGTATCGTCGATGTGCCGGGCCACGAAAAGTTCGTCAAAAACATGGTCGCCGGCGCCACGGGCATCGACATCGTCTGCATGGTCATTGCCGCCGACGAGGGGGTGATGCCACAAACCCGCGAACACATGGAGATCTGCACCCTTCTGGACGTCCGGTACGGCCTGGTGGCACTCACCAAAGTCGACATGGTTGATGAGGAGTGGCTGGAACTGGTTCACGAGGACGTCCGGGAGTTCACCGTCGGCACCTTCCTGGAACAGTCTGCGATCATCCCGGTCTCATCGATCAGCGGACAGGGCCTCCCCCAACTCGTGGCCGAGCTGGACACGCTGTGGGAGAAGGTGCCTGAACGGACCACCAGCAGCCTCTTCAGGCTTCCCGTCGACCGCGTCTTTTCCATGAAAGGGTTCGGCACGGTTATCACCGGCTCCCTGATTTCAGGCCGAATCCAGGTCGGTGAGAGCATCATGATCTATCCGGGCCGGACCACCTCCAAGGTCAGAGGCATCCAGGTTCACAACCAGAGCCAGGAATCGGCTGAAGCGGGCATGCGCACGGCCATCAACTTCCAGGGCCTGGAAAAAACCGCCATCAACCGGGGAGACATCCTGGCCCGGGAAAACACCCTCATTCCCAACTACATGCTGGACCTGGACTTTCACTACCTTTCCAGCAACAAAAAGCCGATCAAAAGCCGCACGCAGGTGCGATTCCACACCGGTACCAGCGAAACCATGGGCAATCTGATCTTTCTGGACCGGGAGGAGCTGATGCCCGGCCAAACCGCCCCGGCGCAGGTGCGCCTGGAGGAGCCACTCACCTTGATCCGCGATGATCGGTTCGTGATCCGCAGCTACTCCCCGGTGCGAACCATCGGCGGCGGCAAGGTCCTCGACCCTATTGCCCCCAAGCACAAACGGTTTCATCAGGAAATCATCGACGGCCTGAAAAACCTGCTGGCGGCGTCACCCGAAGGCATCATCGACCATCAGGCCCGCATGGCCGGTCCAGAGGGCATCACCTTTGCCGGCCTGCTTCTGATGACCAACCTGCCCGAAAAGGCCCTCGAGACCACCATCGCCGCCATGCTCAACCGTCAGACCCTGGTTGTGGTGGACAAGGACAATCGGACTTACATCCATCTGGCGGTTTTTGATCGGTTGAAACAGTTGAGCCTCGACGTCCTGGAGCAATACCACCGCGACAACCCGCTCAAGCCCGGCATCTCCAAAGAGGAGTTGAAATCCAAATTTCCACCCAAATCGAGCGGCAAACTGTTTACGCTCATTCTCAACCGCATGATCAGGGACCAGCAGTTGATCCTCGAAGACGACACGGTGCGCCTGGCTTCCCACACCGTCTCCCTCGCGGTTGACCAGAAGGCCTTGAAACAGCGCTTCGCGGACATCTATCGCCAGGGTGGGCTGACACCGCCCTATTTCCGAGAAATCGTCAAAGATCTGGAGGTGGACCCCAAGTCAGCCAAAGACGTGCTGGAACTGCTAGTCGGCGAGGGCCGTTTGGTTAAGGTAAAGGAGGACCTTTACTTTGATCGGACAACCCTCGAAAAATTAAAGGATGATCTGGTGGCCTATATCCTCGACAAGGGCGAGATCTCCACCCCGGAGTTCAAGGATATGACCGGTGCCTCACGCAAGTACGTAATCCCCTTGATCGAACATTTTGACGCCACCCAGGTAACTATCCGGATCGGGGACATCCGCAAGCTCCGCAAACGCCAGTAGCGACTTTTTTCGCATTCATCAGCGATGACTCAGCTAAGGCGTGTCCATCCAGAAACGAAGAATTCTGGTCGCGATCAAGGCATGCGAAAAATTTTACCACAGGCACATAGGTGATTTTCCGAGGATAACATATTGAGCCTAACGCCGATATCGAGCCAAATAACCGTTTATGGATAGACACTAAGGAGCCGGTCGGCAACGCTTTCCAGCAAACGCATGCCCCGGTCTGTCAAGCGCACCCGCCCCGAGACCGTTTCGGCCAGTCCCCCCTCGGTCAGGCGGATCATCGCCGGTCCAAAGCAGTCCTTAAAATCGGCATTGAAGCGCCGCTTGAAGTCCGCCAGGTCAATCCCCTCGGTGCGGCGCAACCCGAGATAGATGTACTCCATGATCTGTTGCTCGCGGGACAGGGTCTCCCGTCCCGCCACGGGAAGCACACCACCCTTAAGATCCGTCAGGTAGCGACCCAGGGAGCGGTGGTTCCACCAGCGCCGGTTGTCCAGAAAACTGTGCGCGGCCGGCCCGAACCCCAGGTAAGGCGCCAGGATCCAGTATTTCCAGTTGTGCCTGGACCGCCGGTCGGCGGCACCATCGCCACCCGGCCGGAAAAAGTTGGAAATTTCGTACTGGCGATAGCCGTTGCGGCTCAGGTAGGCCGCGGTCAAAGCAAACAGATCCGCGGCGAGCCGTTCGTCCAGGAGTTGAATCGTACCGTTTTCGACCCCTGCGGCCATGGGCGTGCCCGCTGCGATCGTCAGGTTGTAACAGGCCAGGTGATCCGGAGCCAGCTGGACGGCCCTCGCCATATCCGCCCGCCAGCCCCGCCGGGTCTGGCCGGGGATCCCATAGATCAGGTCCAGCCTCACATTGTCAAAGCCGGCCGCACGAGCCCAGCGCAGGGTGTCGACGCCTTGTCCGACCTGGTGAATCCGGCCCAGAAACGCCAGGATGCGATCGTCGCTGGATTGCAGCCCAATGTTGACCCGGTTGATGCCGACCTGCCGGTAGTGGACCAACTTTTCGCGATCAACGGTGCCCGGGTTGACTTCCAGGGATATTTCGACATCCGCCGCCATCCCAAAACAGACGTCTACCGCTTCAAGGATCCGGGCGACCTGGTGGGGCTCCAGGATGGATGGCGTCCCGCCCCCAAAATAGATGCTGTCCACGTAAAAATCCCTCTGCCGGCGCATGGTCAGTTCTGTCAGCAGCGCTTGGACATAAGGGGCGATCAGACCAAGGTCGCCAAGGGAGTAGAAATCGCAATAGGGACATTTGGAGCGGCAGAACGGCACATGGACGTACAACCCTGCCAATGCCGGGGCGGGCGACGCTGGGGTTGAGACCCCGCAGGAGAGGGCCATCGGGTTCGAAAATGGGTTTGGCATGAGGCAGTGGCAACAGCCATCGTCGGTTTTGGGCCCATTGGAACCTGAGGGACCGCCACCCAGGCGCAAAGACCCGGGTTGACGGTTTCACTGGCAACAACCGGAAGAAGCGCGCTGCTTCCGTTTAGCCAAGCCGGTTTCAGGCCGGCCGGGCCGTCGCTTCAGCCAGTTCGAGCCCCAGTTCCAGGGCCTGGCGGTTCATGTCGATAAAGCCCTTTGGGATGCGGGTCTCGAGCACCTTCAGCAGCGATGCCGGCGCCAGCAGCTTGGTCAGCCCCACCACCGCCCCGAGCATGCAGATGTTGAAAACGATCGGCTTGCCGATGCGCGCCATCACCGCCTGGTACATGGGCAGGCCCCGCTGCACGGCGTCGACCTTGCGCTGGGGTGTAACGAACCGTTCGTCGGTGATCAGCAGCCCGCCGGGGCGGATGATCTCGTAAAACTTGTTGTACGACTCCTGGGTCAGACACACCAGCACGTTGGGCTGGATCACCTTGGGGTAATTGATCGGTGAGTCGGCGATGATCACATCCGAGCGCGTCGAGCCCCCGCGCGCCGCGGCACCGTAAGCCTGGGTCTGCACCGCTTCCAGCCCTTCGTGCAGCACCGCCGCCTCGGCCAGGATAATGGCCGCCGTGATCACCCCCTGACCGCCCGAGCCTGAAAACACCATCCGACATCGCTCCATGCCTATCGCCCCCCCCTGGCCCGTTCGATGATCCGGTCATACTCGGCGCAATACTCCGGCTTGTCCAGCTGTACAAAAATGCCGCGCTCAATCAATTCGGGGTTCTGGGCCTTGGCCTTGGAACCGATGGGCGTGGTCATCTCCTTCATGCGCTTCATCATCTCCACCGCCCCGCCCTGGCGGTTCTTGCGGCCAAAATAGGTCGGACACTGGCTCATCACCTCCACCACCGCAAACCCCTCATGCAGCATGGCCGCGCGGATCAGGTCGCTCATCTGCTGCACGTGGTAGGTCGTCGTGCGCGCCACGAAGGTCGCCCCGGAGGCCCGCGCCATCTCCACCACGTCGAACCCCTGGTCAATGTTCGTGTACGGCGCCGTGGTCGCCAGCATCCCCGGACCGGTCAGCGGCGAGTACTGGCCACCGGTCATGCCGTAAATCCGGTTGTTCATCACGATGGCGGTGATGTCGATGTTGCGCCGCGCGGCATGGATGAAGTGGTTGCCGCCGATCGAGAGCGCATCCCCGTCGCCCATGGGCACGATCACGTTCAGCTCCGGCTTGCTCAGCTTCACCCCCGTGGCAAATGCCAGCGCCCGCCCATGGATCGTGTGCAGGGTGTGAAAATCCATGTACCCCGAAATGCGCGACGAACAGCCGATCCCCGACACCATCACGATCTCGTTGCGGCTCATGCCCAACTGCTCGACGGCCCGAATCAGACCGTTGAGAACAATCCCGTGACCGCAGCCGGCGCACCACAGGTGCGGAAAAAAACGCTCGCGAATATAATCCTTGACTGCCATCGCCCTACACCCCCTTGCCCATGATCAGACGCAAAATGTTGCGGATGTCCCCGGGCGTGATGAACACCCCGTCGATGCGGTTGGCCAAAAAGACCCGCTGCGGATGCCGCAGCGTCATGCGCACCAGCTGGCACACCTGGCCCATGTTCATCTCCACCACCACGGTGTAGGCGGCCGGGTCGCAGTAGCGCCGCACCACCTCGGCCGGAAAGGGCCAGATCGTCTGCAGCTCCAGCAGGCCGATCTTGGACCCGCGCGCGCGCAGATACTCGGTGATGTGCAGGGCCGAGCGCGCCGCCGAGCCGTACGAAACCAGCACCGTCTCGGCATCCTCCAGGTGGAAGGTCTTGTAGCGCGCCATCTGGCCGGCGTTGTTCTCGATCTTGTCCACCAGGTGGCGCAGCAGACCGTGAACCACCTTGGGGTTGTCCGAGGGAAAGCCCCACATGTCGTGGACCAGGCCCGTTACATTGAAGCGGTGCACCCCGCCAAAATCGCTCATGGGCAGCCGCCCGTCCTCGCGCGGCAGGTAGGGATGGTAGTCCACCCCCTCGCGCACCGCAGTGCGCAAGCGCTCCACCAGCGCTATCTCCCCGGGCTCGGGAATCTCCAGGCGCTCGCGCATGTGACCCACCACCTCGTCGAACAGCAGTATCACCGGCGTGCGATAGGTCTCGGCGATGTTGAACGCCTCGACCGTCATGGCAAACACGTCCTGGTGGTTCGAGGCCGTCAGCGCAACGATGCTGTGGTCGCCGTGGGTCCCCCAGCGCGCCTGCATCACGTCACCCTGACTCACCTGCGTCGGAACCCCCGTCGACGGACCGCCGCGCTGCACGTTGACCACCACGCACGGTATCTCCGCCATCACCGCGTAGCCCAACGCCTCCTGCTTGAGCGAAAAACCCGGTCCCGAAGTGGCCGTCAACACCTTGTGGCCCGTCAACGACGCCCCGATAATCGCGCACATCGAGGCAATCTCATCCTCCATCTGGATAAACTTGCCCCCCCGCTGCGGCAGCCGCAGCGAAAGATGCTCGGCGATCTCTGTCGAGGGGGTGATCGGGTAGCCGGCAAAAAAATCCAGCCCGGCATACAAGGCCCCTTCCACGCACGCCTCGTTGCCTTGAATGAATCTGACCTGTCTGCTCATTTCGATGCCTGTTCGGGTTGGGGTTCGTCCTGATCGTCCGCATCGCCCTGGACCGTTACCGCGATGGCCAGGTCCGGGCAGCGCAGTTCGCACAGCCGGCAGGCGATGCAATCCGACAGCCGCACCGCCACCGCCTTGTCCAGTTCGTCCAGCTCCAGTACCGTTTTGGGGCAAAAGGCCACGCAGATCCCGCAGCCCTTGCACCAGTCCCGATTGATCCGGTGCCTCTTTAACGTTGCTTTGGCCATGAATCTTCCCCTAACGGTGATGACCTTTTAAAAAGTTGCGTCCGGGCCGGTTGATACCATCGCCTGAGCCAACCGTGCGCCTTCGCAGCGGTTGCAGCCGGGAAAGGCGCCCGCGGTTGACCTCGGCCACCTCCAGGCCGTGGCCCGGGTTTCATCCGTCCATGTGATCGATCACGATTTGCGCAAAGCGGGAGCAGGCCACTTCGGTGCTGCCCGCCATCTGGCGGGCCAGATCGTAGGTCACTTGTTTGGCATTGATCGCACCGATGAGACCCTGACGGACGCGCTCGGCCGCCTCCTGCCAACCGAGATGCGCCAGCATCATGGCCCCCGAAAGAATCAGCGAGCCGGGGTTGATCTTGTCGAGTCCGGCATACTTGGGAGCCGTGCCGTGGGTGGCTTCGAAGACCGCATAGTTGTCGCCGATATTGGCCCCCGGGGCCATACCGAGACCGCCGGCCATGGCCGCCAGCGCGTCGGACATGTAATCGCCGTTGAGATTGGGCATCGCCAGGACGTCATACTCCTCCGGGCGCAGCAGGATCTGCTGGAACATGGCATCAGCGATCCGATCCTTGATCACGACACGTCCTTGCGGTGCCCGGCCGTTGTGGCGGGACCATACAGCCTCCTCGGTTATGATCTGTGCGCCGAAATCCGCCTCTGCCACTTCGTAGCCCCAGTTGCGGAAGGCGCCCTCGGTGTATTTCATGATGTTGCCCTTGTGAACCAGGGTCACGCTGGGGCGTTGATGGTCCAGGGCATACTGCACCGCCATGCGTACCAGGCGCTGGGTGCCGAAGCGGCTCATGGGCTTGATGCCGATGCCCGACCCGGCCCGGATCGTTCGCCCTTCCTCCCGCTCGATGAATTCGATCAGCTTTCTGGCCATGGGGGAGTCGGCTTCCCACTCGTAACCGATGTAGACATCTTCGGTATTCTCCCGGAACACCACCATGTCCACTTTTTCCGGGGATTTCATCGGGCTCGGGATGCCGGCGATGTAGCGCACCGGACGGACGCAGGCATAGAGATCGAGCTCCTGGCGAAGCTGGACGTTGACGCTGCGGATGCCGCCGCCAACGGGGGTGGTCAGCGGCCCTTTGATAGCGACGCGATAGTTCCGGATCGCGTCCAGGGTCGCCTCCGGCAGCCATTGGCCGGTTTGGTTGAAGGCTTTCTCGCCGGCCAGCACTTCCAGCCAGTGAATGGCCCGCGCGCCGCCGTAGGTTTTGGCCGCGGCCGCTTCCAGAACCATGCGGGTCGCCCGCCAGATGTCCGGTCCTGTGCCGTCGCCCTCAATGTAAGGGATCGTGGGGTGGTCCGGAACAGCGAGCTGTCCGGTTTCGGTCATGGTGATGGTCTCTCCGGTTGCCGTCATGGCACACTCCTTTCTCCGCGGCCTGCCGTTAAGGGCCCTTGAATGCCGGGTCGCTCAGATCCGGGAGCCTTGTTATCGGCTTTAAATGTACGTGATCAGGTTTGCGTGGTTCTGGGCTTCCAGATGGGCGACGCAGTTAAAGCGCACCAAATTCAGCTCTCCCTGATCGTGGCGCAACACCGTAACCGAGGTGTTGCGCAGTTCCCGCCCCAGCCGAATGGTCTGTTCCCTAGAAGTGGCCAGGGCCTGGCGCAAGGCCACGGCGGTGGGTCCACCGGAGGTGAACACCGCCGTTTTCCCATGGTTCCCAAGCGTGCGGACCAGGTTGGTGATGGCCCCGAGGACCCGATCACTGAACTGCATAGCCAGGTTCAAACGGGTCGCTTCGTCGGCCGGAACCAGACCCCTTTTCTCGGCGATCTCGAAAATACGGGCGATCGCCCCATGCTGGTTGTGGATATGCCGCATCTGCTCGGCTAGGGTGGGGTCGGCCTGAATCACCCTGCAGAGGCTGTTCATCAGCAGGTCGGAGCTGTCAAACTCGTTGAAATCGGGATCAATGGCCATGGTGAGCGGTCGGTCGCCATTGATCTGGTGCAGGGCGATCGTGGCCGTCTGGCGATGGCGTTTCAACGAACCGCAGTAGATTTTGTCGAACCGGGTGCCGGTGTTGTGGAGATAACGGCCCAACAGCCTGGCCTGTTCCTGGCCAAGGGACGAGAGACAGTCGTAATCCGGCTGTCCGAAGGAGGCCTGGCCGTGCCGAATGAAATAGATTTCAATCATGGCTGAAAAGCTATCCTATCCCTATTCCCATCGTCAAGGAGAATGCGCAGACCGGCCTTTTTGTTTGTGAATCCCGTCAAGGGGTGTGCGCCCCGGGCGGCGGGCATCCCCAAGGCTCTGCATCAGGCCGGCATCGAGGCCTATCCGGGGAGCCGACAAAATTTTCCAGGCTGGGTTGATTCTCGGGTGACGATCGAATCGGGCCGATCATCACGGGCGAAACGAAGCAAACGAGCGCCCGCGAACCACGATGGCTGTTCTTTAGTGCAAGGGCGGTGCTTTTCTTGCCGGAAGAGACGAGCGCTTCCGGCAAGTCCTACCCCTAACCGGCTTGAACAGTGATCCGCCTTGGCATGGCCTTTTCGACCTTGGGAAGGGTAAGGCGCAATACGCCGTCACTGAGTTTGGCGTCGATCTTTTCTTGGGCGATGACCTCGGAGAGGGAGAACTGACGGTAGTACCGCCCGATATCATATTCCATGTACACGGCATTCCCGGGTGTCCCCACACTCGGGCGGACATCGCCGATCAACGTCAGAATGTCTTCCCGAATATCCACATTCAAATCCTCTGCCTTGACACCGGGCATATCGGCCAGGAGGGTGATGGCCGTCTCTGTTTCAAAAATATCCACACTGGGTGTAAAAACCGGTCCCGGCTTGGTCTGCTCGGCAGGGGTGGCGACCGCCTGTTTTTCCCTGACCTTCAGTTCTTTGCTCTCTGACATGGTCCGTTCCTCCTTTGGTTGGCATTATTTAACCGCAATCTGCCTGGGCTTGGTCTTTTGTGCTTTGGAAATCGTGACGGTCAGGATGCCATCCACCAACCTGGCCGTGACCTGGTCCGAGTCGATTTCACCGGGCAGCGTAACCGCGCGGGAAAAGCGTCCGGCTTCCCGTTCCCGGCGGTGATACCGGGCATCGGCCGCCTCTTCGGAAATCTTGCGCTCTCCGGCCAGGGTCAATTGATTGCCGGTAACGTTGAGGTTCAGATCGGCTGTCTTGACCCCGGGAAGCTCCGCGCTGAGGTGGTAGGCGTTTGGGTCCTCGCTGATGTTTACCGCCGGGAAGACACCTACGCCCCCACGGCCGAGGGGTCTTTCACCAAAGGCATCAAAGAGACGCTCCATCTGGCGCCGCATGCCATCCAGTTCTGAAGAAGGTACACCGAAACGCTGACTGGGGGGGCCGAAAAAATCTCTGAATATCATCGCCAATCCTCCTTTGGTTGGGGGTTTCGAACGCAACGGCGTTCGCTCGGGTCGCTGAAAGGTAGTCCAACATTATTAACGGAAAGGAGGTTGTCAATATTGTAGAAATATTTTTTTATTGTATTATTTTTCGAACTAACCTAAGTGAGGTAATTGTTCAAACCAAACAGGTGGAGAGTGGATATGCCGCAGCCAACAGATAAAAATACATATCAATCGGTTGGATATATCACCAGTTCAAGGCTTCGAGGCAGGCAATCCGTGCGGGCCACCTTCAAACTCTCCTCGGGCTGTATCGAAGCCATCAGCATTGTCGCCGCCCAGCTGGGCATCAAACAGAAATCTCTTTTCGATCATCTGGCCCAGGATAGCGACTCACTCAGCGCTATTGCCAGGGAAGTTCAAAATGCCCGGGTTCGAGCCGAAAACCGGGTTCAAAAAACCTACGTCATCAGCCGACAGTCCCTTTCGCTGCTGGATGAAATATCCCGGGCCTTCAACGCCCCGCGTGACGCCTTGGTCGAATTTTCGGTCCGGCGGCTCTTGCCGGTGATCGACAATGAGCAGAAAAAATATGAAATGCGCAAAACCGCCTTTTCCGGAATTCAGCAGCATTTGAACAAAGGGGGACAACTGCTCAACAAGATGACCGACCAGTTGGGTGAAGACGATCCGGTGGTGTCCAAACTGGCAGCGGTGATGGACAGCTATGTTGCCGCGGTCAAGGCCATTGAAACATTGCTCGAACGAACCCGGGGCATCGAGGCCTTTGACCCGGAGGCTCTCAACCAGATCGAGATGCAGTTTTAGCACGGATCGCCAATGGTGCGGGCAGCGCTTCACTATCCCCAATTGGCTTCAGCCGCTCGCTTTCCCGCCGCTCGCCACGCCACTCAATTCAAAAACAGGAGCAATCGTTCATGGCCAAGAAGGACGGTAGAGAGACCACGGATGACAGCAGTGCCCGGCAATCAACCGCTACCCTGAAGGATCAAATCCAGCGTCACATTCGCTTCAGCATGGGCCGGGATCCACAAAAACCCAACCGTCATGCCTGTTTCATGGGGTTGGCGTACAGTGTTCGCGACCGCCTCGCCGACCGTTGGATCCGCACGCAGCGTTCCCAGTATGACACCCTGGCCAAACGGGTCTACTTTCTCTCATTGGAATTTCTGCCGGGTCGCTTCCTCATGAACTACCTGATCAGCCTCAAGATGGTCGACGAAGCCCGCCAGACCGTTGAAGCGATGGGGTTTGATCTGGACGAGCTGGAAGAGGAGGAGTGGGATGCGGGCCTGGGCAACGGCGGCCTGGGACGCCTGGCGTCCTGCTACATGGACTCCATGGCTTGTCTGGATCTTCCCGGCTACGGCTACGGCATTCGCTATGACTATGGGATCTTTCACCAGACCATCGAAAACGGCTGGCAGCGTGAGCAATGCGACAATTGGTCGCGCAAGGGGACGCCGTGGGAGATCCGTCGGAGTGAGTATCTGGCGCCGGTCCGTTTTTACGGCCGCACCGAAACCTACGCCGATGCCGCCGGGCGCCGCTGTCATCGCTGGGTGGACGGCGAACTGGTCATGGCCATGGCCTGTGACTTTCTGGTTCCCGGCTACGCGGATGATTTCGTCACCAACATGCGGCTGTGGCGGGCCCAGTCCAGTCGCGAATTCAACCTCGATGAATTCAACCAGGGCGATTACATCGGTGCCGTAGAGGCCAAGGTCTTAAGCGAAACCATCTCCAGCGTGCTCTATCCCAGCGACGAGATGGAACAAGGGCGGGAACTGCGGCTGAAACAGCAGTACTTCTTTGTGGCCGCAACCCTGGCGGATATTCTGCGGCGTTATAAGAAACTCAACCGCAATATGTCGGAACTGCCCGATTTCGTGGCCATCCAGCTCAACGACACCCACCCGGCCATCGCCATTCCAGAGCTGATGCGCCTGCTCATGGACGAAGCGGGTCTGGCCTGGGACCAGGCCTGGCCGATCTGTGAAAAAACCTTCGCCTACACCAACCACACGGTGCTGCCCGAAGCCCTCGAAACCTTGCCCGTGGACCTTCTCCGCCGCCTTTTGCCCCGGCACATGGAGATCATCTTTGAAATCAATCACCGCTTTCTGGATTCCGTCAAGGCTCGGCAGAAAACCGATGAGGCTTTGTTGGGGCGCATTTCGCTGATTGCCGAGGGGGACCATCAGCGGGTTCGCATGGCCCACCTGGCGATCATCGGCAGCCACACCGTCAACGGTGTGGCCGAACTGCACAGTCAGATTCTCAAGGAGGGTCTTTTCAGGGATTTCGACCAGCTCTTTGCCGGACGTCTGACCAATGTCACTAACGGGATTACACCGCGGCGATGGCTGGCCCAGGCCAACCCGCCCCTGGCCAAGCTGATCACCGACACCATCGGTCCCGCTTGGATCACCGACCTGGATCGGCTGCGGCAGCTGGAGTCGTTGGCCGAGGATGCCGCGTTCCGCCGCCGCTGGATCAAAACCAAGCGTGACAACAAAAAACGCCTGGCGCGCTACATTCAGCGTAAGATCGGTATGGGCGTGGATCCGGATACCCTGTTTTCGGTTCAGGTCAAACGCATCCATGAGTACAAACGCCAGTTGCTCAATGTGCTGCACGTGATCACCCGTTACCACCGCATCCGGGCCAACCCCGGCGCCGCCGTGGTGCCGCGTACCGTCATTTTCGCCGGCAAGGCGGCTCCGGCTTACCACCAGGCCAAACGCATCATCAAACTGATCACTGCCGTGGCGGCCAAAATCAACAGCGACCCGGATGTCCAAGGGAACCTGCGGGTGCTTTTTCTGCCCAACTACTGCGTTTCCCAGGCTGAAAAGATCATCCCGGCGGCGGATCTATCGGAACAGATCTCGACGGCAGGCATGGAGGCTTCGGGAACAGGGAACATGAAGATGGCGCTCAACGGGGCCTTGACCATTGGAACCATGGACGGTGCCAATATCGAAATCATGGAGGAGGTGGGGGCGGAAAATATGTTTACTTTCGGTCTGACCGCCGGTCAGGTCACCGACCGGCGCAGCGGCAATATGGACCCCCGCAGCTGCTACGACAACGATATCGAGCTGCGTCAGGCCCTCGACAGCGTCAGCCGGGGGGATTTTTCGCCCGAAGACCCCCATCTTTTTTCACCCATTGTGGCGTCGTTGCTGCAAAAAGGTGATTTTTACATGGTTCTGGCCGACTACCGGGCCTATGTCACTGCCCAGGAGGCCGTCGACAAGCTCTTTCTGGATAAGGAAGAGTGGGCCCGAAGATCGATTCTCAACACCGCCCGCATGGGAAAATTTTCCAGCGACCGGTCGGTCATGGAGTACGCCACCAGAATCTGGAACCTGAAACCATTACCATCGGTGGGGGCATAAACTCAGTCGGCGGGGCAGGCCTGCGATGGTTCAGGCAGGGGGCCGCCTGCAGCGATTTCCGCCAGAGCCTGCCGCTCCCGATGGTTGGGCAGGACACCGAACAGACTGGCTTCAATAACGGTTTCCCCGTTTTGGTTGGTAAAGCGGGCGCTGGCCTCTGCACGGCAGTTGGCATCGACGGCCACCAGGGTGACGCGGCAGGTAATGGTATCGTTGAAGTAGACTGGTTTTTTAAACCGGAAGCTCATTCCGGAAGCCAGCCAGGCCATCTGCCCACCTACCTCGGTCAGCATGCTGCCCACCAGCAGGCCGTGGCAGATACGCCCCCGGAAGCCTTTGAGTTCCACGAACTGTGGATGGAAGTGAATGGGGTTGTGGTCGCGGGTGACCGCGCTGAAGTCGTCGACATCCCTTGCGGTGAAGGTGCGGGTGATGCTGACGCTGGTTCCGACCTGCAGTGCAGCGATGGTTTGGCGGCGGATCTCAGACATGGCAATGCTGCCCCGATTGTAGGGTGGTCACTGATGGGCATCCCGTTCCGGTTCAAACGATAGCGCAACCCCAGCGCTTACGAAAGCAAAAAAACGGCCCTTGACCGTCAACGTGGTGCTTCCCGATTGAAAAAGGGGGAATCCGGGCTTAAAATTAAGCCGCCGCGTGTGTTCAGGGACCGCCGGTCCGGGCGGGCCGGCTCGAAAGGCCAACCAATGCTGCGACAACCACCCATGGCTATCATCGCTTGTGCAGTTCTGGGGGTGGATATCAAACACCTGACCAGACAACTGGGTCTGAACGTGGCATTCAAATTTCTGGAAGCCGGTCTCCACGATCGTCCGGATCTGCTGCGGCACCACCTGCAGGAGGCCATCGATACGGTTTCAGCTGCCGGGGAGGCGGGTCGGATCGTCGTCGGCTACGGTGTCTGTGGCAGGGGTACGGTCGGCATCCAATCCCGCCAGATCCCCCTGGTCCTGCCCAAGGTGCACGATTGCATCGCCATGTTCCTGGGCGGGCCCGAGGCCTACCGCGAGCAGTTCAAAAAGTTCCCCGGAACCTACTACATCTCGGCTGGGTGGTACCGGGAGAAGGCCATACCGGTTTCCCAGCGCAAGCTGCAGGCGTGGTTCGGCGACCAGCGAATCCATTATGCCGATATCGCTCGGCAGCATGGAGACGATGCGGCGCGCCAGACGATCGATTTTCTCAATTCATGGCAAAAGAACTACCAACGGGCCGCCTATATCGATACGGGTACCCGGGATGGGTCCGAATATGAGGACCACACCAAAGAGATGGCCGCGGCCTATGGCTGGGCCTACGAAAAAATATCCGGTAGCCTGGCCCTGATGGAAGCGATGCTGGTCGGAACCCAAACCACCGACGAGATCCTGGTGGTCGAACCCCAGCATGTCATCGAGTTCGATGCTGTGACGGGCACCCTTTCAGCCAGCCCCCTCTGGCGGCGCAGGCCCGCCAGCAGCGGCGATATAGCCACTTTTGACGATGAACCGGCCGCTTGTTCCGGCAGCGCCAGGATCGGACTGGGAATCGATGCCGGCGGCACCTATACCGACGCCGTGATCTACGATTTCAAGACCGGGGAGACCCGCTGCAAGGCCAAGTCCTTGACCACCCGCTGGAACTTTACCATCGGCATCGGGCGGGCCCTGGACCAGCTGGATCCGGACCAGCGCCAAGCCGTGGATATGGTGGCTCTCTCCACGACCCTGGCCACCAACGCCATTGTCGAGGGCGATGGTCAGCGGGTGGGCCTGCTGCTCATGCCCCCTTACGGCATTTACGATCCGCAGGATTACCCCCATGAGCCCAAAGCGGTGATTCCCGGGCGGCTGTCTATTACCGGCGAGGAGCTGGCGCCTCTGGATGAAGATCGGGTGCGGCGGGTGGTTCGGCGCATGGTCATGCAAGAGCAGGTGGGCGCCTTTGCCGTCTCGGGTTTTGCCGGCGCCATCAACCCGGATCACGAGCTGCAGGTCAAGCGCATCATCCGTTCGGAAACCGGTCTCCTCGTCACCTGCGGCCATGAGCTGTCCACGATACTCGACTTCCAAATCCGAGCCACCACCGCTGTGTTGAATGCGCGCATTGTTCCCCGTCTGGCAAAGCTCATCACCGATCTTGAACAGGCACTGGCTGAGGCGGCGATCCGGGCCCCGATCGTCGTGGTCAAGGGGGACGGGACGTTGATGCGCGCCAGCATGGCCAAGGAGCGGCCGGTGGAAACCATTTTTTCCGGCCCGGCGGCCAGCGTGGCCGGTGCCAGGTACCTCACCGGACTTGAGGATGCTCTGGTGGTGGATATGGGCGGCACCACCACCGACACGGCCCTGGTCGCACGGGGCGGTGTTCGGGTCTGCAGCAGCGGCTCCACCGTCGGGGGGCGGCGGACCCACGTACGGGCACTGGATATCCGCACCACCGGATTGGGCGGTGACAGCCTGATCAGTCGCCAAAAGGGTGTTTTTACCATCGGGCCCCGCCGGGTGGCGCCCATCGCCTGGCTGGGGGCCAAATTTGAAGGCACCGCTGCAGCCATCGATTATCTGGCCAGACGCGGCCGCCGTTTTGAGACTGACACCCGAACCATGCAGCTGCTGGTTGCAACCGGTTCGGCGACCCATCTGCAGCCGACCCAAATGGAGCGACACGTCTTGGAGCTGCTGCAGCAGCGTCCGTACTCCATCGATGAGTTGCGGTGCACAACGGGAGTGCTCACCGATCGGCACCTTCCCCTGCAGCGCCTGGAAGCGCATTTTTTGATCCAGCGCTGCGGCTTGACCCCGACGGATCTGCTCCACCTTGGCGGTGAACTTCAACTCTGGAGTACGGCGGCCGCCGACCGGTTTTTCGGCATTATCGCGGGGTTGAGCCAGACGGAACCGACGTTGCTGCGGCAGCAGCTTTTGGAGACTGTTTCGCGGAAGCTGGCCTTGGAGATACTCAAACGCCAGTTGGAGGAACAGGTCGACCCCGGAAGCCTGGACAACTGCCCGGTCTGCCTGACCCTGATGGAAAACCTGTTTAGCGGGGGAAATGAGGACTATCGCATCCAAATCGATTTTAAACGGCCGGTGATCGGTATCGGTGCCCCCATCACCTATTTTCTTCCCCGCGCTGCCGTCATGATCGGCGCCCGGGCGATCATGCCCGAGCATGCCGACGTGGCCAACGCCATAGGGGCCATTACAAGCAATGTGGTGATCGAGCGTCGGGTGCGCATCATCCCGGGCAACGGCAGCGGATTTTTGATCGAAGGGCTTGCCGGAGCCAGGCGATTTACTGAATTTGAAGCCGCCGATGCCTATGCTAAAAACGAGCTGGTCGACATGGTGAGGTCCCTGGCCCGGCAGGCCGGCACCCGCACCCGAACCGTCACCATCGAAACCGAGGATCAGCTGCCGGTGGATGCCGGCGGCCACCCGGTGTTCATCGGCCGGATCCTCAAGGCCCGGCTGACAGGCCCGCCCGACGGCGTCATCGGTCGTGCGCCCGAGCCGAACCTCCGGCACTGCCATTTAAGCCCCGCCGACGAGGGCTAGCTGGGACGACTCGGGCTGGCTGGGACTACCTGATGATGGGCAGGATTCTTCGGAAAGGGGCGGTGTTGGCCCGGCAGGCCCACTGGAAAATGACGATTTCCACCGAGCTGACGACGGCGCCGGCCTGGCGCAGCAGATCCAGGGCGATCACGCGATTGGCCTTGAGGCGGGATGCGACGGCATCGGCTGCGATGTGGACCCGGAACCCCGCATGGATCAGATCCAGGCACGTCTGCAGGACGCAAACATGGGTTTCCAACCCGGCCACCACGATGCGGGTGCGCTGGAACGAGCGAACCGTGGGCAGGAAATCGGGCTCCAAGCAGGCGCTGAAATGCTCTTTGCGGAACACCCGTGGCGATTGGATTTCGGCGAGCACCTGGGGGTGCGTTTCGCCGAGTCCTTTGATGTATTGCTCCGTCACCAGAATCGGCACTTCGAGGATCTGGGCGGCCTGCAGCAGTTTTTTCACGTTGGCGGTAATCTGCTCCCAGTCAGGCATGACCTTGCGCATCGACTGCTGAAAGTCAATGATCAGAAGCAGGCTGTCTTCACTGCTGGCGACATATTCGTGGCGCATGGGGGTCCTTGTCCGTGACCCTATCCCAGCATCTGCCGGCGGATCAGGGTGTCTTTCCGCCAGCGGCGGTCGTTTTTTTGGGGATAGCCGATGTTGTAATGCAGGCCGCGACTCTCCTTGCGGTGGGCGGCGCACTGGATGATCAGCTCGGCGACGGTGGCGATGTTGCGCAGCTCGATCAGGTGAGCGGAGACTTTGAAATTCCAGTAGTACTCCTGGATCTCTTGCTGGATGGTTGCGATGCGCCGCTGGGCGCGGGCCAGACGCTTGTCCGAGCGGACGATACCCACATAGTTCCACATGCAGCGCCGGATTTCATCCCAGTTGTGGGCAACCATGATCTGCTCGTCACTGTCGATGGTGCCCACGTCGTCCCAGTCCGGGACATTCGGGCATTCCCCCTGGTGGGGGGCATCCATATCCTGGAGGGCCTGGCGGGCGGCGGCATCGGCATAGACCAGGGCCTCCAGCAGGGAATTGCTGGCCAGGCGGTTGGCGCCATGCAGGCCGGTGCAGGCGGTTTCGCCGATGGCGCAGAGGCGCTGGATGTCCGTGCGGCCGAAGATGTCGGTAACCACACCCCCGCACATGTAGTGGGCGGCGGGGACGACGGGGATCGGTTCCCGGGTCATGTCGATGCCGAAGGAGAGGCACTTTTCGTACAGATTGGGGAAACGGCTGGTGATGAAGGCCGCCGGCCGGTGGGAGATGTCCAGAAAAACACTCTCCCGTCCGGTCCGTTTGAGCTCCGTGTCGATGGCCCGGGCCACCACGTCCCGACAGGCCAGATCCTTATTGGGATCGTAGTGCTGCATGAAGGGGTGACCGCCGGCATCGATCAGGCGGCCGCCCTCGCCGCGCACCGCTTCCGAAATGAGGAAATTTTTGGCGGCGGGATGATACAGGCAGGTCGGGTGAAACTGGACAAACTCCAGGTTGGCGACGGTGGCGCCGGCCCGGTACCCCATGGCGACGGCATCGCCATGGGG
>JAWOIA010000041.1:0-44818 GCA_046484885.1 Desulfosarcina sp. | reverse complement strand
CCAGGAGCGGGTGGGCCAAGATGGCGCTCGTGATTCCGAAAAAGCCTATTTTGAGAAAGGTGCGGCGGTTGGCGTGGGTAGATGCAATCTCCTGCATGATCCGTATCCTGAGGGTTCGGGCGGTTGCTCGTTGTCGGTGCGGTAGCGATAAAAATCGTGGCGGGCATGGCCTGCCAACCCCCGGCAGCCAGCCCGAGACGGTGCCAGGGAACCTGTTGGGGGCTGCAGGCGAACGACGGTTTAAGGGGAACAGTATTTAAAAACGGCCGCCCTGTCAAGAGGTACAGTTGTGATTAGCAGCCACGCGTCCAATCACACCGCTACAGCGGCCGCGCCCGTCGGTCGATAAGCCTGCCGACCAGGCAGACAAACGCGTCGCGGCACTGCCGTGTCCGGGGTGCATCGCGGTTGGCGCCTCTCCGCTGCCGCAATCGGCTGGGGTGGGGTTGACCGGGTCAGGGTCTATCAGTGACGGGCGGCCGCCAATTCGTATTGTGCCCGGCTGCCTGCAGTCGTTCGATGGCCTCGCGCATGTGCCGACCGACGCTGCTCACCCCGTGGGAATCGTCACCCGGTACAATGGCGATGCCCATCTCGGCGGCTTTTTCGAGGATGGGGCCAAACGGGTAGGGTTCGCTCTCACCCCTTGTGAGCGGCCGCAGGTTGTAATCCAGGATCAGGTCCAGTTGCCTGACCAGGGTTAGGTTCCGCAGGATTTTTTCCCATACGACCGGCTTGACCAGCCGGGAGCGGTATTCGGGATCATATATCCGAATGATGTCCAGGTGACCGACCACGCGCGGTTTCAAGGCTTGAATCATTTCGTACTGCTGATCGAAATAAGCGGCGTAAAGCGCATCCGGCCCACCGCAGCGATCGATAGCTTGGTGATAGCAGTTGTGGCTGTAGTCAAAGGGGATGTCGTTGACGTGGTGAACGGAACCCACCACGTAGTCGGGGTTGAAGGTGCGGATCAGGCGCTGGGTGAAATCGAGGCTGCCGCTGCAGGTTTCGGTCTCAAAGCCCACATAAATCCGAATGTCCTGAGCGTACTGGGTCTGAAGGTGCCGGCAGGTGGCGATGTAGTCGGCGAACCGTGCCCTGATCGACTCGGCATCCAGCCCGGCGGTTTTCTCTTCGGGATAGACAAAATCATCCGACACCGGCGGCATGTGCTCGGTGATGCCGACCCAAAGGTAGCCTTGGTCGATGTAAGCCCGAACGACAGCTTCGAGGGAGTCTTGGGCGTGGCCGCAGAACTGGCCGCTGTGGCCACCGTGAACCGAAACGGGTCGGGGGTGTTTCATTGCTGAAGGCCATTGAACCGCATGCGTTGCAGCTATCAAAATTCAGGACGTGCGTCAATCTCCCGCAGGGCCTGCCAGCAATTAAAAATTGAATCCGCCGCCAAATGGTGATACCAACCATACCGCGACCCTAACCTGAGCGGCCAGTTGCGATGGAACGACCCCAAGCGATCATGCGGACCTATCCCGAGACTCCCCGGCCAGCGGTGGGAGCGGTGGTTTTCAAAGGCGACGCGGTGCTGCTGGTGCGGCGTGGACACCCCCCAGGCCGGGGGTTGTGGGCGATTCCCGGCGGTACGGTTCACCTCGGGGAAACGCTTCAAGCGGCGGCCGAACGGGAAATTTTGGAAGAGACCGGTGTGCTGATCCGGGCCCGGGATCCGGTCCTGGCTTTTGATGTGATTGAACGCGATCGCCGGGGTGGCGTGAAGTACCATTACGTGATCGTGGACCTGGTGGGGGACTATGTCAGCGGCGAGCCCCGGGCCGGTAGCGATGCCTCCGATGCCCGCTGGATCAGACCGGCTGAACTGGCCCGGTTGGCGGTCAACTCCGCCACCCGCCGCCTGCTCTCTGAAAAATTCAACTTTGGGAAATGGGCATGATGCTGGAAGCCAGGCTTGAGGAAAATGCTGAGCTGCGCACCGCTTCATTTTGACAGTCGTGCCTCAAAACACAACTTGCGGCCTCGACCTTTCAGGAGATCACGGGCATGAACACACAAACGCTGATACTGACGGTTCTGGTTCTGTGGCTGGTCATGGGGCTGGCCTTTTTGTCAGCCTACTCCGAAGTCAAACGCACCGGGGGGACCCTGGCCGATGCCATGCGCAACAACGAGACCTTTTTTTTCATCATCAGCATCGTGGTGGGCCTGGTGGTGGTGGCTTTCAAACTGGCATGACGGCGGCGCTCCCGCCGAGTCGGTTTTCAGCTGCCCCCAGTCAGTTTTCTCCGCTCTGCCTCGATCCAGTCAATTCGGCTCCATAACCCCTGCAGGATTTTTACTTCCCGGTCGCTGAGACCATTGCGGCCAAAGAGCCTCCGAAAGGCCCGCAGGATGTGATCGGGGTTCTGGGGGTCCAGGTAATCCACTGCCAGCAGGGTCCGGCGCATGTGCTGGAACATCCTTTCCACTTCCCCGGCCTGTGCCGGCAAGGGTTCATCGTTGGGGACCGTTTTCGAATTCGGCGCCCGCTTGCGAAGTTCATAGAGCAGCACAGCCACCGCGTGGGAAAGGTTCATGGAGGGATAGGCGCCGTGCGTGGGGATGGTCACGAAAAACCGGCACAGGTCCAATTCGCTGGTGTGCAGTCCCCGGTCTTCGCGACCGTAGACATAGGCCACCCGGCGGTCGGTCGGTTGCGCGCACGCATGGCCGGCGGACTGTTCCGGCGTCATGAACGCCTCGCGATATTTACCGAAGCGGCGGGTGGTGCCGTAGGCCAGGTGACAATCGGCCAGCGCCGCTTGCAGGGTTGGGAAGCTCGGCGCCTGGTTCAGTATCGATTCCGCCTTAAGGGCCATCCGCCGGGCCTGCAGCGACCGGTAGCCAGGGCATGGGTTGACCAGGCGAAGATCGGAAAACCCGAAATTCATCATAACGCGGCAAACCGAACCCACATTGATCGGCCCCTGGGGTTCGACGAGAACAATGCTGACATGGTCCATGGGAGTGGGGGACTTCCGGCTGCTGAATGGTTTCCGGTCCACGACGCACCATCTTCCAGAAGGTTCCAGCTTGAACCGTGGGCAGGGCAGGACCGCTTCCACCGGGTCGGTGCGGGGCCGGTTGATATCGCGGTGCAGGCTACTCCAGCAGCTCCAGAATGATTCGCTTTTTGGTTTTACCCGAGGCGGCGTTTAGAATGGTGCGCAGGGCCTGAACGTTCTGACCCTTGCGTCCGATGATTTTTCCCAGGTCCTGCTTGGCAACGGACAGCTCGATGACGATACTCTGATGGCTCTCAATCTCGTTGGCCGATACCTGTTCCGGAAGGTCCACCAGTGCCTTGGCAATTTCCTCGACCAGCTTCTTCATGATTGCTCTCCCTGGATAGTGTTATAGCGCTCTGGCTACTTCCCAGCATCGTCAGGTTAACAGGTAAAAAGGCGGCGTTTCGGAAATCTATAATCCGGTAGAATCGATAACTGTTCCATTATCGATTGAGAGCGGCAACAAGTCAAGATTCCATAAAAAAAAGCGGACCGGGGTACACCTTGCCCCGATCCGCAATTCAAATGCTTTTTGGCGGCGCGGTGCCGGTTAACCGATTTTGAGAATCAATGCGGCCCCGCAGTCGCCGGCGGCACAACCCGCCCACAGCAGGTATCCACCGCCCTTCATGACGGCTTCTTCGATGCCTTCGATGATCAGCCGGGTGGCCGTGGAGCCTTGAGGATGGCCATAGATCACGGATGAGCCGTAATTGTTGAAGCCATCGGCATCGATCTGCATCTTGTTGGCGAAGTTGATGTCGTTGACCACAAAGGGGTTGTGGGTTTTGATAACGGCCATGTCGCCGATGGCCAGGCCGGCCTTGTCGAGGGCCATGCGGGCCGCCGGTACCGGCGCGGCGGCCATGTAACCTTTCTTCTCCCGGGAGTAGCCGTAGGCGATCACCTGGATTGGAATGGATGCATCGGCACTCAGGCGGGCGGCGTTCTCCCGGGAAGTCACGATCATGGAGGCGTTGCCGTCGGCCGGGTGGGTCTGGGCACCGAAGCTCAGTACGCCGCCGGGCACCAGGGGTTTGAGTTTGGCCAGTCCTTCGGCGGTGGTGGGCATGATGCCTTCGTCTTCCTCCACCAGGACGCTTTTTTTGCGGGAGAGCTGAATCTCGGCGGCGAACATGTAGCGTTTCTGAAATGCACGGTCATCGGCCAGGGCCATCAGATATTGCTCATAACGCCGTAGAGCCAGGTGGTCGCACGCCTCCTTGGTGATGCCTTCCTCCTTGGCGACGTTTTCCGCCGTCTCCACCATGCGCAGGCCCACATTGGGATCGGCATTGAAATTGTCCATGAGCCAGTTCTCACTGATCACCTCCCCGCCGGGTCCGTTGGGGTTGGGCCAGATGGTGTGGGGACCGTTGGAGGTCCGGTCTGTAGTGAGCACGAAAGCGCTCTGATACAACCCCGCTTCAATTCCCGCGGCGGCTTGAAAGATGCATGTGGTGCCGGTGGTGCAGGCCTGGCTGATGGCCATGCCGGGAATGCCGCCGCAGCCCATCAGAGCGGCGGCCCAGGGGGCGCTGTAGAACTGGTGCAGCTGACTGATGGTGTTTCCAAAGACCAGGTAGTCGAAGACGCTCGACTCCCAACCCTTCTCGGCAATCCAGCGCCCAGCGGTTTTGGCACCCAGTGCAATCGCATTTTCGTTGGCCATTGCCCCCTGCCAGCGACAGAATGGGGTCGAGTAATAGCCTCGGTAAGGAATAAACGCTCTTTTCAACATGGAATAAAACCTCCTTTTCGGTTGGCTGGCTATCCGTTGGTATAGTTAGTGCCCATCCATAAACGGTTATTTCGCCCGATATCTGCGTTATGCTCAAAATTTTATCCTCGGAATATCGTCTATATGCCTGTGGTAAAATTTTTCGCATGCCTTGATCTCGACCAAAATTCCTCGTTTCTGGATGGGCACTAGTTAGTGTTCATCCAATGCAGTCTGTTTTCCAGCTGGCGCTGAACGGCCGCTGCGGCCGTGGCGACAATCCGCCGGCCTCATGGCTCCGTGGTGCGGCAGATGTCCGCTTCGGCCAGCACCGCTTCGCCCTCGGCATAGCGTTCACGCAGAATCCGGTGCAGGATCTTTCCCGTGGCCGTGCGGGGCATCTGCTCCTGGTTGACAAAGATGATCTGTTTGGGCCGCTTGTAGCCGGCCATGCGTTCACGGCACCATTCGGTGACGGCTGCTTCGTTCAGCTGGGAATTTTGCCTGGGAATCACTACGGCGGCAACCTTCTCGCCCCATTTTTCGTCGGGCAAGCTGATGGCCGCCACATCGAATACCTCCGGATGGCTGCCGATCACCTCCTCCACTTCACTGGGATAGACATGTTCGCCCCCGGTGATGATCATATTGTCCTTGCGATCCACGATCTGGTAGAACCCATCTTCATCCATGCGGGCCATGTCACCGGCTGAAAACCAGCCGTTTTTGAAGGCGGCGGCGGTTTTTTCAGGCAGCTTGTAGTATTGGTCAAACAGCATGGGACCTTTGGAATAGAGTTCGCCCACAACGCAGGGCGGCACCTCCTTGCCGTCGGCGTCCAAAATTTTCACCCGTTCGGTGCCCAGGCTTTCAAAACCGATGGAGCCGAGCTTGCGCATCTGGTCCTCGGGTTTGAGCACAGTGACGATGCCGGCCTCAGTCGAACCATAGGCCTCGTAAAGCGCAACGCCGGGAAAGAACTCCATGATGGCGGTTTTCATGGTTTTGCGCACCGGTGCACTGCTGCAGAGCAATTTGTTGATGGAACTGGTGTCCCGCTGCCGCGCCCGCTCGGCAACATTCAGAAGCAGGTTGTAGTGGGTCGGAATCAGGGAAATGAAGGTCACTCTTTCCCGCTCGACGATCGCTAAAATCTCATCGGCCCGGAACGATCGGGCCGGGTGAATGTAAACCGCGGCGCCGATGTAGATAAAAGTGAAGGTGAAGAAGGTGGAGTTGATGTGACACAGGGGCATGACGTTCATGCAGACGTCGTGGGAGGTGAATCCGAAATCCACGGCGTTGATCAGGTAGAAAGCGATGTGGGATTGGTGGGATCGCACCACCCCCTTGGGTTTTCCGGTGGTACCGGAGGTGTAGATCAGAACCCAGGTGTCCTCGGGCGCAACGGGTACGTCGGGTTCATGGTCCGGCGCATCGGCCATCAGTGCCTCGTAATCGCGATAACCCTCCCGGGGGTGGTTCACCACAATGAAATTTCCGGGGGGGATCTGGGGCAGCCGGTCTTTGATGGTGTCGACGCAGGGGCTGAATTCATGGTCCACCACCATGGCCTTGGCGTCCGCATTATCGACGATATACGCCACCTCATGCCCCACCAGACGAAAATTGACCGGTACGATGACCAGGCCGGTTTTGGCTGTGGTCAGATATAGCTCCACGATTTCGATGCTGTTTTCCATGAGCACCGCCAGCTTGTCGCCCTTTTTCAGGCCCATGCGCATCAGGCTGTGGGCCAGGCGGTTGACCCGACGGTTGACCTCGGAATAGGTGAACCGTCGCCGCTCATCACACAGGGCCAGGGCCTGGGGAAACTTTTTGGCATTCATCTTGAGCTGCTGTCCCAGATTCATCCAATGGGCCATGGGTTTATCCTCATGCGGTTGCGGTGGCGCTGATTGAAATGTCAACATGGGCGGGGATTATCCCGCCGGCCTGCCATAGGTGACGATGGGTAAGGCGCTTCCGGCTCTGGGCTGTATCATTCAATGGCGATTCGCGCATCCACGGCCACCGCCCCGCTTTCAAAAGCCATGACCGGGTTCAGGTCCAGCTCACTGATCTGGGGAAAATCGGTGACCAGTTTGGAGAGGCGTTGAATCAGGTCTACCAGGGCCTTTTGATCGACCGGTTTTTCCCCGCGCAGCCCTTCCAAGACGGCAGCGGCCTTGATACCCGTCAGCATCTCCCGGGCTTCGGTGTCGCTGATCGGCGTGAGGTTGAAGACCACATCCTTGAGGACCTCAACGAAGATGCCGCCCAATCCGAACATGATGAGGTGGCCGACACCCGGTTCGGCTTTGGCACCTAAAATCACCTCCCGGCCGCCGGGGATGTACTGCTGAACAAAAAAGCGCAGGTCGCCGGCACTGATGCGGGTTTTCATCCGCTTGACCGCCTTTGTGACCGCATCCGCATCGACCAGATTGACGGCAACGCCACCCATGTCGCTTTTGTGAACCACGGACGCGGCATCAGCCTTGACCACCACCGGGTAGCCGATGACCTCGGCGGCGGCCACCGCACCCTCCACATCGTCCGCCATCCGCCAGTCGGGTACATCGATGCCATAGGCGCCCAGGATGTCGTAAACCTGATCCGCAGCCAATACCGTTCGCCCCTTGGCCCGGTTGAATGCGGCTTGGGCCTCCTCGCGGTCCACGTCGCCGAACGCACGCACCCGGCCGGGTTGGCGGTCCAGGATGCGGTGGTAGCGCACCAGGGCGCTCAGGGCCCGGGCCGCATCGCTGGGCAGGGCAAAGCAGGGCACGTTGCCCGCTTTGAGGATGGCCTCGGTTTTGGCCCACTGGCGGCGGTCGGTCATCAGGTTGCAGACCATGGGTTTGATCTGGCGCTGATTGACATCGGCGATGGCCGTGGCGATGCTTTCCGTGTCGACGAAGAAAGGCGTGACGAAGTTGACCAGTATACAGTCGAAGCTGTCGTCGGCCATCATGGCTTCCAGGCAGGCCCGGTAGTGCTCGGCCGTTCCCGTGGCCAGCACATCCACCGGGTTGCTCACGGTGGCATCGGGAAACAGCGTCCGGGTGAGCTGGGTTTTTGTCTGCTCGGTCAAGGGCGGCAGGGAGAGGCCGGCATCCACGAGAATGTCGGTTGCAATTACCGCCGGACCGCCGGTATTGGTGATGATGCCCACGCGGTTGCCCTTGGGGACCGGCTGTGAAGCAAAAGCCATGGCGGCATTGATCAGGTGGCCTTCGTCTCGGAAATCGACGACGCCTGCTTTTTTAAAGATCAGGTCCGTAGCCATATCCTCCCGGGCCAGGCCGCCGGTGTGGGAGGCGGCCGCCTTGGCCCCCTCCATGGTGCGGCCGGCCTTCATCGCCAGTACCGGTTTGCGCTTGGCAGCCTCCCGGGCGGCCGCTAAAAATCCCATCGGATCCTTGAGGCCCTCCACATAGGTGACGATGACCCGGGTGCCTGGGTCATCGGCCAGATAGCGGATGATCTCAGGAATGGAAACATCGCAGGCGTTGCCGTTGGAAGCGTAGATGCGGGTACCCACATCCATGGCGGAAAATCCTTGATGAATCACCTCGGCCACACCGCCGGAGAGGGCCACAATGGAGATGTGACCGGCCTCGGGGAAGGTGAACGTGAAGTTGCAGTAGGCCCGAACGGCCGGGTCGGAGTTGATGATTCCCTGGCAGTTGGGCCCGAAGATGCGGATGCCGTAGGCCCTGGCCTTCTCCAGAAAAACTTTTTCGATTTCGGCTCCCTCGGGGCCGGTCTCAGAAAACCCGCCGGAGTTGATGATGATGTGCTGGACCCCTTTTTTCCCGCAGTCTTCAACCGCCATGGGTACGAATTTGGCCGGGATCACCATGTGGGCCACATCCACCTGGCCTGGAACGTCCAGGATCGATGGGTAGGCTTTGATTCCGCGGATTTCGTCAGCTTTGGGGTTGATCGGGTAAATGCCGCCCTGGTACCCGAAATCGACCAGGTTCTTGATCACCCGGTTGCCGATGTGAAGCTCTTTTGCGGAGGCACCGATGACCGCTACGCCTTTGGGGTTGAAGAGAGTGTCGAGCATGGTTTCGGCTCCTTATTTGTTTTCCGCCAGTTGTTCGATGAAGGCTTCGACGTTGGTTTTGGTCTGTTCATCGGAGATCAGGCGCAGGTCGTTCAGATCGCCGTTGATGGTCAGACTGGGAATGCCGGTCTGCTGGGCGATGCGTTGGGGCATGCCGTAACGGCAATTGGAGTTGTTGGGGCAGGTCTTGGCGTCATGATAGATGACGCCGTCAACTTTAAAGAATTCCAGCATTTCCCGGATGTAGGCCTCCTTGGGGGCGTCGGCCCGCACAATGAACAGCTCCGTGTAGGCTCGGGCCATGGAGTTGAAGGGGTCGTCCGGGTCCAGGGCCGAAAAGATCCAGGAGTTGCAATAGGTCGAAGCCAGCACGTTGGTTTTGAGGGATGCAAAGAGCTTGGCGTGGGCCGACAGCCGGCCCCACACGGGCATGCCGTCCCAGTAGATGCGGAACCGTTCCTCCTCTATGGCGCCTTCCCCATCGGCGATGCGCTGCTTCAATTCCGCCAGCAGGGCGCGGTAGCAGTCATTGGCCGCCTGGGTGCCGCGGCCCACCACGGCGGCGCCCATGAGGGTGGTGCCGTCGAAAAAGGTGATCGGTGAGGGGACGGCCGAGGCGGTGTCGAGTATCTCTTTCCACAGCTCCGAGCACTCCCGGGACAGGGCCACGATCGCTTTGAGGTGATCGAGGTCGAACCGTTGGCCGCTGACGCGCTCCAAAGCTGGAATCAGATCTTCCATCTGTCTGGCGATGGACTTGACATGGGCCTCTTCCACGGCTTGGACGCCCACATAGGAGTGGACCCCAACCACCGGGACATCGAACTCGTTGGCGTAAAAATTGAACCAGTCCTGTACATCGCGGCACTGATTGGTGTTGAATACCAGTACATCCGGTTTGGGTGGGCCTTGGATGCCCTCGAACACCTTGGCCAGGGGGGAGACCTTTTCCAGGTAGGCGCCGATGTCGGCGGTCAGATAGGAGCAGATGTCCGGCGAATAGCCGATGGCATTGGCTTTGGGGATCAGCTCCGTGGCCATGCGTGAAGATCCCAGCATGGCCGAGTGGGTTTCGGGAAAGTAGACCAGAAACCCCAGGGCCCGTAAAATTTCCGCCGGGCCCACACTGGTGCACCAGGCGATCTTCTTCTCACCGCTCTTGGCGGCGTTATCCAGTTCGTAGTAGTAATCGGCCATGAATTTCCCCAGTACCTTGGACGATTCAAGCCGTTTCAGTTTGATTTTTTTCTCTTGCGACATGATTGACCTCCGGTTGACAGATAATGAAATTGATGGGTGGGGCGTTCAGGAACGTTCAGTTCACATGGGTCTCTTTGGCATGCAGGGCCGCCCCCAGCGCCCCGGTGAACTGAGGCAGTTTCGGCACCAGAATGGGGCGGTTGATCAGTGCTGCGGTCATCTCCACCATATAGGGGTTATGCGCCACCACACCACCGGTCATCACAACCTTTTCCGTGAAGGCGTCCATCTCGGTGATTCTTGAAATCACAGAAAAAAAGAGCCCTTTGACGATATCGGTCACGTGTTTGCCCCGGCGGATATTCTCCAACACTTCGGTGGCGGAGAAGACCGTACAGAAGCTGCCCAATTTGACCATGTCCGTGGATGCCGCGGCCAGATCATTCATCTCCGACAGTGGAATGTCCAGCCGGGGGGACATCTCTTCGAGAAAAGCACCGGTTCCGGCGGCGCATTTGCGGTTCATTTTAAAGGAGACCCGTTTGCCGGCGTCGTCCAGCTTGATGATCTTGTTGTCCTGGCCACCGATGTCGATAATGGTGATGGCAAAGGGGAAATAGTAGAAGCACCCTTTGCCGTGACAGCTGATTTCGGTGCGATGGTCCTGGGCGTAGGAGACGTTTTTTCGGCCGTAACCGGTGGAGAAGGTGCGGACGATGCGGTCGGCGGCGATATCCGCCATCGCCACGGCCTCGGCCAGACAGCGGTCGGCGGTGGCGCTGAAATCAGTACCCGATTTGGCGGCACAAAAACCGACAATCCGACCCTCGGCGTCGATGATGACCACCTTGGTGCGCGATGCGCCGACATCGGCACCCGCGAAATAGGGGGCGGGAGGCTGATGCGAATTGACTCGATCCGATGGTGACATGGCTGGCGTTTGGCCGCAATCTCCTCTGGTTTGTCTTTTTCCGGTGCAGCGACCGCTCAAGGGGCCGCGGCGTCGGGAGTTCTCAATCCTTGCATGGCGCGATCCATTTTCTTCAAAGCCGCGATTCGATCCCTTTCACCAGGCTCTGCAGGGTGATGTTGTACGGGGTGTCGATGCCGGCCTTGCGGCCGTACTCCACGAACTTGCCATTGATGTAGTCGATTTCGGTACGCCGGCCGTTTTCGATGTCCATGAGCATGGACGGTTTATGGTTGCCGGCGTTGCGCATGTATTGAATCGCATTGGGGTAAAAATCCCAGCCTAGCAGGATCTCATTGGCCCGGGCCACCTTGACGCACTCCTTTACCAACGCATCGACGATATTGAAGATGATCGGGTCGTTCATGGCCTGTGACATGGTCAGGCCGGTGACGGCGCAGACCGGGTTCATGCAGGCGTTGAGAACGCCTTTACGCCATACCATGGCGGTGATATTGTCGGTGTGGCGGGTGGTCAGCCCGCTGTGGGTCAGTGCCGCGGCGACGGCCTCGGCGGCCGATCTGGCCTCCGGATCCAGTTCCTGAATGTAATGGGGGGGGTGGTGAAACGGGATTTTGACATGGGCCGGGCCGGCCAGCCCACAGCCGTAATTCACCACCGAGCGCATTACCGAATCTTTGCCCAGGCTGGCGGCCAGCACCAGTTCGGTGTCGATGCCGTTCTGCCAGCTGACCACGTATAGCCCCTTTTTATGAAACCCCTCGATGGCCGATGCGATCAGCGGCAGGGCGTTGGCTTTGACGGTGACGAATATGACCTCGGGATGGTAGTCAGGCAACGCATCGATGCGGGTGCAGGTGTGACTGACCGTCTGAGTCATCTCTTCGGCGCCTTCGAGGATGATGCCCCGCTTCAGCGCCGGTTCAAGAAGTTCGGGAATCACGTCACACAGGACGACCCGGTAGCCTGCTTTTTCCAGGAATGCGGACAGGATGCAGCCTACGGGACCGGCACCGATGACGGCAAAGGTTTTAGGGGCAAAGGGTGGTTGGTCTGTCATGGATGCACCTCTCAACAATCTGGTGTGTTACGGCACCGCACGCCAGGCAAATCGGCCTGGCCGGTTCAATCAACGGAACTGTTTGGGGCGTTCGTCTACCACGCGCAGCGCCTTGCCTTCGCTGCGAGCGATGAACTTGGGCTCCACCAGGTTCACCTCGACGCTGATCCCCATGTTGCCCCGGATGTGAGCCATGATCTTGGCTTCGACTTCAAACTTTTTGCGATCACCGGCCGCATAGACTTCCTGCTTGCCCTCCACTTGAATCACCAGTTGATCCAGATAGCCCTTCTTGCGGACCAGCAGGCGGTATTGGGGCTCCACCTCCTCGATGTCCAGCAGCATGGATTCTATCTGGGACGGGAAGACGTTGACGCCGCTGATGATCAGCATGTCGTCGGTGCGCCCGAAGATCTTTTCCATCTTGATAAAGGTTCGACCGCAGACGCACGTTTCCCGATAGAGCCGGGTGATGTCCTTGGTGCGATAGCGCAGCATGGGCATGGCCCGGCGCTGCAGGGAGGTGAAGATCAGCTCTCCCTTTTCGCCCAGGGGTACGGGCTCAAGGGTAATGGGGTCGACCACTTCGGCCAAAAAGTGGTCTTCGTTGATGTGGATGCCGCTTTGGGCTTCGCAGTCGAATCCGGTGCCGGGGCCGCCTAATTCCGTCAACCCATAGGCTTCGTTGGCTTTGATTCCCATACGCGCTTCGATCTCATCGCGCATGCCGATCGTCCAGGGTTCGGCGCCGAAAATGCCGATGGAAAGCGGCAGGCGCTTCAGGTCAACCTTGAGTTCCTCGGCCCGTTCGGCAATGGTCAGGGCGTAGGAGGGGGTGCAGCACAAGACGTTGGTGCCGAAGTCTTTCAACAAGGTGATCTGGCGTTCGGTGAGCCCTGAACTGGTGGGAACGACGGTGCAGCCCAGGGTGGTGGCCCCCTGGTGGAAACCGAGGCCGCCGGTAAACAGGCCATGGCCGTAGGCGTTTTGCACCACGTGCTCGGGCCGAACGCCGGCAGCGTAGAAAGTTCTCACCATGCACTCGGTCCATTGGGCCAGGTCATCGGCCGTGTATGGGCCGGTGATGGGTTTGCCCGTGGTCCCGGAAGATGCGTGCACCCGAACCACCTCTTTGAGGGGAACGGCGCACAGACCGAAGGGGTAGTTGTCCCTCAGGTCATTTTTCACGGTGAAGGGAAGTTTGGCGATGTCTGCGATGCTTTTGATGTCGGTGGCCTTTACGCCGGCTTCCTTGAGCTTTTTGCGGTAAAAGGGAACCCGTTTGATCACCCAGTCGATGGTTTCCTGAAGCTTTTCTATCTGCAGCTGCTGAATCTGCTCTACCGGCATGCACTCATACTTCTCATTCCACGGCATCGCTAACCTCCTTGACAGTGGTCGATTTTTCCCGGTTGGGGCCGCAAGGCGTCCTTGGGGCCCGTTGACAGGCATGTTCCCTGCGGGATCGAAATCCCGACGCTAAGCTGACTTGACACCGTTGCCCGTTTGGGGCTTCAGGCGTTTTTTGCTGCGTTGAAACCCAGGTCGAAGGCTTTGAGATTCACCTCGACAAACGCTTTTTTGGTCGTGGAGCGAATGGCTTCCTCCAAATGCTCCCTCGGAATGGGCAAAATTGCGGTTTGAATCAGCGCGCCCAAGAGAACGATGTTGACCGCCATGACACTGCCGGCCGCCGTGGCCAGTTCCACGGCATCAAAGGCGATGAGCCGTTTGGTTTTGGACCGTATCAGCGCCTGGACCTGATTCAGGTCCGGATAGGTGCCCCTGCCGATGGTGACTGTGAAGGGGGGCAGGGGGGCCATGTTCGTAATGACGGTTGTGTCCAGATTGCATTTGTTCAGGGCACGTAGGGTCTCCGAGGGTTCGAAACCTACCAGCACATCGGCTTCGGCATCGGAAATGATGGTGCTTGCGGCATTGCCGAAAACGATGGCCGACTCCACCACGCCGCCGCGCTGGGCCATGCCGTGAAGCTCGCTCATGCGCACCGGCACATCGGAAAGCAAGGCTGCTTCACCCAGGACTTTGGAGGCCAGCAGATTGCCCTGACCGCCCACTGCCACGATAATCAGTCTTTTTGTGTCCATGATGATTTCCCGTTTGATAAGGGCCGCCGGTGTAACCCCGTCCTCGAGCAGATGGTTTCGGTAGTCCGCAGCCGTATGTTTTTTCTAAAAACCGAACCTGGCCATCAACCGGCCTGTTTCATTTTAACCGGCACAATGGCGTTTTCCGGACAGATCTGGGCACAGACGGCGCAGCCGACACAGGTGTTGGGGTTGATTTGGACCCGCTCCCCATCGAGGTAAAAGGCCGGGCAGGCGATCTGGTTGACACAGTCCCGGTGGTTTTTACACTTGTCCGTCACCCGGAAGGCGCGCACCGTGAGCTGGTTCAAACTGCGGGCGTAGAGGGTGCACATCTCCTGGGAGATGACCACCGACACGCCCTTGTGGTTGAGTGCGGCTTTTACCGCTTCGATGCTCTTTTTTAGCTTGTAAGGCTGGATAATGGTGACGTGGGTCACACCGATGGCCCGCACCACGGCTTCGATCGAGACGCGCCCGTAGCCGGAAAGATTGAAATGGGCCATGTCGACCCCGGGGTGGGGCTGGTGACCGGTCATGGCGGTGGTGTCGTTGTCCAGGATGACCAGGGTGAAGTCATGGTTGTTGTACACCGCGTTGACCAGTCCGGTCAGGCCCGAGTGAAAGAAAGTCGAGTCGCCGATAAAAGCGATCACCTTCTTGTCGGTGGCTTTGGAGAAGCCGCAGGCGGTGCTGATGGACGAGCCCATGCAGATCAGAAAATCACCCATGGCCAAGGGGGGCAAAAAACCCAGGGTGTAGCAGCCGATGTCCGTGGGGTAGATCGTTTGCATGCCCTCAGCGGCTTTTTTGACCACGTAATAGGAGGCACGATGGGAACAGCCGGCACACAGGTTGGGCGGTCGTTGGGGAATTTCCGGCACGTCCGACAGGTCTGGCGGGCGGCTTTCGGTATTGGGAACGCCGAAGGTGTCGGCCATGACCCGGCGCACCAAGGCCGGATCGAACTCGTAGAGTCGGGAGAAGCGGTTTTCGCCTTTGCCGCTGATGGGCAGGGTCATTCCCGCTTCTTGGGCAAAGGCCTTGACGGCTTCCTCCATGAAGGGCTCGCCCTCTTCGACCACCAGCACCTGGTCACACCCTTTGAGGAAGGTTTTGATCAGGTTCGGTGGGGTCGGGTGGGAAAAGCCCAACCGCAGAACCCGGATTTTGTCGGACAGGTTCAGCTCCTTGACCGCATCGCAGACATAGTTGTAGCTGACCCCGTTGCAGATGACGCCCCAGGGGCCGTCACCGGTGATGAAGTTGTAGGGCGAGGTTTCGGCCATGGCCTGGGCCTTGGCCCAGTTTTCCAGCAGGCGTACATGCAGGCGGCGTGAAATGGCCGGCACGGTAACCAGATTGAACGGATCTTTCTTGAAATCGCCTTTGGTTTTGCGGGGGGTCAATTTGCCAAGTTCCACAAAGGCGCTGGAGTGATTGATGCGGGTGGTGGTGCGCAGGATCACCGGTTCGCGCAATCGCTCGGAGAGCTCGAAGGCATCGAACGTCATCTGGCGGGCCTCTTCCACCGAGGAGGGCTCCAAAATCGCCAGCCCGGAGAGTTTGCCGTAGTAGCGGTTGTCCTGTTCGTTCTGGCTGGAGAACATGAACGGGTCGTCGGCGCTGAGAATGACCAGCCCGCCGGTCACCCCCACGTAGGCCAGCGTCATCAGCGGGTCGGCCGCCACGTTGAGGCCCACGTGCTTCATGATGCAAAAGGTGCGCAGACCACTGTTGGCGGCACCGGCGGCCACTTCCAGGGCCACCTTCTCATTGGTGCTGTACTCGAAGTATAAATCACTCTCCTGGGAGATCTGGAAGAGGTTCAGGGAGATCTCCGACGAGGGGGTGCCCGGGTAGGTGGCGCCAAATGCCACGCCGGCCTCAATGGCGCCGCGGGCGATGGCTTCGTTGCCTAAAAGCAGCATCTTTTTTCCCGGGCTGTCTGTGAGTAGTTTGTGCATGGTGATTTCCTGTCCGGTGTCGCTGCAGCCATTGCCGTTTTTTGGACCAGCTGCAGCAGGGGTTGTTGGTAAGTAATTGCCGCGTCAAGGGACCATAATCGCCCGCTGAACGAGCTTCTTGTGGTGAACCATCTCGAAGACCGCATTGATCTCCGATAAGGGGAAGGTTTTGACAAACGGTTCCATCTTCACCTTGCCTGAGAGCACCAGGTCCCGCACCGGTGGGTAGTATCGGGTCAGGCAGCCCCAGTTGCCGCGGGCGACGGCGTTAAAGGCCATGAGATTGGACAGGCGGATGTCAACACTGTCCATGGTGAATCCCACCACCGAGAGATGGCCGCCGAAGGTGAGTAGGCCGAAGGCGGTCTTTTGACCGGCGGCGGTGCCGGAGGTTTCGAAAATTTTCCACTCGGTGCGTCGCTTTCCCCGCTCCTTCACAAAGGCGGAGATGGCCTTGCGCAGGTCTTTGAATGAGATTTCGGCAACATTGAAGGTCTTGTCCACGTAAGGGGCCAGTGCTTCCAGTTTGGCCGAGTCCACATCGATGGCCACCACCAGGGCGCCGAAGGCCTTGGCGATTTGGGCCCCGAAGCCGCCGACCCCGCCTACGCCGACGAAAATGGCGGTGTCATCGGCGGTCAGCCCGGCATCGACAACGGCCTGGTAGGGGGTGGTCAGCGCATCGGCCACGACGGATAGCTGCGCCAGAGAGACAGCTGCTTCGCCGATGGGACGGTATTGGTCATCCACGTCGACTGCGCACAACTGTCCGGCCGGCACAACGATATGGCTGGCGAATCCACCGTGGATGTCATTGCCGGGCATGCTCTGAGCGGTGCAGATGTTGCCCAGGTCGCGGTTGCAGACGTCACAGTCGCCGCAGGTCATGACCGCGGGGATGATTACCGCCTTGCCCTGCCACTGGCGGGTGTCGGAGGCGGCGGCGATGACGACACCGCTGATCTCATGGCCCAGGGTCAGGGGCAGGGGGGATTTGGTTCTCACACCATCGTAATAAAATCCCAGGTCGGTGTGGCACACCCCGCATCCGGCCACCTTGACCAGCACCTGGCCGGGGCCGGGCTCGGGAAGGGGTGATTCGACTTTTTTCAAGGGGTGTCCGGGTTCGGTCATCTGCCAGGATATCATGGATGTCATCGCAGCTCCTCCTCTATTTGTTTTTCCATACCGGTCGGCGTTTTTCCTCGAAGCTCCGAATCCCTTCCAGGGTGTCTTCGGTTTTCATCAAGGTGTTGAGAAACAGGTCGCTGACCCCGGCCAGGGCCTGCTGGAAATCCATGCCCAGGTGAGCGTTGACCGCCTGTTTGTTGAGCCGGAGGATCAGTGGGCTGCAGGCCTGGATTTCGCCCACGATGCGATCCACGGTTTCCTGGAAGTTGGCTTCATCGGACAGGTGGCTCACCAGGCCCATGACTCGGGCTTCCTCGGCTGTGTAACGCCGGCCGGTGGTGCAGATTTCGACCGCTCGCGCCGGCCCGACCAGCTCGGGCAGGCGAATGGCGGCGTAGGGGGGGAAAAACCCCAGCTTGATCTCCGGCTGACCAAAAACAGCCCTGGGTGATGCCACGATGATGTCGCAGGCCATGGCCACCTCCATGCCGCCTCCCAGACAGGCACCCTGGACGGCGGCAATGGTGGGTACCGGTATGGCGTGGATCAGTTCGAAGATGCGGTTAAAGGTGGCGATCATCTCATCCACCAGTTCAGGCCTGTGGTCCGCCACCTCCACGCCGGCGCACCAACTGGGGCCTTTGGCCGCCAGGACGACGCACTTGAGTGAGGCCTCAGCGGCCAGGGCCGCCAGCTGATCGTTGAATGTATTCATCATCCCGATGTTGAGTACATTGTGTTTGGGCCGGTCAAAGGTCAAGGTGGCAACGCCCGCGACGATTTTGTGGTTGATCCATTCCAGGTCATTCATGGCTGCTCCTCATTTATTGAATAGACGGGGTAGAGACCGTTTCACCGCGGCCCACCAGCCGACTCCAGGCTCTCAGAGGTTCGGTCTTTCCAGAACGGTTCGTCCCAAAACTCTGGTGGTGGGCCTTTATGCCATGTGAAAAACGTAATTGAGTCGGCCTTCGTTCAGGGAATTGGCAGCGACCCGCAGGTTCATGCCGATGGACAGGTCCGGTTCGGGGATACCAGTCGCGATGCGGCCAAAGATTTTGAACTCACCGTAATCCACCAGGGCGATGGTGTAGGGTAGGTCGCCTTCAAAGCCCTTGGGTCCGAAGGCCAGGGTGCTGAAGCTGACCAGTTTCCCCGCCCCCTCGACCGGGAACCACTCCATTTTCGAGCTGCGACAGGTGCAGCAGTCGGCCCGGGGCGGGAAGAACACCCGGCTGCAGGATTGGCATTGCGTGCCGCTGACCCGGCCCTGTTCGAGGTGATCGATAAAGTCATTGACCCGGGTGGTTCCGGTGAAGCTGACCGTACCGAATTTCCGGAAACGTTCGTCTTTTTCCTTTTGTGCCATGGCTATTTTCCTCGTTTCTCCGGCCGGTTCCACTGCTGGGCGTGCTGGCCGCTTATCTGGATAAGATGGTTACATTTCCGTAGAGTCCCACACCACCGATGTTGTGCACCAAACCGATGGATGCACCGGGGACCTGGACCTCGCCGGCTTCCCCGCGCAACTGCAGAACGATCGTACGGATCTGACTGCCGCCGGTGGCGCCGATGGGGTGGCCTTTGGAGAGCAGACCGCCGTCCACGTTGACCGGAATGCTCCCGGTCAGATAGGTCTCCTTGCCCCTGACCAAGTCACGCCCCTGGCCGGGGGCGGCAAAACCCAGATCTTCATAGGCCATCATTTCGGCAATCGTGAAACAGTCATGAACCTCGGCCACATCGATATCCGTGGGACCCACCCCGGCCATTTGGTAAGCCTGGGCGGCGGCCTGCCGCGCCACGGTCAGGCCGGTGAAAAGCGTTCTGCCGGCCAAGTTCACCGGTGCCGAGGCGGCGCCGAGGCCTCGGATCCATACCGGTTTGTCACAACAGGCCTTGGTCTTTTCGGCGCTGGCGACGATGATGCAGGAACTGCCGTCGGCATTGGCGCAGCAGTCTCCGACCCGCAACGGGGAGGCGACCGATCCGCTCATCATGTTTTTGGGGTCCTGGAACATGTCGGCGGTCACGGCTTTGCGATAGACCGCGCGATCGTTGAGCTGTCCATAGGTGGCCGCTTTGACGCGGATGGCAGCCAGGTCCTCGGGGGTCGTCCCGTAGGCCTGCATGTGGGCCCGGGCATACATGGCGTAATAGGCCGGCATCATGGTGCCGAAGGGGCTTTCCCACTGGATGTCGGCGCCCCGACCCATGCGCTCCTGAGTCTCGGCGGAGGAGATCTCCGACATCTTTTGGAAGCCGACCACGGCCACCGTCTGGTGGAGACCGGCCTTCACCAGGCTGTAAGCCAGCTTCAGTCCGGTGCTGCCCGAAGAGCACAAGGTCTCCACATAAACGGTCGGTCCGGGGTTGAGTCCCAGATATTCGGCAAAAACGCCGGCGGGGGATCGTTGCAGGTCATACTCCGGGGCCGAGCAGACCACCGACGCATCGATCTCCGCGGCCGTGATGCCGGCGTGGCCGAGGGCGTCCGAAAAGCCCTCGAAGGCCAACTCCCTGACCGATCCGGGATAGGACCTGACGAATGTACTTTGCCCTGCGCCGATAATGGCGACGTCTTTCATGGCGGTATTCCTCCGTGTTGTCAGCGGTTTGTGCTGAACGGTCAGTGATTGGTCCAGAGAGCTAGATATATTGTCCCCCGTCGACTTTGATCACTTCGCCGGTGATGTGGCGAGCCTTGTCCGATGCTAGAAAAGCGATGACCGCTGCCAGATCTTCGGGTTGGCCGACCCGCCTTAGAACCATCTCGGCCATGGCCATTTCGACGATTTTGTCCCGGGCTTCGGAATCCCGCAGCATGGCGGTTTCAATCAGTCCGGGGGCCACGGCGTTGACGTTGACGTTGAAGGCCCCTAGCTCTTTGGCCAAGGCTTTGGTGTAGCCGATGATACCGGCCTTTGAGGCTGAGTAGTTGGTCTGTCCAAATTTGCCTCGCAGTCCGTTGATGGAGGTGACGTTGATGATTTTACCCGATTTCTGATCTTTAAACAAAGGGGCGACCTGACGGGTGAAATTGAAATAACCCTTCAGGTTGACGGCGATCACCCGGTCCCACTGCTCCTCGGTCATCTTCCAGCAGACGCCGTCCCAGTTCATGCCGGCGTTGTTCACCAGGATGTCGATCCGGCCGAACGCCTCCAGGGCGCGCTTGACCGCCGCTTCGGCCTCGGCAAAGACAGCGATGTCGCAGGCCACGCAAACCGCGCGTCGACCCATTTTCTCGATCTCCTGGGCCACCGCCTTGGCTTCATCCGCATGGCGGCGGTAGGTCAGGCAAACGTTGGCTCCCTCTTTGGCCAGTTCCAGGCTGGCGGCCGTACCGATACCCTGGGACCCGCCCGTGACGATAGCGTTCTTACCTTCCAAGAGCATGTCTGTTTCTCCTTTAGGTCATGGGGCGGCCAAGGACGGCAGCCATGAAATCGAGATCAAAGGCGTCTCCGGCGGCCTGACGCTTGCGATACTCTATGAAGTCGATGGTGTCTCGACCGGTGATTTTTTTGGTGTTGAAGGCGTTGAAGCCCAGGTAGGCCTCGGTGTTCATGTTGGCGGCCAGCCAGTGGCGGTTGATGACCTTGGCCTGGTCCCAGAAGAATTTCTTTTTGAGGCGTATGCCCTCGACGCTCTTGATGAGGCAGCCGGGAAAGAGGTTGGTAAAGGTTATCAGAATGCGGTTGACCTCCTTGTCCAGCAGTTCAAAATCGGTGGTTGCGGATTGGACGTAGGCTCTGGCCTGCTTGGCCGCGTCACCACCCTTGAATTCGCCGTAGACGATCTCGCCATCGGCCACGTATTGCTCGGTCTCGATGGCGGGGTTGCGCACCCAGTTGCCGGCATCCTTGATGACGGGGACGCATTTGGAGATCAACCCCAGGCGCCTCATTTTGTAGGCGCTCCACATTTCGCAGGATACGCAGTTCCACATGGCCAGTTCCATGGGCAGCATCCAGGGCAAAAAATCAGAGCTTCCGCCGTCGGGTGCACTGCCGTGTCGCGGTCCGGCCTGGCCGAATATCGCCAGGTCGCTGGAGATGGTCAGATCACAGGCCATCCCGATCTCCTGACCCCCGGCCACCCGCATGCCGTTGACCCGGCAGATGGTGGGTTTCTTGCAGCCGAGGATGGCGTCGACCATGGCGTTGAAAAGGTCCATGTACAGTCCGTATTCGCTGGGCCTCCCCGCATAGTACTCGGCATACTCCTTGGTGTTGCCGCCGGTGCAGAAGGCCTTGTCGCCCATGGCGGTAAAGACGGCCGCCACCACCGAGCTGTCGGCCGAGGCCCGCTGAAAACCAGCGATGACGCCCTTGACCATTTCGGTGTTATAGGAATTGTACTGCTTCGGGTTGTTCAAGATGATCCACGCCGAGAAGAGACCATCGATCGGCTGGCCCGACCCGTCCAGAATGGGATGCTTCTCGAAAATGACTCCCGGGGCACTGTCGGAAAAATGTTCATTGCCCCACAGATGATGGTTTTTGATACCGGATTCTCTCGGCAACCAACTCAGATCACTCATTGCTTCCTCCTTTTGGACGGCCCCTGAGGGTGCCGCAGGTTGTGAAACAGGGCGGCTTCGCCTTTTGTAAGACGCACGCTTCGGAATCGATTGGAACGGTGGTCGATCAGTAATAATATCAAACAATAGGTATAATTCATTTGCTATAAAGTTACATATCAGCTATATATTAGCTACCGGTGGGGTAGTCAAGAAAAAAATAGCGTTCTTGGCGGCCGCACCATGACCTGGTTTCTCGATCCACCCGATGGCCGTTTGGGCCGAATGGGTGAATTGCCGGCGGCGGTATCAGGCCAAGGGAGCCTTGACAGATTCGTTCAGGACCGTTAGACAACCGTATTCTGGTCCGACAGATAGCCCGGTGGAGGAGGTCCCGATTGTGAGATACCCGAAAGAGTGTGTCCTGAAAGAGTGCGTGGAGGTCGTCATTCGTCCTCTGGAACCTGGTGATCGAGGCATGTTGCAAGCCTTTTATGCCCAGATTCCCGATTCGGACCGGTGGTTCATGGATTACGATGGCATGGACGGCACCACTCTGGATCAGTGGTTTGAAGCGGTGGCAAGGGGCCATGTGGCTTCTATCCTGGCCCTTTGCGAAGACCGGGTGGTGGGTCAGGCCAGCCTCTTCATGCGCGATTTTGGAGCCACCAGTCACGTGGGCCGGTTTCGGATCGTCGTGCTGCCGGAGTTTCGTCAGAAACGCTTGGGAACCTGGCTCCTGCTGGACCTGATTCAACTGGCCATGGACCGGGGTCTGGAGGCCTTGCGGGCGGACCTGGTGGCCGGTATCGAAGACAATGCCATTGAAGCGGTCCAGAAGTTCGACTTTTTCAAGTTTGGCGACCTCAAGGGTTACGTAAAGGATATCGATGGCAACCGCCATGATCTGGTGATCATGATCAAGCGGTTGCACAAAGAGTGGGGGGATTTTTAAGCGGCGGCACCCCCGAGGCGTCCAACACCCGCTTGACTTTCATGCAGCGGCCGGCTGCCGTTGGGAAGATAGATGCGCTTGAGCGATCCCGTACAAAAGGAGTTGGTGCGGACCACCCCCGCTGGTCCGGTCCTCATCCGGTCTTTCTGCACGCCCAGCCAAATTCGATCTTATCGCTTCGACGAGCAGTTCGGCATCCACGCCCAATACAAATCGATCTATACCAATCGACAAACCCTGGAAAAACATGCCGCAAACCCCGATGCCAACGTGGTACTGGCCTTGAAGGGGTTTGAACAGATCGTCGGCTTCGGGGTGTTCAGCTACCCGGAACCCGATGAACGCTGGACCGAACTGGGGCCGGGCGTCATGATGGAGGTCAAGGCCGTGGAGGTGAGCCGCAGTCTTCGCGGTGTCAAGATTGCCGGCGACCTGGTGCGGTTGATGCTGGAGCACCCGCGCATCGAAAAGATGATCGCCTACATGGTCGGCTATTCCTGGACCTGGGACCTGGATGGCTCAGGTTTAACCGCCCAGCAGTACCGTAACCTGCTCATCCGACTCTTCAGCCCGCACGGGTTTGTGGAGCTTCAGACCAACGAGCCCAACATTTGTCTGAAATCGGAAAACCTTTTCATGGGGCGAGTCGGCAACCTCGTATCCGACCAGATCCGCCAGGACTTCAAGTGGCTGCGCTTTGGCATCTCCCCCTGACGGTGCGGCCGTCCAACCTGGGCGTCGTCGGGGCCTTACTCGTGATCCGCTTCAGCGCTGGTGGCTTGCTCCGCGGCAGCCATCTCTTCCAGTTCGATCACCCGCGCTTCATGGTCTGCGATTTTTTGGGCAATCACGGTCGCCTGGGTCGGGTCGCTGGTCAACTTGGCGGCCGCTTTGAGAAAGCCGATGGCGGATGTCAGGTCATCGATGGCCCCTCGACCGGCGGCAACTTCGGCCCGGTAGGTGAGAATCAGCCGGTCAATCGTGTTGAGGCGCTCGTCGACAATGCTCTGCAGCGCCTTGGTCGAGACGTATGCCTGAGCGTTTTTCAGTGTGGTCTGAATGGCCTCAAAATCCGGTATTCCGGGAACATCCAGCAAGGCGTCGGCCTTTTCGATGTAAAAGCCAAAAACCAATGGATAGACCTCGGACGAGCGGTAGACCGCTTTGGGCGGTTGGGGCGCAGTGATGCCGGGCAGAGCGATGACCATCTCTTTGCCCTTGGGGGCAAACCTGCCTTTCCAAATTTCCAGCGTCCCCTGATTCTCGATCAGCACGTATCTGGATGAGTTGGAAACGCTGGCCCAGACCACCAGCAGGATTAGAAAGGCCAGGCCGGCGGCCACGAGCTTAAGGGAGGTGTCAACCGGGTCGGATGGCTTGTCGACGGCCGTCTGGACCGGCGGCGGGTCGTAGGTGACCTGCACGCCTGGTTTTTCGGCAGCGGCCCTTTCGACAGCGGCCCTTTCGACAGCGGCCTTTTCGGCAGCGGCCTTTTCGACGGCGGCCTTTTCGGCAGCGGCCTTTTCGGCGGCGGCCTTTTCGGCAGCGGCCCTTTCGGCGGCGGCCTTTTCGGTAGCGGCCCTTTCGGCAGCGGCCCTTTCGACAGCGGCCTTTTCGGCAGCGGCTTTCAACTGCGCTTCGGTGTATGTGTTCGATAATAGTTGCTTTATGCGGTCAACGGCCGTCGCGTCCATGCCGGCATAGGGATCAGAAGAAGCGAGGGCAGGTTTTTCGATCACCTCTGCAGGACTGGTGTAGCGGGTTTTCGGAATTCCGGCCGTGTATTGCCTTTTCAAGATATCTCTCATGGAAACCACCGTCGGTTTGGGTGCCGCGGCCGGTTTGCGGGCCGGCTTGGATTGAGTGCTCGGCTGCTCCGCGGGCGCGTTTTTTTTTACAGGGGGTGTAGTATCTGTCTGCTCCGCGGGTGCGGTTTTCTTAGGTGGACGTTTTTTGGCAGTGGATTTTATCAGACTCTTTTTCCCCATGAAAATCCCCTTTGAATTGATACGTGCATTGGCCTATGATAAGTTGTCGTGGGCAGGATGGTTTATAGAGGATGTCGGTCCGATTGTAAATGACTTTTTGGGATCGACCAACAGGGCGAACACCCCTCAACGACTCAATAAAGAACGATGATACAGCCCTTGCTTCTAGATAAGCGCGCACGTCTGCTGCAGGTTTTGAAAACCTTCGACCGTCTCGCGGTGGCGCTTTCCGGCGGGGTCGACAGCGCGCTGTTGCTGGCTGAGGCCCGCGATGTCCTGGGCAACCGGGTCGTCGCCGTTACCGCGCGATCCGCGATTCACCCGCAGCATGAAGTCGATGACGCTGCCAGGATTGCCGCTGAGCTGGGGGTTTCCCATTGGATGGTCGATTCAACTGAAATGGGTCGGGGCGATTTTCTTGCCAACACCCCTGAGCGCTGCTACATCTGTAAAAAGGCGGTCTTCAGCCAATTGTTGAACCTGATCCGGGAGCATGGCTTTCTTCATCTGGCCCATGGCGCCAACAGTGATGATCTGGGCGACTATCGCCCCGGAATGAAGGCCGCGCGTGAGCTGGGTGTGGTGGCTCCTTTGATCGACGCCGGTTTTGCCAAAGATGATATCCGGCAATTGGCCCGGGCGCGGGGCCTGTTCGTTTGGGACAAGCCGGCCATGGCTTGTCTTGCGACCCGCTTTCCCTACGGCACCGGCATCACACCGGCCCGGGTCGAGCAGGTCAGGCAGGCTGAAGCGCTGCTTGCGTCGGTCGGCCTGCCTGCCTGTCGCGTCCGATATCACGGGGATGTGGCCCGAATTGAAGTGCCCGTGAACGCACTTTCGCAGGTGGTGGTCGATCCGCTGAGAGGCCGCATCGTCCGCCGCCTGAGAAAAATCGGATTTTTGCATGTTGCCATCGACCTGGAAGGTTATGTCGCCGGCAGCATGAACCGGTCGCTTGATACTGATGCGGTTTTCAGGAGCCATGACCGATCTTCTCGTTAAGCTGTACGATTTGCCCGCAGCGGAAGCGCACTCAAAGGTGCTGGCCGGGCAGGGCATTGTGTTGCGGCGGGCCATGGCCAGTGAAAAAATGGTGGTGGTCGGATGGGTCCAAAGCCGGTTTGGTGAGGGCTGGGCCGGTGAGTGTGATGTGGCCTTTGGCCGCCGGCCCATTGCCTGCCTGATTGCGGTTTGCAGCAGTCGCGTGGTGGGGTTCGCTTGCCACGACAGCACCTGCCGCAATTTTTTCGGTCCCATCGGCATCGATCCCGCTTTTCGCCGCAAAGGGGTCGGCAGGGCTCTGACCTTGGCGACCTTGGGTGCCATGGCCGACTCCGGCTACGCCTATGCCATCATCGGCAGTGCGGGTCCGACAAGCTTTTTCGAACAGTGCCTGGCCGTTGTTCCCATACCCGGATCGACACCGGGCATCTACCCACCAACCGCTGCCAAGGGATGACGCGGTGCCTTTCGCCGCCTTTGCTGGTCAAGGAAAACCTTACATGTCCGTTATCTGGTTCGTCGGCACCCGTTATCTCAAGACCCGTCAGCAGCAGGCGTTCATCTCCCTGATCACTTTTTTGGCCACCGCCGGCATTGCCTTGGGAGTGATGGCCTTGATTGTTGTTATCGCCGTGATGACCGGATTTGAATCGGAGCTGCAAAAGCGTATTTTAGGCATCGAATCCCACGTTTTGGTGATGCGCTACGGCGAAGCGGTTTCGACTCTTGACGAGACGGTGGATTTGATTGAATCGGTTGAGGGGGTTCAATCCGCTGCCCCGTTCATTTACGCACAGGTGATGCTGCGCAGCTCCCATGGGGTGACCGGGGCGGTGTTGAAGGCTTTCGACCCGTCACGGCCGGGGCCGCCGATTGCCGTCGCAAAAACCGGACTGGTCGGCGATGTTCTCGAAGCCGCACTCCCGGATGAAACCATCGGAAAATCGCCTGGTTTGATCCTCGGACAGGTGATGGCCGAAAAGTTGAAGGTGGGGGTTGGCGATCCCGTCCATCTCATCTCGCCCTTAGGTAAAGGAACAGCGGCCAACCAGATGCCGGCGGTGATGCGCTTTGCGGTGGCTGGTGTTTTTGAAACCGGAATGAATGAATACGACGCTGCCATGGCTTTTTTGCGTATGGACGTTGCCCAGAGCCTGCTCCAGATGCCGGGGGAGGCGACTGGTATCGAGGTGCGTGTGAAGGATATCTACCAGGCCAACGCGATTGCCGATGCCATCGTTGCCCGTGTCGGCTTTCCCTTTTGGGCGCGTGACTGGATGCAGATGAACCGCAATCTCTTTTCAATGCTGCGGCTTCAAAAGACCGTCATGTTCATCATTTTGACCTTGATTGTGCTGGTGGCCGCATTCAACATTGCCAGCGCCCTGATCATGATGGTTATGGAAAAGACACGCGATATCGCAATTTTAAAAACCATGGGGGCCACCAAGCGGCAGATCCGGCGGATTTTCGTTTTCAAAGGGCTGGTGATCGGCTCTTTGGGGACGGTTGTCGGCGCTGGACTGGGCTTTCTCCTGTGTGCCTTGTTAGCGCGCTATCCGTTCATTAAACTGCCCGGTGATGTTTACTTTCTGACCACGTTGCCGGTGAGCCTGCAACCGGTTGATGTGTTGACCATCGCGCTTTTTACCATGGGAATCTGTTTTCTGGCCTCGTTATATCCGGCTGTCAATGCCTCTTCCCTCGATCCGGTGGATGGCATTCGGTATGGTTAGCCGGTATTCAGATCGGCCCTGAAAGGGACCTTGGTCCCATGCACGGCGGCGGCATTGACCTCACGCGCGGCGATCAGCCGTTTGAGGCCGGGCTGGTTGCGGTCCCATCCGCTTTTAGCCGTGGTGGACCCTTGCGCGCCTGGGATGTGACGGCGTTTGGTTGCGTGAGCGGGCGTGTGCGATATCCCTTGCAATCTGCGGGGGTTTTTCGTATAGGAGCCGGGGGCCTCAGGTCAGGCCCCATTTTTTGCAGGCCACCGTTTGATGGCCTCGTAGCGATTCGATTTTACGACGCTATCAACTCAGGGTCTCCCTGACGGGCACGACGGTGACCCCAACCATTGAAGGAATCGCAGGTAAGCGCAATTTTGATAGGAAAACTGATCAAAGCCATACGGGGCAGGCTATTTAACCCCAAGGGCCCCGACTCACCCGGATCGGCGGATACCGCCGGCTCATCATCCTCCGCGACCATCTCGCAGACCGCACCCGAAACGAACCGCCAGCGGAGTATCCGCCCCAAACGGGAAGTCTCCGCCGAAAGTCCGTCCCGGGTTTCGGGCCCGCTCGGCCAGGAGTCCGGCCAATCCGGCGCCGCTGGGGCCGAGGGGTGGCACCGAGGAAAATTTCAGGTCCCCAAAGTGGTGGGGCGGACCCGTTTCCACGACCTCGACATCCCGGACCCCGTTTTGCATGCCATTGCCGATACCGGCTTTCAGTACTGCACTCCGATCCAGGCCCAGATCCTGCCGTCCACGCTAAAGGGCCGGGATGCCTTCGGCCGTGCCCAGACCGGCACCGGCAAGACCGCCGCCTTTCTCATAGCCGTGCTGACACGGATGCTGGGCAGCCCCCGCCTGGGCAGGACCGCCCCCGGCACCCCCCGGGCGCTGATAATCGCGCCGACGCGTGAGCTGGTGATGCAGATTGCCGCTGAAGCCCACCAGCTCTCCGCCCACTGCCCCTTTTCAACCGTCAGCGTGTTCGGCGGCATGGACTACGAAAAGCAGCGGCGGCAGTTGCAAGGCCAGGTGGTGGACATCGTGGTGGCTACGCCGGGCCGGTTGTTGGACTTCAAGCGCCGCAAGGACCTGGATTTGAGACAGGTGGAGATATTGATCATCGATGAGGCCGATCGCATGCTCGACATGGGATTCATCCCCGATGTCCGCCAGATTGTCTACAGCACACCGCAAAAGGATAAACGGCAGACGCTCTTTTTCAGCGCCACGCTCACACCGGATGTGACCCGCCTGAGCGCCAGCTGGACCCGTGACCCGATCTCGATCGAGATCGAGCCGGAACAGGTGGCCGTGGATACGGTGGAGCAGGTGGTCTACATTGTCACCAGCGATGAGAAGTTCGCCCTGACCTACAACATTATCATTCGGCAGAAGCTGGAGCGGGTCCTGATATTCTGTAACCGACGGGATGAAACCCGTCGCCTGGCGGAGCTGCTGGATCGCTATCGGATCAACTGCGCCGTCCTCTCCGGCGAAGTCCCCCAGAAGAAGCGCATCCAGACCCTGGAACAGTTCAAGGCCGGCAAGATCCGCGTTCTGGTCGCCACGGATGTGGCCGGGCGGGGAATTCACATCGAAGGGATGGATTACGTCGTCAATTTTGCACTGCCCCACGACCCGGAGGATTACGTTCACCGCATCGGTCGCACCGGGCGGGCCGGTGCAGCCGGTACTTCCATCAGTTTTGCCTGTGAGGAAGACTCTTTTTATCTGCCGGCCATTGAGGCGTTCATCGGTCGGCCGCTGAACTGCATTCAGCCCCAGGAGGGGTGGCTTGAACTCCCGCCGCAGCCGCGCCGGCCGCGGGTCAAACCGGTTCCGGCCTCCGCTGGCGCAGGGCCGAGGCGGCGGCGCGGACAACCGCGCCAGAGCGAAGGCACCAAACGGCCGCCGCGCAAACGCGGCGGCCGGCCCAACCGTTCGAGCTCTGGAAAGCAGGAAAGCCACTCCGATCCATGACGCCACGAGACTGCATGACCCATTTCCGGTCCGCCTTGACGCAGAGACCCTCCGGCGTTTCAACGTGGTGAGGACCATCCATCCCAGCATACTAGACACTGCTGATCATCTCTGCCGATGGAATCATCGGCTTGGATGATTGGCCCGCGCAGGTGGTTCACTGATGTTCGACTATCAGAAAAACAGTATTTATTTCGCACAGGCAGCCGATGGCCTGGAATCGATAGGTGGCGCAGAATTGAGTGAATTGGGCGCGGCCAATGTCCGGCCCATTCGCCGTGGGATCTATTTTAGAGCCGATCCTGCGGTGCTGTACCGCATCAACTACGGGTCCCGCTTGTGCACCCGCATCCTGGCGCCGTTGAAATCGTTTGTCTGTTCGGACGCCGAAGCCATTCGCCGCGCGGCCGGACGCATTGACTGGATGCGTTTTTTCGGGCTGAATCAAACCTTTGCCGTTTTTGCCAATACCGCCGGCAGCTCCGTGGCCCATTCCCAATATGCCGCTTTGACGCTCAAGGATGCCGTGGTGGACCAGTTTCGGGCCGCTTTCGGGAAACGGCCCACTGTCGACCCCAAGAACCCCGATCTGTGGATCAACCTGCATGTAGAGCGAGAGCGGGGGACCATCAGCATCGACACCTCCGGCGGCAGCCTGCATCGGCGGGGGTACCGGATGCAAAGTGGTGAGGCCCCCATGCAGGAGACCGTGGCCGCCGCCATGGTGCACCTCTCGGGTTGGAACGGGAACGCGCCGTTGACTGATCCCATGTGCGGGGCCGGGACCCTGGTCATCGAAGCAATGATGGCCTATTGCCGAATTCCGGCCGGCTATTTACGCAACCATTTTGGATTTCAGCAGCTTCCCGATTTCGATGGGCGGGTGTGGAAACGCGTTCAGGCAGAGGCGGACCAACAGATCCGCAAGCTGCCACCGGGCCTGATCAATGCCAGCGACATCGATCCACTGGCCGTTGCAGCCACCCGGGCCAACGGCCAGATGGTTCCCAACGCAGACCAGATCACTGTTTCCCAAATGGATTTTGCCCAAATCGAGCGCATTGAGAACCAGACCATCTTGTGCAACCCCCCCTATGGCATCCGCATGCAGGGCCAGGGCAGCCTGGAGGATTTTTACCGGCGCTTTGGAGATTTTTTAAAGCAGCGCTGCAAGGGTTCGACAGCTTACCTCTTTTTCGGCAACCGCGAAATGATCAAGCGCATCGGGTTGAAGCCCGCCTCGAAGTTCCCGCTCCGAAACGGGGGGTTGGACGGTCGATTGGTCAAATACGTCCTCTATTGACCCGTGTGAGGCGGATCGGACGGTTCGGCCAAGAGCCCTTTTCAGAGGCCGGACGACGCCTGGCCCTGCGGGTATGGATCCTTTACGGTTCAACCCGCGGTCGCAGCGAAACCGCAACCACCCTAAGATTGATAAGGTCGTAAAAAGTCGAATTTTTCGCTTCGTGAGGGTTTCGGGGCGCAATTTTGGTGGCGGCTAAATTGCAAGAACTCGTCGCAAGCTCCTCAAACAGCTTGCAATTTTTAACGCCTTCCCCAAAATCGCTTCTTCCCCCGCAACCCTCAATGGCGCTCAAAATTGACTTTTTACGAGACTGTCAAGATTGGATCCCCCATGGCTTTGATTGGTCTAAGTGATGTCAGCATCAGCTTTGGTTTGACGCCCCTGCTCAACGGGGTGAACCTGACCGTGGCGCCTGGGGAGCGGATCGGTCTGCTGGGCAGAAACGGCGCCGGCAAATCCACCCTTATGGGAATTATTGCCGGGGAATTGCCGCCGGACAGCGGTGACGTGAAACGGGCCCAGGGTGTCAGGCTGAGCGGCTTGGCCCAGGGTATCCCCGAAGACCTGCATGGGACGGTGATGGATGCGATCTGCCGGGCGATGGGCCTTGAGGGTGCCGGTCCGTCCGCCCGCATCGCCTCCGGCGCAGGACCTGGCGTCGATGACAGCCGCATCGGACCCAGGGTCCCGCGGGCGATGGCGGATGGCGAAGCGGGCTGGCAGGCCCGGAAGCAGGTGACGCGCATCATTTCGCAGATGAACCTGCCCGCCGATGGGGACGTGGGCACCTTTTCGGCTGGAATGAAGCGCCAGGTGCTGTTGGCGGCGGCTCTGGCGGTGCAGCCGGATCTGCTGCTCCTGGACGAACCCACCAACCACCTGGATGTGGTGGCTATCGAATGGTTGGAGCGTTTTTTGCTCAAATGGACCGGCACCCTGGTTTTGATCACCCATGATCGATTGTTGATCCGTCGCCTGGCCACCCGAATTGTCGAGATTGACCGGGGCAATCTCTATTCCTGGAACTGCGGCTACGACGCTTTTCTGCAGCGCAGCCAAGAGCGCCTGGAGGCTGAAGCGAAGCGGAATGCCCGTTTTGACAAGAAGCTGTGCGCCGAAGAGGCGTGGATCCGTCAAGGGGTCAAGGCCCGTCGCACCCGCAACGAAGGGCGGGTGCGGGCGCTGGATATGCTGCGTGACATCCGCCAGAGCCGATGGGAGCCGGACGGAAAGGCGCAGATGACCCTGGAGGAGGCCGAACGCAGCGGCAAAAGGGTCATTGAAGCGGCCAATCTGACCTTTGCCTATGGGGACCGGGTCATTGTCAAGGATTTCTCCTGTACCATCCTGCGGGGAGACCGCATCGGTATCCTGGGGCCCAACGGCGCCGGAAAATCAACCCTGATTCGGCTCTTGCTGGGCGCGCAGCCGCTGCAGCACGGCCGCATCCGGCATGGAACCCAATTGGCGGTGAGTTACTATGATCAGCTGCGGGGGGAGCTGGATGAGAACCGGACCGTTCAGGAAAATATCGTCCCAGATGGCGATCAGGTGGATGTGGGCGGAAAACGGCGCCATGTGATCGGTTACCTCAAGGACTTTCTTTTTTCTCCCCAACGGTCGCGGACGCCTGTGCGCGTGCTCTCCGGAGGAGAGAAGAATCGGCTCCTGCTGGCTAAGTTGTTCGCCCGTCCGGCCAACGTGCTGGTGCTGGACGAACCGACCAACGACCTGGATGTGGAGACCCTGGAACTCCTGGAAGCACTGATCATGGGCTTCAGCGGCACGGTGCTGTTGGTCAGTCACGATCGGGCTTTTATCAACAACGTGGTCAGCCGCACCCTGGTATTCGAAGGGTCGGGCCGGGTCGACGCCTATGCCGGTGGTTATGACGACTGGCTGATTCAGCGGCAGCCCCGAGCGCTGTCCCGGGCTGAACCGCCGCCGTCGGATCGCCCCAAAAGAGCGTTTCCGTCGCCGGCCGGCTCAAAAAAACTGGGGTACATGGAAAAACGCGAATTGGATCTGCTGCCTGGTCGCATCGATCTCCTGGAAGCCCGCCGGCAGGAACTGTTTCAGATCATGTCGGACCCGGGTTTTTACCGCCAGGCCGGCGGGCGGGCCGGCGCAGTCAAAGCGGAGCTGGAGCAGGTCGAGCATGAATTGGCAAGGGCCTTTTCACGCTGGGAGGACCTGGAAGAACGGGATTCGCCCTGATCGTCGCGCCAGCGTGGCCGATCGTTAACGAGTGCCCATCCGACCGGCAACTGGTCAGTCAGCGCCCGCTGCGTCGGCCTGCCGGCAGGAAAAATGGTCGTAGCCACCGGCAAGAATGGTTTGTTTGCCATCGCAGTGTGTCAGGATGCGGCCTGAGGCCGCTTCGGTGACCCGACCGACTACGGTCACCGGCACGCCTCGATCCGCCAGGCGTCGGTGATTGGGGGGTGAAATGGAGAAGAGCAGTTCGAAATCCTCGCCCCCCGACAGCGCAAAATCGAGGGGATCGTTGCCGGTCAGCTGCGCGGCTGTGCGAACGGAGGGGTGAATGGGGACCTCCGCTGCGACAATTTCGGCACCGGTGCCGCTTTGATCACAGATATGATTGACCTCAGCGGCCAGGCCGTCGCTGATGTCGATCATGGCGCGGGCCAGCGGGGCAATCGCCGGCACCAAATCCAAGCGGCAGGCCGGGGCCAGGTGTTTCTCTCTCAGGTCGTCGGGTGCCTCCATGCCGGCGGCCAGCAGGGCCAGGCCGGCCGCGGAGCCACCTAAATGGCCGGTGACACACAGAAGCTCTCCAGGGCGGGCGTGACTTCTCAAACGCAGGTTTGGCGGCGATACGCTCCCCAGCAGCGTGATGCTGATGGTGATCGACTCGCCGGTGACGGTATCGCCTCCGGCCAACACGACCCCATGGCGCCGGCAGGCCTCGGCCATGCCCTCGTAAAGGCGCTCCACCCAGTCCACTTCGGTGTGCGGCGCAAGGGCCACGGAAACGAACATAAACGTGGGGGTTCCGCCCATGGCGGCAATGTCACTGACATTGCAGACTACGGATTTGATTCCGATTTGCCGGGGGGTCGCCCAGTCCCGCCGGAAGTGGTGGTTTTCCACCAGCATATCGGTGGTGGCCAGCAGGTAGTGGCCATCGCTGCGGCCTCCGTCAATGACGGCGGCATCGTCACCGATTCCGGCCACCAGGTCAGGGTGGGTGACCGGCGCGTGTCGGGCCAGGCGCTCGATCAGAGCAAACTCGCCGCCGATGGAATGGATGTTCATTGGGCCATCCTAACCTGATTGGGCTGGCGGTCGCAAGAACTTTTGCGTATCATTTTGCGCTGTTTGGCGCCGATACGGTCCTCGGGGCCGGTCGGCAGGGCACCCATGGTCGGGGCGGCTTTTCCCTTGCGCAAGGGCCGGTATCGGCGCTATGATGCGTCTCATCCTTCCAGGCGGACCGGTTGCCGGATTTCATAGATGACGCTGCACAGAAGCCGTGAGGCGATAATGATTGTCGAATATAATCGAATTGTCCCCACCATCGGGAAAAACGTGTTTATCGCACCCAGCGCAGTCGTCATCGGCGATGTCACCATCGGCGACAACGCCAGCGTCTGGTTCAATGCAGTGCTGCGGGGAGATATGGCCCCGATTCGCATCGGCGCCAACACCAACATTCAGGATAACTGCACCGTTCACACCGATTTCGGCTATCCGGCCCTGATTGGAGACAATGTCACCGTTGGGCACAACGCCGTGGTTCACGGCTGTACGATCGAAGCCGGCAGCCTGGTGGGAATCGGTGCGATTGTGCTCAACGGCGCCCAGGTGATGGCGCAGAGTGTGGTGGCCGCCGGTGCTGTGGTGCGGGAAGGCATGCGGGTCGGCCCGCGCCAGCTGGTGGCCGGAACGCCGGCCGTTGTTAAAAAAGAACTGGCCGGCCGGACCATGGATCGGTTTGAGCGATCGGTTGAACAGTATCTCAAACTCTCTGCCAGCTACATCGGTCAGAATATCTGATCGCCTCCGGTCCGGCGGCGCTGGGGTCAGCGGGGGTTCGCGTGTTGGGTGCGGGGAAGACGGCGCACCATTGCGGTGATCGCATCCAGGTAGCGCTCCAGGCCGCGCATGAAAATATCGTTGTGATTGGCGCCGGGGATTTTGACCAGCACTTTGTCGGCGGCGCCGCTGGCGTCATACAAGGCCTGACCCGCTTCAAAGGGGATGATGTGATCGAACTCGGCGTGAATGATCAGCGTCGGTTTGGCGAACAGCCGAATCTTGTCGATGTTGTCGAAGCCGTTGGACCCATCCAACCCAATCCGTTCCGGATCCACCCCCAGCAGTCGCAGCAGCGGCCCTGACCAGGCGAAGCCGCTTTCGACGATCAGGCCGTCGATCCGGTCTTGGCATGTGGCGGCCAGTTCCAGTGCCGGTGCGCTTCCCAGGGATCTGCCCATCACCACCAGTGGGCCGGTGAAGCCGTTTTCGCACCACCAGGTTTCAGTAAAATCCAGAATCCGGTGACAGTCGGCCATCATGGCCGAGACGGTCGGTTCACCCTCGGAGCAGCCGTAACCGCGGTAATCCACTACGATGAAGTTGAGGCCCAGTTGATTGAAAAGCGGGGCGATATCGTCGTAATCCGAGACAATCTCACCATTGCCGTGGAAAAAGAGAACAGCGGGACCGTTGGGGTGGGGGGTGTAAAAGCGCGCACCGACCCGGACGGTGGCTTCGACCGGGATCAACCGTTCCTGAAAACGCCCATTGCCATCCCGGGGGCCGGCGGCTTTTCGCGGGTGGAAGAGGGACATCAACACCTCGGGTCGGTCCAGGGCGCTGTAGTCGGCGGATGAATTTCGGGTCATGGGTCTCCTCCTGGCGGGGTTATGGCCGGCGGCCCTCGGTTGACGATCCGGGTCGGTGAGAACGTTGCGGGCATTATCACCAATCCAGTGACACCGCGTCAAGGGGCGTTTACAAGTGAAGCGCAAAAGGGTAGGTTGGCCCGGCCGGATCATCCCGGGTCGGTATGAACGGGTGCCGGCCCACGGCAGCAGTGAGACCTTTATGAAAATCCTTACGATCTCCGATATCGTGGTTCCGGAATTATCCGATCGCTTTGACCCTTCCCGGTTCCGCGGGGTTGAACTGATTCTGAGTTGCGGTGATCTGCCGCCGGAGTACCTTTCCTCCCTTCGTCAGCGTTTGGATGCGCCGTTGTTCTACGTGCGGGGCAACCACGACATTCGCTTCCGCAGTGCGCCGCCCGTGGGATGCACGGACATCCACCAGCGGCGGATCCAGTTCCAGGGGCTTCGGATCATGGGACTGGAGGGTTCCCGCTGGTACAATGGCGGACCGATCCAGTACCGGGAGTATCAGATGCGTCGAATGCTCTGGCGCATGTGGCCGCTGCTGTGGTTCGGCAGGGGCGTGGATATTGTGATCACCCATGCGCCGCCCCGGCATATCCACGACGCCGAAGACCGGTGCCACCGAGGGTTTGAATGCTTTTTGCAGCTCATCAGTCGATTCAGGCCCCGCTATTTCATCCATGGTCACATTCACGCCCACTTTGCCGACCCATCCCAACGGGTGACGCTGGTGGGCCGGACGCGTGTGATCAATACGTTTGCCTGTCATCTGCTGGAGGTCAACGATGCTTAAACTGACCGATACGATCAAGCGATGGTGGCGTGGCAAGCGCAATAGCGAGACCAAATGCTTTCGCGAAAACCAGGCCAGCCAAGGCGCGTTTGACCATATCGACCGGGGTATCTGCAGCGTGCCCCTGGACCAGATCGTCGGCAGTGTGGGCCGCTACCATGACTTCGACAGCCAGTTCAAACTCAAGGATCACGTGCCGCCGGATCGGCTTATCAGCGTCAAACGGGCCATGCGGGAAGGCAAATCCCTGCCGCCGGTCAAGTTGTACAAAATCAAAGACGAGTACTACGTGTTGGACGGCAACCACCGCATCGCCGCGGCCAAGGAGTTCGACCGTTACGAGATTCTGGCCAAAATCCTCGAATTCATCCCCTCCAGCCATACCCTGGAAAACATCATTTACCGCGAAAAGAGCGCCTTTACGGAGCAGACCGGCTTGAGCCACCCCATCGAGATCTCGGAGGTCGGCCAGTTCCCGTACCTGCTCGAACAGGTGGAAGCCCACCGGGCCTTTCTTGCCGGGGGTGAGAAACCCGGCGCTACCATGAAAGAGGCCGCCGAAGACTGGTATCACACCATCTACCGGCCCATGATCGGCATCATCGAGAAGGGCAACCTGCTGGCCTCGTTTCCGGGACGCACCCTGGACGATCTGTACGCGTACATCTCCTTTCATCACTGGGAGAAGGGGCGCTCACGCCGCTATGGCATCGGGATCGAAACCCTCATTCCCAAAGAGATGGAGGCATTCAGGAAAAAGATGACCAACGTGAACAAAGAAGAGTACCCGGAAATGCTGCGCAGCATCACGGCTTTTATCACCATGAACGTGGAAGCCAGGCACGAGCTGAAGATCGTCGACAAGCTCTTTGCCCTGCCCGAAGTCAGGGAGGTTCATTCGATCCATGGAAGCATCGATATTCTGGTGAAGATTGCCCTGACCCGGGATCTGCTCTCCTCCGATGCCGAGATTATCGGCCAGTTCGTCCATGAAAAGGTTCGCCTCATCGACGGGATCCTTGCCACCCAGACCTTGATTCCGGGCGCTTCCAAGGTCAAGGACGCCGACCGGCCCTGAATCCTAAAGTGTGCCCTGAGCCCTTGAAAACCGTTGGGGGGGCACCCTGCGGCGGGATACCCGCACACCATCTTCCCCCCTGGATGATCGGGCGCAAGGGGCCGTTTCCAGGGCATGGTCGGTCGCGATGATTCACGGCCGACCACGGGGCTGGGCCTAACCCCATGCACGATGGCTTACCAATGGGTCACCGCAGCGTCTCGTCCAAAAAATCCGTGAACCGTTTCCAGGATTTCCGGTCCGCATCCTCCCGGTAGCGTTCCTCACCAAAGACGGTGAAGGCATGGGGTGCCCCGCCGTAGGTGGTCATTTCATGCGCAACCCCATGGGCTTCGAGCGTTTGGGCCAACTGGGCAAAATCGGCCATGGTGATGGCGGTGTCGGCCGTGCCGTGCAGGATCAGCAACTGTCCCTTGGTTTGGGAATAGTCCTGCCCTTCCGGGGTGCCCAACCCGCCATGAAAAGAGACAAAGCCCTTCAAATCGGCTCCGGAGCGGGCCAATTCCAACACCGCGGCGCCGCCGAAGCAGTAGCCAACCGCCACGGCGTTGTCGATGTCGCCTCCCTGAGCTTGGGCGGCTTTCAGCGCGCCGAACATCAGCGCGCGCATTTTCTCACGATCGGTATACAGCTCACCGGTATGCTGGCGCCGGTCCTCCAATTTGGTTGGGCGCACCCCGGCCCCGAACAGATCAGCCGCGAAGACTGAATATCCTATGGCGGCGAGCATTTCGGCACGTTGGACCTCATAGTCCGTCAGACCGTCCCAGTCGTGGATTAACAGGATCAGCGGAGCCTTGGCCGAAGCACTGGTGTAATACCCTTCGTAAGGCATGCCATTGACCTGGTAGGTCACCCATTTTCCCTCTGCACCGGCCGCGGATGCCAGGACTGAAATCAACAGAAAAGTGAATAAGGCTTTCATCGGGCTTCTCCTTTGCAGTTTGTGGTAGCCCCCAAGGTGCGCATCCAGTGCAACCGTGTATTTGAAATCCGGGCAACCCGTAAAAAAAAGACACTATGCCCGCTTGACGGCAGGCGCCACCTGGATGCGGTACAACCGCCCCGACTCGGGTGCAATGGCCGTGGTTCGAAACGGCCATTGCAGTCTGGACGAATGGCGGTGTAACCAAGAATAGGAACGGATCATCAAAATGCAAAACCGGTGGGAATCAATCAGTGGTTGGACGGCGGTTGCGATCCCTGCGATTGAAATAGACGGTCGTCGTTCCCCGACGGTCCACCGATCTTGCTGACGGTCGATCAAACTGGGGGAAAATTATGGCCGAACCTGTCGGATTGAACAGATAACCAATCAATTTCTTGACACAATCTGCAATACGGGGCTATTGTCGGCTCACATCCCGTCTTTTCTCCCAAGCCGGCAAATAATTGAAAGCATAAGTGTGAGCCATTTTGAATTGAGTTGAAGTTGGGTGCCCACTATCCAGCCTTGTTTTGGGGCGGCGCGGGTGATGACGATTCCATTCCGACAGGAGGGTCCGATGGGGTTGCAGGATTTTGAAAAGCTCGGCGTTTTTTATCTGGGTCGATCCTATGACATGCATGCGCGGCGCCTGCGGGAGGACCTGCTGCTTTATGATTCCAAGGATCTGACCACCCATGGGGTCTGCGTGGGGATGACAGGCAGCGGAAAAACCGGGTTGTGCCTGTCCTTGCTGGAAGAAGCGGCCATCGATGGGATCCCAGCGATTGCGATCGATCCCAAGGGCGATCTGGGCAACCTGCTGTTGACTTTCCCCGAGCTGCAGCCGGCCGACTTCCGGCCCTGGATCGAGGAGGGCGAGGCGGCGCGTAAGGGGATGGCGCTCGACGCTTATGCCAAGGAGACGGCCCGGCGTTGGAAAGAGGGACTGGCCCAGTGGGGCCAGGACGGCGCCCGCATCGATCGCTTTCGCAATGCGGCCGATATCGCGATCTACACGCCGGGCGGCAATGCCGGGCTGCCGCTGACGGTCTTGCGCTCCTTTGGCGCCCCCTGCGCCTCGATCGTACAGGATGCCGAGGCCATGCGCGATTGCGTGACGTCGGCTGTTGGGGGACTGCTTGCGCTTTTGGGAATTCAGGCGGACCCGGTGACCAGCCGGGAGCATATCCTGCTGGCCAGCATCCTGCACCGGTGCTGGTCCGCCGGACACGACCTGGACCTGACGGCGCTGATTCGGCAGATCCAGGCGCCGCCTTTCGACAAGGTGGGTGTGTTCGATCTCGAAAGCGTCTTCCCGGCCAAAGACCGCGTGGTGTTGGCCATGCGCGTCAACAACCTGCTGGCCTCGCCCGGCTTTGCGGGCTGGATGGAAGGCGAGGCTTTGGACGTGGGCCGGCTGCTCTACACGCCCGAGGGCAAGCCGCGGATTGCCATTCTCTGCATAGCCCACCTGTCCGATGCCGAGCGCATGTTTTTCGTGACAATCTTGCTCAACGAGGTGCTTTCCTGGGCGCGCAGCCAACCCGGCACGTCGAGCCTGCGGGCGCTGCTCTATATGGACGAGATCTTCGGCTATTTCCCGCCCTCGGCCAACCCGCCCAGTAAATTGCCCATGCTGACGCTGCTCAAGCAGGCCCGCGCCTACGGGCTGGGGGTGTTGCTGGCCACGCAGAACCCGGTCGATCTGGATTACAAGGGACTCGCCAACGCCGGTACCTGGTTTATCGGCCGTCTGCAGACGGAGCGGGACAAAATGCGGGTGCTCGACGGATTGGAAGGCGCCTCGACCGCGTCCGGGGCGCGTTTTGACCGCAAGATGCTGGATTCGATTCTTTCCGGATTGGGCAACCGGGTTTTCCTGCTGCACAATGTGCATGATCAGGCGCCCACGATATTCCAGACGCGCTGGTGTCTCTCCTACCTGCGCGGACCACTTACCCGGCCGCAGATTCAAGAGCTGATGGCGTCGCGCAAACGGGCGCGGCCCATACCGGCCATTGCACCCCCGCCGGCGGCGCCGGCCGTAGCAATGGCGGCGACCATGGCCGTGCCGCCGCTGCTGCCCCCGCAGATCTCCCAGCACTATGTCGGCCTGCGCGAAGCGGCGGGCAACAGTCATCGGCTGGTCTATCGGCCGTTTGTACTCGGTCTGGCGCGGCTGCATTACGTGCACACCCGTTCCAAAACCGATGTCTGGTCCAGTCAGGCTTGCTTTGTCCCCTTTGCCGACTCCGGACGCAATCTGAGTTGGCACGACGCGCAGGTGGTCGATGCCGACGGGCTGGACCTCCTGTCCGAGGCGCCGGCGCCCGGCGGCCATGACGAACTGCCCGTGGCCGGGTCAAACCTGAAACAGTACGCCGGTTGGTCCCGGGAATTGCAAACCCATCTCTTTCAGAGTTGCCCGCTGCGCATTTTCCATTGTCCGCCGTTGAAAGCCTGGTCGCGGGAAGGGGAGCGGGAAGGCGAATTCCGGGGGCGCCTGACCCACCAGGCCAGGGAACAGCGTGACCTGGAGATCGAAACGATCCGCACGCGCTACGCCAAGCGTTTCGAGGCGATCCAGGATCGGGTTCGCCGGGCCGAGGACCGGCGCGACCGCAATGCGGCCCAGTTTCGCCAGCAACGGGTCCAGACGGCGCTCTCCTTCGGGACGACCCTGTTGGGGGCGTTAATGGGGCGTAAGGTCACCACTGCGACCAACATCGGCCGAGCCGCCAGCACTGCAAACCAGGCTCAGCGCTCTGCCGGGCGCAAAGCGGAGATTGCGCGGGCCGAACAGGAGCTGACGGTCCAGCAGGAGCGCCTGGCTGAACTCGAGCAGGAGTTTCAGGCGGCCATCAAGGGGGTCGAACGCCGCTTCCATGCCGACGAACTGCCCATCGAAGCCGAGGAGATCGCACCGCGCAAGTCCGACATCAGCGTGCGTGAGATCGGCCTGGTCTGGACGCCGTGGCGCGTTACGCCGCTGGGCATTGCCGAGCCGCTGTACCGGTAGTCAACCACGGGGCCGCAGTGGGCCGGGAAAAGCGCTTCGCCGAATGGGGGCATTTTTAAGGATCGCGTTCAGCGATACATCGCCTCAATCAGATCCTGGAATGCATCATAAACGTATTTGCGTTTAACCTTCATGGTGGGCGTTACTTCGCCGTCCTCTTCATAGAGTTTTTTCGGCAGGATGGTGAATCGGCGCACCGTTTCCACCCGGGCCAGGGTTTGGTTGACCTGATCGATCGCTTTTTTTATCAGCTCGTAAATTTCAGGGCTTTGGGTCAGGTCCTTGTAGGTGGAAAACTGAATCTTGTGATCCTGGGCGTATTTGACCACGTTGTCTTCATCGATCATGATCAGACAGGTCAGATAGTTGCGGCGATCCCCGATCACCACCGCGTCGTTGATGTAGACGCTGGCTTTGAGTTTGTTCTCGATATACTGGGGGGTTATGTTTTTCCCGCCGGAGGTGACGATGATATCTTTTTTTCGATCGGTAATTTTAAGATAACCGTCCTCGTCCAGTGTGCCCACATCACCGGTGACCAGCCAGCCGGCCTTGAGGGTTTCAGCCGTGGCGGCGGGATTGCTGAAATAACCTTTGAACACCCCCGGCGATTTGACGAGGATTTCCCCATCCGCGGCGATTTTAAGCTCGGTTTCGGGCAGGGGGGGGCCGACGGTGCCGAGTTTGACGCGATCGGCCCGCGACAGGCAGGTCACACCGGTGCCCTCGGTCTGGCCGTAACCTTCAACCAGGTTGATGCCGATGGACTGAAAGAAGCGCAGCACATCGGCGCTGATGGGCGCGGCCCCCGAATAGGCGATGCGCATGCGTTCAAAACCAAGGCGCTCCTTGAGTTTGCGAAACACGGCCGCATATGCCAGGGCATACAACACATCCATGTGCCAGGGCACTTTCTTGAAGGCCAGTTTCAATTCGGCGCGCCGTTTACCGATGCCATGGGCGGCGTAAAACACCAGGCGCTTGAACCAGGTGGCATCCGATATGCGGATGTGAATGGCCGAAAAGTATTTTTCCCAGATGCGCGGCACGGCGTAACCGATGGTCGGGGAGACCTCCTTCATATTGTCGGTGACCGTGTCGGGGCGTTCAATGAAATTGACCGTGTAAGCGTGGGTGATATGGGCAAAAACGGAAAATAGGCGCTCGAAGATGTGACACAAGGGCAAAAAGGAGAGGACCTCGTCATGGCCGTCAATGGGGTTGTCGCGAGCGACGGCCTGGGCCATCCAGGTGACGTTGCGATGGGAGAGCATGGCTCCTTTGGGCGGGCCGGTGGTGCCCGATGTGTAGATCAGGGCGGCCACATCATCGGGTGCAACCGCAGCCTGGCGGGCGTCATAGATCGGTGATGTCGCTTGGGCCGCCTCTCGGCCCAGTTCCATCAGTTCGTCAAAGGACATCAGCTGGGGGTCTTTGAACTGGCGCAATCCCTTTGTCTCCCAGACGATCACTTTCTCCAGGTGGGATGTGCGCTCACGAAACATCAGCCATTTATCAAGCTGTTCTTCGTTTTCCACAAAAAAGAAACGCGCCCGGCAATGGTCGATCACGTACTCTACCTGGGGCCAGGCGCTGGTGGCGTAGATGCCCACGGCCACACCACCGCAGCATTGGACCGCCAGATCGGCGACGACCCATTGCGGCGAGTTGTCGCCGATGATGGCTACGCGTTGACCGACCTGCAGTCCCAGGTCAATCAGGGCCATGGCGACGGTTTTGACCCGATCCTCGTACTGGCGCCAGGAGATGTCCCGCCACAGGCCGTAGCTTTTATAGCGCAGGGCCGTGCGCGCTCCATACCGGTCGACGGTTCGGTGAAAGACCTGGGGTACGGTTGTTTCCTGCACGCGCTTATCTCCAGGCTTTTTTACGTTTCCAGCGTTGATATCCCTTGGCCGAGGTTTCGGATCGGATGCCCATGTAAAACTCCCGCACGTCCTTGTCCTGCATCAGGTCGGCCGCAGCGCCTTTCATAACAAACCGGCCGTTTTCCAGGATAAGGCCGGTGTTGGCGATCGACAAAGCCATGCGTGCATTCTGCTCCACCAGCAAGATGGTGACGCCCGCGGCATTGATGGCCTGGATAATCTTGAAAATTTCTTTGACCAGCAAGGGCGACAGGCCCAGGGAAGGCTCGTCCAGAAAGAGCAGGTTGGGCCGGCTCATCAGCGCCCGGCCGATGGCCAGCATCTGCTGTTCGCCGCCGGAAAGGGTGCCGGCCCATTGGTTGATGCGCTCCTTCAAGAGCGGAAAGTAGGCGAGGATTGTTTCCAGATCGTGGCGCACATCGGCGGTTTGGCGACGGGTGTAGGCACCTAGCAGCAGGTTTTCACGAACCGTCAACTCCTCGAACACCTCCCGTCCTTCCGGTACGTAGGCAATGCCCAGCCGCACGATCGCTTCGGGGTCCAGACCGTCGATGTGTCGTCCCTTGTATTCAATGGTGCCTTTTTCCGGTTGATCCGCGATCAGGCCCATGACTGTTTTTAAAACCGTCGATTTGCCGGCGCCGTTGTTGCCCAAAATGGCCGTGATCGTTCCCGCTTCCACTGCCAGTGAGGCGCCGCGAATGGCGTAGATCAGGTCGTAGTAGGTTTCGATATTTTTAATTTCAAGCAGAGGTGGCAACGGGTGTGTCTTCTCCCAGGTAGGCGCTCAACACTTCGGGGTGTGATTGAACGGTTGTGGGTGTTCCCTCCACAATCGGGCGGCCGAAGTTGAGCACAAGCACCCGGTCCGAAATGTCCATCACCATATTCATGTCATGCTCAATCAGCAAAATGGTGATGCCCAGTTCATCCTGAATATCCTTGATCCAGAAGATCATCTCCTGCTTTTCCTCAACATTCATGCCGGCGCAGGGTTCATCCAGCAGCAGCAGTTCCGGTTCCAGGGCCAGGGCCCGGGCCAACTCCACCTGCTTGCGGGTGCCGTAGGGCAGCATGCCCACCAGCTGGTTGCGAACCGCCTGCAGGTCGAGGAAATCAATGATCTCCTCGACTTTGCGGCGATGGGCCATCTCCTCACGTCCGGCAAAGGAGCGGCGGCCCCACAGCGTCATTCCATGAAACAGGCAGGGTGGCGATGGAAAGATAGGGACCTTCCAGACGCAGGGCCGGCAGCCCCAGCAAAAAACCGAAAACCGCGGCGATCAAGGCCGCCACCAGGAAAGGCAACTGCAGATTGGCCATCAGGGTGACGGTTCCGTAGGCGCCGATGCAGAAAAATCCGGCGTGCCCCAAGGAGATCTGGCCGGTATAACCCACCAGCAGATTCAGACCGATGGCCACAATCACATGAATGGCCATATAATTGGCCACATAGAAATAATAGTTTTTGAACAGAAGAGGAAAAACGGCCAAAAAAAGAAGCAGCACGGTCAACCAG